>CAIOTH010000013.1 GCA_903861145.1 uncultured Bacteroidota bacterium | reverse complement strand
TTTGAATTGGGTTTAGAAATGCCCGATGCACAGCGTGCCCGCAAAAGTGCATTCAATATTGGTGTGGCCTATATTGTTGGTGGGCTTGTACCACTTTCGCCCTATCTTTTTATTAAAGATTCGCACCAGGCGTTGCTGGTTTCGGTTGGGGTAACGTTGATAGCACTTTTTATTTTTGGATTTTTGAAGGCCAAAGCCATTGGCCAACCGACCTGGACAGGAGCTATTAAAACTACTTTTATTGGTGCCTTAGCCGCTGGTGTTGCTTTCCTGCTTGCAAAGCTTATACAGGGACATTAGTTTTTCAAAATGTTGCTTGTGTCCCGATTCTTGAATCTTGTTTCTAATAATCTTATTTTCGCGCACTTAAAATTTTAAGCTATGGCCAAAGTAAAAGTGGGTTTAGTGCAAATGAGTTGCGTTAAAGATGTGCAGCCCAACCTGCAAAAAGCTATTGATGGAATACGCGATGCAGCTGCTAAAGGTGCCCAAATTATTTGTCTGCAGGAGCTTTTTACATCCTTGTATTTTTGCGATGTGGAAGATTACGAAAACTTTAAGCTGGCTGAAACTATTCCCGGCCCATCAACCGATGTGTTAAGCGAGGTGGCCGCTGAACTGAATGTAGTTATCATAGCTTCTTTGTTTGAAAAGCGTGCCCAGGGGCTTTATCATAATACTACAGCGGTTATTGATGCCGATGGTAAGTATTTAGGCAAATACCGCAAAATGCATATTCCGGATGACCCCGCGTTTTACGAAAAATTTTATTTCACTCCCGGCGATTTAGGTTACAAAGTATTTAATACCAAATACGCCAAACTGGGCGTGCTTATTTGTTGGGACCAATGGTACCCCGAAGCTGCCCGTATTACAGCCATGATGGGCGCTGAAATTATTTTCTACCCAACGGCAATAGGTTGGGCCACTAATCAGGATGAAGCTACCAATCAGGAGCAGTATAATGCATGGCAAACCATTCAGCGTTCGCATTCGGTGGCCAATGGGGTACATGTGGTAAGTGTAAACCGTGTGGGCTTTGAGCAAGAGGGCAGGATGAAATTTTGGGGTGGAAGTTTTGTATCAAACCCATTTGGTAAATTGCTTTACCTGGCATCGCACGATAAAGAAGAAAACGCTGTGGTTGAAATAGACACGCAGAAAACTGATTTCTATCGAACCCACTGGCCTTTTATGCGCGATAGAAGAATTGACTCGTACCAACCCATTACCAAAAGATTTATCGACGAAGACTAATGAAAACACCTCGCGAATTGGGATTTTTTTTCCCTGCTGAGTTTGAAAAGCAACATGCCATGTGGTTATCGTGGCCACATAAAGAGGCATCGTGGCCCGGAAAGATTGACACCATTTTCCCTGTATATGCACAGTTCATTAAACTGGTAGCCGAGGGGCAAAAGGTTTGTATCAACGTAGCAAATGATGCTATGAAGCAATTTGCCTCGGGGCATTTGCAAATGGCAAAATGCAATTTGGCTAATGTTGAGTTTTATTTTCATCCAACTAACGATGCATGGTGCCGCGATCATGGCCCTGCCTTTGTGATAAACAGAACCACAAGGGAAAAGGCGATTGTTGACTGGGCCTACAATGCCTGGGGCGATAAATATCCGCCCTACGATTTGGATGATGTTATACCTACCTTGATTGGCGAGAAATTAAAATTACCTGTGTTCTATCCCAACATTATTATGGAGGGAGGCTCAGTTGATTTTAATGGTAAGGGAACTCTGATTACCACAACGGCCTGTCTGCTAAATAAAAACCGCAATCCGCTGCTTTCGCAAAAACAAATTGAGCAGTATCTTGTAGATTATTATGGCGTGCAAAATATTTTATGGCTGGGCGATGGTATAGCCGGTGATGATACCGATGGCCACATTGATGACATTACCCGCTTTGTAAATGCCGATACCGTAATTACGGTTATTGAAGAAAACAGGGCAGACCAGAATTACGAACCGCTTCAGGAAAATTTGATGGAGCTGAAAAAAATGCGACTCGAAAATGGCCAGCAAATAAATATTGTTGAATTGCCAATGCCACATAATGTTGTTTACGAAGATCAACGCCTGCCTGCATCGTACGCCAATTTTTATATTGCTAATGAGTATGTGGTAGTGCCTGTTTTTAGAGATGACAAAAACGACCAACGGGCATTAGATATTCTCCAGGATTGCTTTAAGGATAGAAAGGTGGTTGGGCTGGACTCTACCGATTTAATCTGGGGGTTAGGCAGTTTTCACTGCCTCTCTCAACAAGAACCCGAAGTTTAAAAAGGGCTTTTCAGGTTCGGGTTATTTAAAAACGAAGTATCGGTCATATCATTTAGCAGAATTAGTAAATCCGCCTTTTGCTGAGCTGTAAAATGCATGCCACCTGTTAATAAATGTTCGCCATTAGCTGTATCCATATGCAGGGCAATATTTGGGTCGGCATTAGGCGTTAGGTGCAGGCTATCGCTGTAAAAATTAATTACCTGCTCAAGCGTTTTATATCGCCCATCGTGCATATAGGGCCCGCTTACAGCAATATTGCGAAGAGTAGGGTTTTTAAATAAACCATAATCAGTGCTTAAACCAGTAATTGCTCCCCTGCCTGCGTCGGCAAAATCATTAATGGTATTAGCAACCTGTAAGCCGTTGTTACGAAAAGTAAACCCACTTGTGCGGTTTACCATTAACAAATCATTGCCCTCAGCATGGCAATGAAAACACTCTCCGGTGTTTTGAGTAAAAATAGTGAAGAAGGCATCCGATTCCTCTGGCGTGTATTGCGCTTGACCGCGCTGCAAGCTATCGAACCTGGAATTGGCTGATATGGCGCTCATTTCAAATTCTTGAATTGCCAGGTAGATTTCACTTTCGGTAACCTTGCCAGGCCTGCCAAATGCTTTTCTGAAAAGGCGTGCATATACACTATCGGCCTGCAACATGGGCACTGCACTGGCTGGTAACAAGCCCAATTCGTTATGCCCGGCATCCTGGGCCTGTGCGGCTAAGGTAGGCTGCCTTCCATCCCAAAACATAATAGGTGCCCAGGCCAAATTTTGTATAGTAGGCGCGTTCCGTTTGTTAAGCCCCGAAACGTTAGTTGCTAACACAATACTATCTGCAAAACCATGTTGCAGCATATGGCACGAAGCGCAGGCCAATAACCCGGTAGATGAAAGTCTTTTATCATAAAAAAGCCTTCTGCCTAACTGAATGCCCTCAACTGTTAGCGAATCTTTATAGGGATTGGTAAGGCTCGGAAATCCGAATGGTATTTGGATGATATATTTTGTACCCCGGTACAGGCTATCGGGGTCGGTGGACGTAGTTTGTGTTTTAGGGTCGGGCTTGCAATTCTCTAATGAAAGCAAAACAATAACCAATGATAAGAGAAATAGAATTTTGGCTTTCATGAATTCCTTTTACAATGAAAATGCCTTTGAAAAATTATCGGCAAACTTTACCATCACAGGTTGATTATCTGTTGACATGGAAGAAAACTCAGTAACAATGTTGATGGTTTCGCCGGTTGTTGTATTATTAAATATTTGCTCAACATCTAAATACACCACCATGGTATAATTGCTACTGGAAATTGAAAAGGATTTATTCAGCTGCGTTTGGCGGTAAGCTGCATTGGTGCCAATATGATAAGCCAGCGGATTATGCAAAAAAGCAGTGTCTTGTGTATCCCATTTTCCCTCCAATACTTCAAACTGATATTTTAGCATTGACCAGTACATGTTATAATCGCCCGCCAGAGGATTTGGAACGGAGTAGTTCAGTGGGTCCGAAGTATTAGTAACTGAATCGAGGCCGCATGCAAAACTAATCCCGGTAAAGGTGCCGTCCATATTTGGTACAGATACAGAAAGTGCTGTTGTATCACTAAAATCAAAAATAGCTATGTCTGCTACTTTTACGAGGCTACCATTACTTTTAATAAGATTAATATGCGACAAGTAAAATTTTAAAGTAGCCAGGTTTACATATCTTCCTGCTGGATCGGTGTAAGTGGAGTTAAGCCTGAAATTTTGGGTGCCGTATTTTGCTTTTAACTGTAAAGAAAAAGTAGCCCCGTTTTTTTTGCATGATGATAAAGCAAGTAGCCCACTCAAGAATACAACTATATAAATGTTTTGAATTCTCATGTTTTATTTTTGACGGTTTCGAAGGTAAACTAAAAAACAACTTTTATTAAATAACCAGTGGCTATTAACAACCAATCACCCCCATGTTTTATTAATATTTCAGAAATAATTTTAACATAAGTGCAAGCCGGCAATAATTAACAATAGACTTCGTTTATTTGCGTCCGTTTAATTAACACCCATGCCCAAAGCCTTTTTATTGTTGTTATCCCTGTGTCTGTTATTGACCGGCTTGCAGGCACAAAAGAAAGTGACGATAAGTGGCACCGTAAAAGATGCCAAAAACGGCGAGGTAATGACCGGGGCTGTTATCTATTCCATATCCGATGCTCAAAACGGCGCCAGTGTTAACGCATACGGTTTCTATTCACTTACTGTTCACCCGGGTAAAGACACCATTTTGGCGCAATACGTTGGCTACAACAAAAAGGTATTTATACTAAATCTTACCCGCGATACCACCATCAATTTTTCGATGGGTGAAGAGATTAAAACCATGCAGGAAGTGGTAGTGAAAGCCGATAAAGGCAATAAAAATGTTACCTCGGCTCAAATGGGCGCAGAAACCATGACCACCAAGGAAATTGACAAGATACCGGTGTTTTTTGGCGAAAAAGATATTATGAAGACCCTTCAGTTACTTCCCGGTGTAAAATCGGCCGGTGAGGGGAATGCCGGATTTTATGTAAGAGGCGGCGGGGCCGACCAGAACCTGGTGCTTTTGGATGAGGCGCCGGTTTACAATTCGGGACACCTGCTGGGTTTTTTCAGCACTTTCAATTCAGACGCCATTAAAGATGTTACGCTTTATAAGGGAGGTATGCCTGCTGAATATGGCGGCCGCTTGGCCTCAGTAGTAGATGTTAAAATGAAAGATGGGAATGATCAGGATTATAGTTTTTCGGGGGGTATTGGGCTTATTACCTCGCGTTTAACAGTTGAAGGGCCTATTAAAAAGCACAAAGGCTCGTTTATGGCTTCGGGGCGCTTTGCTTATCCTGGCTTGTTTGCCAAGCTTTCGAGTAACAGCAGGGTAAATAAAAGCATATTGTATTTTTATGATGTAAATTTAAAAGCCAACTATAGCCTGGGCGACCATGACCGGGTTTTTGTTTCGGGATATATCGGCCGCGATGTGTTTAGCTTCGATAACCGCTTTGCTTTAAACTGGGGTAACATTACCGCTACAGCCCGCTGGAACCATATTTTTAATGAAAAACTTTTCTCAAACACCTCGTTCATTTTCAATAATTATAATTACAAAATACTGGTGGGACAAGATAGTGCCCAGGCAACCATTTTATCGGGCATACAGGATATTAATTTGAAAGAAGATTTTCAATATTATCCCAACAGTAAAAATAAACTGCACTTTGGCTTCAATATGATATACCACACCTTTATACCCGGTGAGGTTACGGCCATTGGTATGAATAAACTTGTATCGCTCAACCAAAGTAAAACACATGCTTTAGAGAACGCAGTTTATGCCGGCAACGAACAAACTATTGCACCGTTTTTTAAAATGATATATGGTGTGCGCTTATCGGTTTTTACGGCGCTTGGTTCGCAAACCACTTACAACAAATACGATCCAGAGACTAATTTCCCTACTGATTCAACAGTATATAAAGCAGCCCAGCCCATTGTTACTTATTGGGATTTGGAACCAAGATTGTGCATGAATTTTATAATTAACGAGCATAACTCTATCAAGCTATCGTACGACCGTAATAGCCAGTACATGCACCAGTTAAGCAACACTACTTCAACTAATCCAACCGACTTATGGGTACCTACAAGTAAACTGGTGAAGCCGGAAATTTCGGACCAGGGTGCTATCGGTTATTTCGGTAATTTTTTGAAGGGCGGATTGCAGCCATCGGTGGAGGTTTATTATAAATACATGCAAAACCAGATTGACTATGCCAGTGGGGCCGATTTGATTTTGAACCGTTATGTTGAGTCGCAGTTGGTGTATGGTATCGGGTGGAGTTACGGCGTTGAAACAATGATGAAGTTTGATATTTGGAAAATACATGGCTGGGCTGCATATACCTGGAGTCGTAGCCAACGCAAGTTTCCGGATATTGATAATGCCGTGCCTTACTATGCCAAGCAAGACCGCACGCACGAAATATCGCTGGTGGCTATTTATGATATTAATGCAAAATGGAGTGTTTCAGCCGTATGGGTTTTCTATACCGGTAATGCCGTTACCTGGCCTAGCGGAAGCTACCAGATTGGCAATGTTACCGTGCCTCAATATACCGAGCGTAATGGTTATCGTATGCCCGATTACCACCGGTTAGATATAGGTGCAACCGTGCAGTTGAAAAAGCACAAAAAGTGGGACCACAACCTTAACCTCTCGCTTTACAATGTTTATGGCCGGCGAAACGCTTACGCCATAAACTTTCAGCAAGACCCCAATAACCCGGGGCAAAACCAGGCGGTGCAGTTAACTTTATTCAGGTGGGTGCCATCAATTACTTACAACTTTAAATTTTTGTAACATGAGGCGCAGAAAAAATATAATCAGGCTTGGCTTTCTTGTTGCAGCGGCACTCATTTTTGGTTCGTGCGAAAGGGTTATTCATATTGACTTAAATTCTTCGGGTAAGCAATTGGTGATTGAGGCTTATGTTACCGACCAGCCTTTGGTTGATACTGTTTTAATTACTCAAACGGGTAGTTATTTTACGCCGGGCAATTTCGCAAGGGTTAATGGCGCCACAATTATTGTAACCGATAATATGGGAGTAACCGATACTTTTATACAGGTTGATAGCGGCAAATATGCGGCCACCCATTTAACCGGTATACCGGGAAGAACATATACCATGAAGGCAACGGTTTTAGGCAAAGAATACGATGCTGTTTCAACTATGCCCTTACCGGTTAATATAGACAGCATAACTTCGAATGAGGTGGGTAATGCGCCGGATACAAATTACCACGTACACTGCTATTTTATAGACCCCGTTGCATATACTAATTTTTATAAGGTAGAAGCCTACGTTAATAATGTGTTGCAGGATAGCACCGGCGATATAGCTTTGGATGAAGATAAATACACCAATGGGTTGCCCCAGGGGATAAGGTTGCGTATGGCTAATCCAAGCACTAATGATTCGGTGAAGGTGGTTTTGATGTGTATTGATGCTAATACTTACAAATACTTTTCGGTAGTTAAGAGTATCACTGGCGCTTCGAATCCGGTTTCGACAGCAACTCCTCAAAACCCACCGACTAATATTCTTGGTGGGGCCTTGGGTTATTTTTCTGCTCATACTGTGCGCACCGCCAGCTTAGTGATACCATAGGTCAGATTTGAACTAGCCGAGGTAAAACCGCGTTTCTCCGAATTATTTGCAATTAATTGAATAACATACCGCAGATTTGCCGGTATTGGCCTTTAAATGCCTGTTATTTCAAAAGATGAAATCTTTAGCCCGTATTTTATTCTTACTGTTTGTAATTACGGGCACCGCCTCGGCTCAAATGTTTAAATTAGACGGAGTAGTTAGTGATGCCGAGGACCACACCACAATGCCTGGGGCCTATATTAAATTGACGTACCAGGCTGATAGCACAAAATACACCGGTATGGAGAGCGATACTGGTGGCAGGTTTTCTTTTCCGAATCTTCCTTCAGCAGCTTATGTGCTCGAAATAAAATACCTGGGCTACAAAACGATACAGCTACGACCAAAAATAAGCGGTGCCGATAAGCACATGGGCAATATTTTATTGGTTAAAAACCCTACCACTTTTAAGGATGTGCAAATTGTTGCCAAAGAGGACCGCGTAAAACAAAAAGACGATACCAGCGAGTATAATGCCAATGCCTTTAAAGTAAACCCCGATGCTAATGCCGAGGACCTTGTTGCGAAAATGCCGGGTATTACATCAAACAACGGCACGGTTACGGCGCATGGCGAAACCGTACAGCAGGTATATATTGACGGCAAGGAGTTTTTCGGGCAAGATGCCACACTGGCTTTAAAAAACCTGCCTGCCGATGTGATAGACAAAGTGCAGGTATTTGATAAAGCAAGTGACCAGTCGCAGTTTACAGGTTTTGATGATGGCAACTCGCAAAAGGCCATTAACATAGTAACCAAGAAGAACCGCCGTAATGGTGTTTTTGGAAAGCTATACGCAGGCTACGGTTATTTAACCAACAGCACTTACTCGGTTGGTGGTTCACTCAATTGGTTTAATGGCGACAGGCGTCTTTCGTTGATAGGCATGGGCAATAACATTAACCAACAAAATTTTTCAACGCAGGATATATTGGGTGTAATCGGCACTTCAACACAAAGGCAAGGCAATGGTTTTGGTGGAGGAAGAGGCGGTGGAGGAGGAGGTGGCGGCCAGGGTGGCGGCGGCGGTGCGGCCAGTGCAGGCAATTTTTTAATCGGGCAAACGCCCGGTGTATCAACAACCGGTTCGGCGGGCCTTAATTATGTTGATGTATGGGGCAAGCAGAAAAAGGTAAAAGTTGCGGCCAGTTACTTTTTTAATATCACCAACAATAGCAACTCAACTTCGCTTACACGCCAGTATTTTAACTCGGGAGATAGCTCGGATTATTATAAAGAAACCGACCAAACACAAGGTCGCAACATTAACCACCGGGTAAATATCCGAATAGAGTATGCCATTGATACGATGAACAAGTTCATTTTCACCCCCAAACTAAACCTGCAACAAAACAACCAAATACTTAATCAATTCGGGCAAACCACTATTGCACAAATTGAACCATTAAGCCAATCGCAAACTAATTCCTCCTCAAATAACTTTGCTTATAACCTTTCAGGCGATATCCTGTTTCAACATAAATTTAAAAAGCGCAGGCGCACTATTTCTATTGACTTCTCATCAACCTACAACAATAAAGTGGCCCATGCCATGCTGCAATCGTTAAACTACTATTCCGAAAACAACGATTCTGTTTGGTTAAATCAAACCTCGCCAACATATAGCAACAGTTACACACTAGGCGCTAACCTTGCTTATACCGAACCGGTTGGCAAAACAGGGATGCTTCAATTTAATTACACCCCTTCTAACCAATGGAACAACTCCAACCAAACCACCAAAAATTACGATTCGCTGCTTGAAGCTTATAGCGTACTTGATACTGCGTTCAGCAATAAATACACCGATATTTACATGACCCAAAAGGCGGGTGTAACATACCGGTTTGCCGGCAAAGGTATCAACTTTTCAGCCGGTGTTAACGGGCAATACGCATTGTTGACCGGCACGGAGGTTTTCCCTACGGATTATAATACCAGCCGCACATTTATCAACGTATTGCCTAATGCCATGTTTACGTTTAAAACGGATAGCGGAACGAGTTTGCGCATCTTCTATCGCACCTCCACCAGCCCACCATCAATATCGCAATTGCAGAGCGTAATTAATAATAGCAATCCACTGTTGCTTACAACCGGTAACCCATTGCTAAAGCAATCGTACTCGCATTCACTTTTAATAAGGTATGGGTTAACTAAAAAGAAAACAGCCAATTCTCTCTTTGCATTTTTAACAGCTACATACACCCAAAATTATGTAGGCAGCTCAACGTTGATTGCGGCGAACGATACTATGCTTAACAACTCGGTAATGTTGCATAAAGGCTCGCAACTTACCTCGCCGGTTAATTTAAACGGGGCAATAAACGGCAACGCCTTTGTAAATTATGGTTTCCCGATTGAGAAGATGAAGTGCAACATGAACCTCACCGGTGGTGTTAGTTATAACCACTCACCGGGGTTAATTAATAACCTTACCAACTGGAGCAGCACGTACAACGTAAATGGCGGTTTTGTATTAGGTAGTAACATCAGCGAGAAAATTGATTTTACCATTCAGTATTCGGGCAGCTACAACATTGTAAACAATACCCTGCAACAAACCGGCAACAACAATTACTTTAACCACACCGCCTCGGTAAAATTCAATTGGTTGTTTTATAAAGGGTTTGTATTTAATACTTCCTTGCAAAACACTTTATACGAGGGCGTAGCACAAGGCTTTAACCAGGATATTTTTATTTGGAACGCCGCGCTGGGCTATAAATTCTTAAAAGATAAATCGCTGGAAATACGTGCTAGTGTAAACGATATCCTCAATCAAAACAGCGGCATCAGCCGTACCGTAACCGGCACCTATGTTGAAGACGACAGGACCCAGGTAATTAAACGGTACCTATTGCTTACAGCTACCTATACTTTGAAGTATTATAAGAAGGGGTAATAGCAATTACTCCACCGTAACACTCTTAGCCAAATTTCTTGGCTGGTCAACATTACAGCCGCGCATAACGGCTATGTGGTACGAAAGTAATTGTAGCGGTATAGTAGCTAAAAGCGGTTCAAGGTACTCTTTCGTTTCAGGTATTTCGATAACGTAATCGGCCATTTTGCGCACTTTGTCATCACCCTCAGTTACTATGGCAATAATTTTTCCTTTGCGGGCTTTTACTTCCTGTATGTTGCTGATAACTTTTTCGTAGATGTAGCTTTTTGTCGCAATTACAACCACCGGCATTTCTTCATCAATCAAGGCAATGGGCCCGTGCTTCATTTCAGCAGCAGGATAACCTTCGGCGTGGATGTAAGAGATTTCTTTCAGCTTCAATGCGCCTTCCAGTGCTACCGGGAAACCGTAACCACGGCCCAGGTATAGGGCATTCGTTACATCTTTAAATATGCGGGCAATTTCGATAACCTGGTCTTCGCATTGTAAGGTTCTCTCAACTTTGGCGGGTATTGTTTCCAATTCGGCAAAGGCGTCGCGCAAATCTTGTTTGGTAGCAGTGCCGCGTATTTCGGCAAAGCCAAATGCCCAAAGCGTAAGTACTGCAACCTGTGCAGTAAATGCCTTGGTCGAGGCTACCCCAATTTCGGGCCCTGCGTGTGTATAAGCGCCCGCGTGCGATGCACGTGGTATAGATGAGCCAACTACATTACACAAGCCCAAAATGGTCGCGCCCTTCTCTTTAGCAAGCTCTATAGCTGCCAACGTATCGGCAGTTTCGCCCGATTGTGAAACTGCAATCACCAAATCATCGGGCCCCAATACCGGGTTACGATAACGGAATTCGGAAGCATATTCAACTTCAACCGGTATGCGGGCAATATCTTCAAATAAATATTCGCCTACTAAACCAGCGTGCCATGAAGTGCCACAACCGATGATGATAATGCGTTTAAGGTTCTTTATTTTTCCCTCATACTCTTTTAAGCTACGCATGGCAAACATGCCAGTAACAGGATCAAACCTGCCACGCAATGAATCGTAAATAGAGCGCGGTTGTTCATGAATTTCTTTCAGCATAAAGTGGGTGTAACCACCTTTTTCAATTGCCTCAAGATTCATTTCCAGGGTTTGTATGTAGGGTATCTGCTCTACGTTTTCGGTAGTCTTTATACTTAGTTTACCATCTTTTATTGAGGCAATTTCGCCGTCCTTTAAATAAGTAACGTTACGGGTATACTCAATAATAGGCGTGGCATCACTAGCCATAAAAAATTCGCCATCGCCAATACCAACTACAAGCGGTGAGCCTTTGCGCGCACCAATTAATTTGGTAGGGTCGTTTTTCGAAATAATAACTATGGCGTAAGCGCCAATCACTTCATGTAAAGCCAAACGCACTGCTTCGTCCAGTTCAACATGCGTGTTTTGTTTGATGTCCTCAATCAGGTGGACCAGTATTTCAGTGTCAGTATCGCTTACAAAATGGTGACCCCGTTTGGTAAGCTCCTCTTTAAGCGTTGCATAGTTTTCAATAATGCCATTATGTATAATCGCAATATCGCCCGACTCGGATAAATGCGGATGAGAGTTTATATCATTCGGTTCGCCGTGCGTGGCCCAACGTGTGTGGCCCATGCCTAGCTGGCCAACCGTATCTTTGCCTTTGGCGGCATTTTCAAGGTCGGCAACTTTGCCTTTGCATTTGTAAATATTCAGGTCGCCATGCAATAAGGCAACACCGGCGCTATCGTAGCCGCGGTATTCTAATCGCTTTAAACCTTTAATTAAAATGGGGTAAGCCTCTCTATGGCCTATGTAAGCTACTATTCCACACATAATATTATAATTTGGTGTAGGTTACTGTCAAATAGGTACGGTAAGTTTTATTAGCAACGGGAGGATTAGCTAATACAACCCTGGCCGGGGTGGAGTTAGGACTTGGTATAGCCAAATATAAGCCTTTATTATTGTAAATACCCTGCACAAGCTTTTGCATATACAGGCTTATATTAAAATGATAGCGGTTAACCACCACCCCACCAACTGTATCGGCCTGCAAATAGCCACCGAAATTGCTTGATGAAACATCATCCACATTTTGGCCTATCCCTGCATCATCAATGCGTAACAAGCTTAACGAAATCGGTACTGTGTATTGAGAATCGGGTTGTGATTCGGCGAGAATTAGTTCCGCCTTGTTGATGCCTATGTTTTTGGGTAGGCTATCGAGGTTGATAAGAATTTTGGCTTCTGTTCCGCAACCACCTTGTAAAAATACCTTTTGGTTATTGGTATTGGGGTTTTGCAAAGCGCTGTTAACCGGTGTGCCGTTGTAGCTATTATCAAAATGGTTAACCGTAATGCCGGCAATGGGAAAATTGAAAGGGTTTTCAATGGAGTCGCCGCTATCGGAAGTACGGTAGAAAACTGTGATTTTTGAAAGGGATGACGAGAGGTTACACAACATCATACCATTGCCCACCGGGCCACTGGTAGTAACATAAATACCCTTAAAATAACTTAGAAAAGCTGAATCGTTTGAAAGAATGGTGGAGTCAGCATTTAAAAGTTTATAGCCAAATGCTTTGGTAAGGTTTATTCGTAGCTGCGGTGCTTCATATCCGCCTTCGGCATAAACATAAGTGCTATCGGCCAAATTGGGAATATAGTTTCGCAAATAACCTATGGGTGGTGTTTTAACCTGGAAAGATGAACTGGTATAATAAGTACTGGTAGCCAACATATCCTGGTTCAATTCGTACACCGAAATGTTTACTGGTTTAGTGCAAGGGCCATAAGGCAAGTCAAACGCAAGGCTCAAAACAATTGAGTCAACAATAGGGTTGGCGCCAAACGAAGGCGACGCTACCAGCAACGCACATTGCGCATAAAAACTGCCGTAGGTAATACCAAAGTTACGGTCGCTCATACTACCCAGCATACCATCAATAATGCCGGTTGAGTTTTGCAGTGTTTGGGCAACTGTGGTTATGGTAATGCCCAGTGTATCTTTCTTTAAGTTAAGGGTATCGCTTTTGGTCAACAGGTTTTTAGACTGAATGATGGGATCCTTACAGCTTTGTATAGAAAAGAAACACCAGCAACATAATATTGCCGGTGCTATATAATAGATGAGTTTATTTTTCAAGATAAGGTGCGGTGTTATTTTTGCGCAAATAAAGCAAGAAACGCTTAGTTGGCAAGAATATTTTGGTAGAACTCGTTTAACAGGGTTAAAGGGTTTGCCTCGCTGCTAGCCATTTTCAACACTTGCTTACCTTTTGCTTTTTTAACAAAGCTCGAAACCTTTTCGTCCAAAGCCTCACCCACAACCAGGCCATCGGCAAATTCCGAACCGCCAATTAGCAAGCTGGTATTATCGCCGGCCTTGAAGTATTCAAGGTGTTTCTTCGAAATATCTTCGCTAATAGCCAATTTGGTAGTAAAGTCGTTCTTTAACTTATCGTTAAACTCGTTTTTGAAAACTGAATAAACAACCTTGGTATTGGTGAAAATAGGATCGTCTTTATAAGTAGTTTTAAGATACATTGGTATTAAACTGGTCATCCAGCCAAAGCAATGGATGATATCTGGTGCCCAGCCGAATTTACGAACGGTTTCCAAAGCTCCTTTGCAGAAGAAAATCATTCTGTCTGAGTTATCTTCAAAAAACTTGTTGTTTTCGTCGTGGAATACCAGTTTTCTTTTGAAAAAGTCTTCATTATCGAGGAAGTAAACCTGCAGGCGGGCGCCTGGTAAAGAGGCTACTTTTATTACTAATGGATAATCTTCGTCGTTTATAATTACATTGATACCTGAGAGGCGTACTACTTCGTGCAATCTGTGTCTTCTTTCATTTATTGTTCCAAACTTCGGCATTAAAACCCTAATCTCCATTCCATTATCCTGCATATACTTCGGAAGTTCATTCGCTATTTTCGAGGCTTCGGTAAGGGCTAAATAAGGGTCCATTTCCTGAGTCACGATAAGAATTCTCTTTTTTTCCATATTATTGTTTGGTTTGAGTAAGTGAGTGAAAGGAATCGTTCGAATTGGACTGCAAAGATAATAACAAATTTTCGAATAATCACAAAGTTTTGATGTTCTAAACTGTTAAGCCATCGTATTTATGCTGATTTTGAAACAAATAAAAGACCTTGAAAATCATATAAAAACAGCCAAAAAACAGGGCTTAAAGGTGGGCTTTGTGCCTACTATGGGCGCCCTGCATAAGGGACATATAACCCTTATTAGCGAATCTGTAAAGCGCTGTAAATTAACCGTTTGCAGTATTTTTGTAAATCCTACCCAGTTTAACGACAAAAACGATTTCGATAATTACCCCGTTACTATAGACAATGATATCAAAATGTTAAGTCAGGCGGGTTGCGATGTGCTATTTCTGCCAAGTGTTAAAGAGATCTATCCAAACGGCTTGGAACACAAAAAACCCCTCAATTTTGGCTTTATTGCCACTATTTTGGAGGGCGCATTCAGGCCCGGGCATTTTAACGGAATGGCCCAGGTGGTGGAAAGGCTGCTTAAGATAGTGAAGCCAGATACCCTTTTTATGGGCCAAAAGGACTACCAACAACAGCTTATTGTAGGGCAGCTCCTTAAAAAGATGAAAATTAAAACCAGGTTGGCCATGGTTCCCACGGTTAGAGAAAAAAGCGGCCTGGCTATGAGCTCAAGAAACACACGGTTAGATGCAGCCTCTTTAAAACTGGCGGTTGAAATTTCGAAAACGCTTAAAAGCGCCAAAACACAATTACGTAACCCAAAGGCCGAATTAGGAGCTATTCAGGAAAAAGCATTTACTCGATTAAAGGGCTTGCCGGGTATTGAACCCGAATATTTTGAAATAAGAAATGCCAAAACGCTTGAAGTGCCAAAACGCAAAACCGAAAAGCTGATTGCCTTAGCTGCGGTAAAAATTGGAGGGGTGAGATTGATTGATAATATGGAGATGAATTAGGTAATTTCTTTTTTAAATTCCTCGTAAGCTTCTTTTATACCTTCTCTTACCTGATCCGTCGTGTCGAGCTCGTCCAGGCTCCCGATATTTTCCTCATAAATTCTGGTCATTTCATTTTTCAAGTCAGGATGGACTTTCCAAAAATCTTTCCGGCTAGTCAAAACGCTTTTAAGCAGGTCGCCTTCGTAAAAATCACCCTCGGCCAAAATATCCTTATTAAGGATTTGAATGGCCTTGGATATTAATATTTCTAGGCCAATATTTTGCCCAATAAGTATTCGGAAATCCTCTATAGTAAACGCATCAATATTTTTTCTCCTGAGGTTATGGCAAGTGGTGATTAAATACGATGCATCCTTAAGAGGGGCTCCCCAAAATTCTTGCTCAATCTCTTCTATAGTATTCTGCATTTACCCAATGATAAATTTCATGTTAAGATAATCATTCCGGCGTATCAAACCCTCAAAATTCCCACTATCTTCACTATATAAAGACCAATAGATTTATGGATACCATTACCGCAACCTCACGTTATCCCCAGGAAAAAAACCGGGTGCTGGACGAAAACTTTCACGCCAGCAAAAATTTTTACCAAAGCGATAAAATTTTCAGGAACCATTTAAAGCGTGCAGTATCGCCTGGTGGTTTTGCATATATGCAGGACAAGCTGCAATGGACCGGCGCACAGGCTGCCGGGCCGATGAATGACCTATCGCTACAAGCCGATAAGCACGGGCCGGAATTGGTTAAACGAAATTTTTTGGGACAAACTTTGAATGATATACGTTTCCACCCCTCATATTGGGAGTTGATGAAAGTAGCAGTTAAGTCAGAAATGTTCAGGGTTAAGTGGGAACCTTCGCTGAATAAAAAATTTACCAACGAAAAGCAACGACTGGGTTTTGCCTCGGGCTATTTATACGCTATGAGCGAAAGCGGCCAGTATTGCCCCCTTTGTATGACTGACGGAGTTGCCCGGCTGATTGATTTGTTTTGCGATGATGAAGATAAGGCCCGATTGATGCCGCATATTTATACCGATAAGGCGGAGGATTTATACACCGGTGCCATGTTTTTGACTGAGAAAACCGGTGGCTCGGATGTAGGAGCAAATATTACCACCGCTACACATAAAGAAAACAAAACCTACCTGCTAAATGGCGAGAAATGGTTTTGCAGTAATGCTAACGCTGAATTAATTTTTGCATTGGCAAGAACCGACGAAGGAATAAAAGGAACACGCGGCCTTTCCATCTTTTTAATTGAAAAGAATTTGCCTACAGGTGAGAAAAACATGATGGATGTAATTCGTTTGAAAGACAAACTGGGTGTGCGTAGTATGGCAAGTGCGGAATGTATGTTAACCGATACGCAGGGCACTTTGGTAGGAAACGAATTTGAAGGCTTTAAGGTGATGGTAGAGATGATAAGCCTATCAAGGTTGTATAATTCGGTGGCGGCGCTTTCAGCTTCAAGGCGCGCTTTAATTGAAGCATACCAGTTTTTATCGCACCGGAAGTCTTTCGGAAAAATTGTATTGGAGCATGCTTTGATACGCACGAAACTTACTGAGTTGGGAGCCTTGAACGTTGCTAACTTTTACATGGTATGGAAGGCGATTGAATTGCTGGATCTTGCCGATGCAGGCCATGAGAAAGAAGCGCAACTTTTCAGGCTGGTTAACCCCATGACAAAAAAATGGTCGGCAGAGATGGGTGTTTATATTACCCGCGAAAGCATGGAGTTGATGGGTGGGCTGGGTTACATTGAGGATGGCGTTATGCCTAAAGTGATGCGCGATGTGATGGTACTGCCAATTTGGGAAGGCTCGGGTAATGTTATTATTTTGGATATGCTAAGGGCCATGGTGAAATCGAAAGGATTTGAGGTAATGTGCGATGAAATAACCCTGGTTGCAAAAAGCAATGCCGCTTATGGCGGTTTTATGCAAGCTGAATTAGCAAGTCTTGTTTTGTTTTCTGAAAAATTAAAAGCGATGCCGCAGGATGAAATGGAATCATCGGCAAAATTGTTTTTTGAAAAACTAACTTCATTATACCAGATTTCGTTGTTGATTGATGCGCTGAATGATGAAAGCAAAGAGTGGATTTTGCCTGCGCTGGCCTATCTGAAAGAGAAATATGCGCCAACCGGTTTGCAGGAAGTAATACCCTTATCGGTTGCGGAGGTAAACGGGTTGATTGGCTGGGAGTTTTGATGTGTTATAGTAGTTTAACTTCAAAAACTTATTCATGATTGTATCACTTATTGCGGCCATAAGCGAAAACAGGGTTATAGGGGTGCAAAACCGTTTGCCCTGGCATTTACCGGCCGACCTCCAGAACTTCAAAAAAATTACCAAGGGGAAGAAATTTATTATGGGCCGTAAATCGTACGAGGCGGCAGATAAGCTTTGTTCGGATGCGGGGAATGTGGTTATAACCAGGCAACACGATTATAAAGTTGCCGGAGGTGACGTTACCGCTATAAGCCTTCAACAGGCCATTGAGAAATTACGCGGAGAGCATGAGGTTTTTGTATTAGGCGGCGCCGAAATATTTAAACAGGCCATTGAGCGGGCCGATAACCTTTACATCACGCTGGTGCATGCCAAATTTATTGGTGATGCATTTTTTCCGGAAATTGACACTGATATTTGGAGTGTAATAAACGAAGCTGATTTTAAGGCCGATGATTTTAATCCGTACGATTATTCGTTTATAAAATACGGAAGGAAATTAGCTGCCCGGCGCGGCTAAATGCTGCAAAACTATATACCACACGCCGGTGGTAATTAACGAAAGCAAAATGCCGGTGCCCACCATCAGGTTGGCAAGTTTAGAATTGAGGTTGTATTGGTCTGCCAGTACCGCAGCCGTTATCATGGGTGCCACCGCTGCTTCAAAAACTGCAATTTGCGGAACTATCCCTTTTAAATGCAAAATAAGTGCTACGCCAATAATCATTACCGGTGCTAAAATAAGTTTGTAGCTAAGGCCGATGGTGAGCAATTTTATTTCGCTTTGCCAACCCGTAAAGTTTAGTTGCAAGCCAACCGTAAATAGCGCTAACGGAACCAGGGTAACGGCTATTTTATCGAAGATGGGGTTAAGAGGTGTTAGGTCAACAAAGCGCGGAAGAATTAATGCCAGTATGGAAGCTACGAAAGGTGGAAATTGAATCAATTTTAAGGGAACGGTTTTTAAATCGAGGCCTTTATGGTTGGATGCATTCATGGCCATCATGGCGCCTACGGTTGCCATAAGCACAAACGTTACTTGGTCGCTGATTACAGCTATGCTTATAGCATGTTCGCCATAGTAAGCCTGTACAAGCGGAAATCCTACAAATGAAGTATTACCCAAGCCACAGGTAAGGGTTAGTGCCGCGCGTGTAGTAGGAGAGATGTTGAACCTAAGTGAATACACTTTAAAAAGCAGCCAACTACCACTCCAAACAATTACCGGCATATAAGCAGGTAGCAACAAATCGTTACTCCATGTAATTGCAGGTATATATTTTAAGGCCACAGCCGGTATGGCCATATAGATAATCCAGGTGTTGATTCCTTTATGTGCATTGTCGGGTACCAGCTTAAAAGCCTTTAATAAAAAGCCAACTGCGATGCAAAATCCTATCAGAATAAAATTTATCAAAACTGGTTTTGTTTATCGGTAAGCATAATCATTTCAATCACCATCATCATCTTTATCTTTCTTCTTCAAAGTTTTTGCACTTGGATATGGTTTATTTCCTTTTGCTGAAAACCAAAGAATATGGTTAAGTAAATTATCATCGCCTCCATCTACTTTGTCATATTGATGTCCTGATGATAGGATTGCGTAATTCAATTCCTTACCACGTAAGTACGATTCATCCTTATTCATTTCATCTAAAGGAATAATGTTGTTGCGAAGCCTATATTTTGTATTAGTAGTATCTAATGCGGCACTGAAACAATCGAACATAGGTAATGCGGTTGCATCAATTACATTCATAGGCGGCAGCCCTAAAATTTGTTCAATAGTACGTACCATGCAGGTTTGGTTGTAATTGGTGTGCACCGTTTTTCGCAGTCCGGAATAAGGACTGACAACAAAACCGGTAGTACGATAAGCCGATACATGATCCCATCCATCCTGCGAATCATCTTCAGTAATAAAAATGGCGGTGTTTTGCCAATATTTACTGTGCGAAATGGCGTCAACAATTTTACCTACGGCCAAATCGTTATCTGCCACCATAGCGCGTGGGGTTGGGATGCCGGGACGGGTTCCTGCAGTGTGGTCGTCCGATAATGAAACAATCATTAGTTGCGGCCATGTATCGCTGTCCTTTTGTTCGGCTAGTTTCATGTAGCCAATAAAGGCATCGGCGCGCATTACATCCATAAAATCGTGCGTATCGGCGCAGGGGCAGGTGGTATCGAGAATGGGCCTTACACGCGAGATGGTAGTATTATTCTTAAAATCAATATGCTTGCCCTGTTTGTACAAGCTGTAAATGTCTTTCCATTTTAACGACCGGTCCCACTCAGGGTCGCAGGCCTCGCCGAAAATGCGAACACTTTTGCCGTGGTCGAGTGCGTTGTTCCATATAAAGCCCTCTTTATTATAAACCAGCGCATCGTTTTGTACGTGCGGGTAGCTTCTGAACCAGGCGCGCACATTTTTCTCAACGTAATCGCTGGTCATAGCGGCATCCGTCCACTGATGCCCTTCGGCAGATGATTTCCCTGAGGCATAGTAGTTATCCAGCAACATAAAATTGTTGGCCAGCTCATGTTGATTGGGTGTAACACTATCGCCAAAAATGCAAAGAGAACTTTGGCCATCGCCGGCTTTTATATCGCCTAACACCTGGTCGTACGTTCTATTCTCTTTTATGATGTAAACCACATGCTTAATGAGTGATGGCTCGCCTATTCTTTCGGGCAACGGTTTAGCGGCAACATTTTTACGCGGCAGTAATTGCGAAAGCTTTGTGCGGAATAACAAATTGGCATTTTCAACCCTTTGCGTTAATGCCGGAAATTCTTTACCGCCCGGAATGGGGATAATGGAAACCGTTGCCTGTTCATGGTGCGCCGTGTATCCCTTTGGGCCAGGTATGCGCGAGCCTTCGCCCTCAAGATTGCAGACATAAAGACTGCTATCATCCAATGCAATACCTGCAGGATATGCTTCGGTAGGAATATATCCCAGTAACTTGTCGTTGCCTTTGTTGATTGAAGATTTTGAGCCCAATTCAATTACAGCTAAAGCATTGTCCATGCCGTTGGCTACATAAAGCCTGGTGCCGGTACGGTTAATGGCCAATGCGTTGGGCGAACTACCAATAAAGGGATTATCCTTTAAACTTATTCGCACGGGTATTGAATCAGTTACCAGGTTTGTAATTGTGTTAATTACATAAACATTATCGCTATTACCGTTTGATACATAAACAAATTTTTGGTCGGGGCTGGTGATAATGGCATTGGGGTGAAGTCCCACATTTATCTCATTGGTTACGTTACCGGTTTTCAAATCGAATACAGAAACTGTACCGCGCAAAGTGCCACCGGTGCGGTGATTGATATAAACACTGCCATAAGGCACGCCTGCGGTTTCGAGTGAAGAATCAGTGGTTTGTGGGCCAGCCCAATTGGTTACATAAGCTCTATTATTTGACAGAGCAATGCCAAATGGGGCCATACCTGTGGTGTGCGACCAAATAGTTTTTTTATCGCTTAACCGTATTTTGTCTAAAGTGCTGTTCCCGTTTAGCGCTACATACATGTAGTAATCGCCCTCTTCTTTATTAATGGCTATATCATTTGGTAGTGCTAACGGCGAAGGCGCTATAGGTGCAAAATCGAAGGTGCCTTCAATCTTTATTGTTTTTCCATCCCAGGTTCCGTCTAAAACAACTGAGGTGGCTTTGTTGTTATTAGCCGCGCTCCAAAAAATATGAACCTTCCCGTTTAATTCCAAAGTCTTGATGCCTGAATAAGTGCTCATCAATCCCTTAGTGCTTTTATCATTTTTATATTGAAACTCGTAAAGCACCTGCTTAGTTGTGATACTAATAATGGTTATACCATAACGGTCTTCAACCGCCAGGGTTTTTCCATCGGGCAGAATAATGCAGTCGAGGCTATGATTTTCCCGGTCAGGGTCGCCGAAGTGAACCACGCTACCCGCCGGGTCGATAAAGCGGTTGTATGGCAGTAAAATAGGCCCGGCAATGGTCATAACGGTGGTGTCGTCATAATTGCTGTGATAACTTAATGCTGTGGTTTGTCCTTTGCCAATGTACACTGATTTACAACCAGCGCTACAAGCAATTAGAGTCAAAATAATATGAAAGAGGAGCACATTTCTTATCACGCCGAAGTTGTGTTTTGAGCGATGCGAAAATAACAAAAGAGACTTCGCAAGGCTGTGTTGGTAATTAGTATTTGCTCAGAAAGACATCATTTTAAGCCCCTTATATCCCTAAAATGTTGATTTAACGCAATGATAACCCGGGGCTATTGCGCGGAAAGGGACAAAAACTAATTTCGCAGTCCATTTTTGACACACTTAATAGTTAAATTTTACGACACATGAAACTTCACTTTAAAACCATTTTGGCTTTTGCCGTTTTATTAATCATTGCCATTACAGCCCACGCGGCTGTGGTTTACCAATACGGCTTTGAGAATCTTCCCGGTAACAATACTACAACTGCCAGCCCCTGGACAGGAACCCCGGATGTTTTAGCGGCGGGATTGAGTGCTTCATCATGGGCAACCAATTATAGCGGCGGTTTTATCAGTTACTCAGGTTCATGCGGCACTACCGCTTGCCAGGCTTTATCTATAAGCCATAATGATTACCCGGCGTCTACCACCTATACATTGACCTTTACTGTTAATTCCGGTTATTCGTTGAGTGTTACTGACCTTTCTTTTTGGGATAAGGAAAGTGGCACTGGCCCTACTACAGCCAATATTACTATTAACGGAACTGCGGCTGTAAACAATCTTACACTTGCCGGAACTACAGGGGGCAATACCGGGGCACTAACGCCGGTTAACAGCTTTACCAACCTTACCGGCACTTTTACTTTGGTAATGACTTTAACGGGTGCCACAAGTACGGCTGGTACCTTCAGGCTTGATGATTTTGTGGTTGACGGAACTGTTATCAGTACCAGCGGGTTAAACCTATATGGTGTAACGGGTGGTGGAGGATATTGCCCGGGAAGCAATGGTGTCGCTATTGGACTGGCAAGTTCAGATACCGGAGTTACCTATCAGCTTAAAAACAGCAGTTATTCAAATATGGGAAATGCGGTTGCCGGTACGGGTTCGGCCATAACCTTTGGGTTGCAAACCGCTGCCGGTACATATACCGTTGTAGGTACCAAGAACAGTAATTTGGATACGGCTATCATGACAGGCAGTGCTACCGTGGTTATCAATGCCGTTCCTACCATTAATATTGCCACGCCGCCTGCGCAGTGCGGAGGATTTGTTACGCTTGATGCCGGAAATGCGGGAAGCACCTATTTATGGAGCGATAACAGCACGGCGCAAACTAATGCTGTTGGTAGTACTAGTACAGTAACCGTTACGGTTACAAATTCAAATACATGTTCGGCTTCGGCATCTGTATCAGTTATCATCAACACTGCACCGTCTATCTTTTTCAATATAACCAATGCTAACATTTGCGCGGGTATGCAAACTACCATAACTGCAAACGGGGCATTAAATTATGTATGGAGCGATAACGAGACAACCACTACAATCACCGTTCAACCGGTATCAAATGCAACTTACCTGGTTACAGGAACTGATGCTAACAACTGTTCGGCAACGGGAGCTTCGTCGGTAAATGTATCAGCAGCTGTAACGAGTTCGATTACAGCCCAAATATGCCAGGGGCTTTCGTATTATGGGCATACTACTGCCGGAACTTATATCGACACGATTCCATCGGTAGGAAGTTGTGATAGTATCAGAACACTTACACTTACAGTGCTTCCTGCAACAGTTACAAATGCCAGCCAAACGATTTGTTCTGGGCAATCTTTTGCGGGGCATAACACAGGCGGTACTTATAGTGATACGCTTTCAGCAGTAGGTGGCTGCGATAGCATTGTAACGCTTACCCTTACGGTTTTGCCGGCTATAACCGGCGCCAGCAGCACACAAACTATTTGTAATGGCGCCAGCTATAATGGTCACACGGTGGCAGGTAACTTTAGCGATACGCTTAGCAATGGTAATGGTTGCGATAGTATAGTGAACCTTACGCTGATAGTTCTTCCTCAACCCAGCATAGCTATTACCAGGTCTATTTGCCAGCGAGATACCTTCATGGGCCATACAACCAGCGGCAATTATGCCGATACTGTTATAGCATCAAACGGGTGCGATAGCATTATCTATTTACAACTTACTGTTAACCCGTTACCGCACACTACACTGTATCTTACCTTTGATACTGTTTGCAATAATGCCGCTACTATTGTTATGAGCGGTGGCTCACCTGCTGGTGGTTATTATACCGGGCAAGGGATTGTTGATGATTCGTTATTTGTTCCATCCGTGGCGCCTATTGGCAAGGATACCATTTATTACAACTTTGTTGATTCGAACGGATGCTTCAAGGCGAGGTATGAATATGCCCACACTTTGGAATGCGATAGTACACTTGGCATTGAAGAATCTTCTGCCTCAATGTTCAGCGTAATGCCGAACCCAACGCATGATTATTTAACGATAGAAGGCACAACCACCAATGAAAACTGCATGGTTAACCTGTATGATATGTTAGGAAGGTTATTGCTTAGCCAGCCTTTTGGCGTTAAAACTGCAATGGGTAAAACTATCCTTAGTTTACACGAGTTGCCATCAGGCGTTTACCTGTTAAATATTGTTCAAGGCAATAACAAGGTGTACAACACCAAAATTATTAAGGAATAAGAATTTGTGTTGTTGACGATAAAGGCACCGGGCCGCCAAGATAACTTTGCGCTTTGGTGCCTTTGTGTTTAAATTTAATCTGTTTGAGGGCATGTGTGATATTATTTGCAAAAAGCTATTTTCACTACTGACTTATATTCCTAATCATAGCACAAAAACATAATTGGATGAAAACCTTTAACCGCATTAAAGAAATAACAGGGCATTTGGCCTTTAGATATTTTTTTTCGACCGTGGCTTGTTGCTTTGCACTTTGTAATGAAGTGGTGGCTCGCGCCGGTGGTGGTGGTGGACATGGCGGCGGCGGTGGCCACAGTAGCGGCGGGCATAGCAGCGGCGGCAGTTATCACTACTACGGTGGTGGCGGCGGTGGTGGCGGAATGAGCCCCGGCATTGTGGTTTTGATAATTATTATAGTAGTGATTTATATTATTGTGAAAGGCCGGACGGGCGGTGGTGAGCAAAGTGGTGGTGGAGATGTAACTGCCGATATGCCGAATCAACCTTTTCCTGAGGGGCTTGATAAATTGAAAGTTCAAACTTCATTTATCGAAATACAAAACGCATGGCAGAAGAAGGATTTGACGGTGGTAAGAAAATGGATTTCGGACGGAGTATACCAGCGCTATACGGCACAGTTTCAGATGATGAACAAACTGTCGCAGGTAAATAAGTTAAGCAACATCCAGATTAACGGCATTAAACTGGCAAAAACGGGTGTGGATGGCAAATACCAAACGGCAGACGTGGCTGTTAGCTTTACCATGGACGATGAATTTTTGAGTGAAAAGTACCCATCATTTAATGAGCGCTTTATTGGCGATAGTGACACCGAATTTTGGACATTCATTAAACGCCAGGATGCCACCGGAAATAAAAACCTTTACGATAATAATAACTGTCCTAATTGTGGTGCGCCACTTGAAATAAAAATGGGAGAAATAAGCCGCTGCGGCCAGTGTGGCACCCTGACCAATAATGCCACTTACGATTGGGTGCTAAGTGAAATTACCCAGGCCGATGATTATAATGGAGGAAGTGGCATGGAAGAGAATGTTGAATTGCATGAGATGACCAAAAATGATAGCCTTTTCTCTGTGCAGAGAGTAGAAGATATTGCTTCGAACGTGTTTATGCAGATTATGGAAGTGATGACCGGAGAGAGCGACAAAAAGCTTGCGCGCTTTGCCGAGCCCGCTACGGTGGCTTCTATACTGAAACAAAAGGCAGCGATTGGCAGCATTGTTTTTGACCGCCTTTATTTGAATGATGTTACGCTTGGTAGTTTTAATACTACCCCTGAAAGATTGAACCTGGTATTCAGTTTAACGGCCACTTACCAACGGGTTAGAGCCGGCCAAACGCTTACTTTAATTGACCCTGAAATGGTGAGTGAGAATTTCTCGATGGTGCTTTCGAAAAACCTGAAGGGTTTGCAAACCGCAGCTAAGGAAACGGTATATAGCTACGAGTGTGCTAATTGCGGTGCGCCGTTTGACGATACCACCAACGATGTTTGCCCTTATTGCCAAACTGCGGTAATAGACTTTAATCGCAACTGGGTACTTACTGAGTTTAAAATGTGATTTAAATACCCTTCTGCCTGTATAAGTATGGTATATTTTCCTTCATCTCTTTTTGAAGGTTGATGATTTTTTCGTACGACTGCTGGGTTATTCTGCTATCAGCAGTATCACCAAGCACATCGAAGTACCGATGATTAAAATCGAGCATGGCCTGTATATCTACAATTTTATCCGCTGCACCGGGTTCATGAGGTATTACCGGTTGGTCTAACCACTTAAACGGCAGTTTGGCAAACGAATTAACCACCGGTGTTTTATTTTGCGAAACAAAACAGCCGGACACGAATATGTTTGGCGAAACCAATTTGTTCTGCATCATGTAAACAAAAGCATGCGGGTCGTACAGCATTGGGTATTGCTTTTCGTTACACACTGCAATGGTTTTATGCAGCAAATCGGTATAAGCTTTACTTAAAGCCGGAGTGCTTAAATCGCAGCCGGTGTTATAAATCTGTTCGGGATGAACCGCACCTAATTCCTTAATAAAGTTATCGTACTCGGGTTGTATCAGTTTATAAAATGCCGGGTACATAATGGGCATTATTTTGTAATTGGTAAACTTAAAATCGTAATTGATAACTACAAGATCGGGCCTGAAATTTTCGGCAATGCGATAGTAATAATATTGCGAAACAAGCGTCCAATCGGATATGAGTATCACGCTGTTTTTAGGAGCCGACTCATCAAAAGATTTCATGAGGCTTTTGCTGAGGTTAAGGTCGCGCTTATCAGCCAGTGGAAAATTCCATAGCATTTGTGCAATTACAAACAACGGCAATATTATTACGGCCTGTTTGCTACGTTGCATTAACCATGCTGCGCCAAAAGGAATTGCCAAAGCCAATGCGAAATAGGGCAACAGCATATAGGCATCACTATCGCCCGTTTGGTCAAGGCGTATCTGGTAAAACTGAAGGACGAGAAAATACCCTACAATTGCATATGCCATACGGCTCCATCCTTTTCTGAAAAGCTCGACTACACCGGCAACAATTAGCAACAGGAATAGTCCGTATTGATGCATTAGCAACCAGCTGAAATAAGGAAAACGCATGCCTATAATACCTTCGGTTTGTGCCGCCATTTTATCGGCCCAGGCACCCCCGCTTACGTGGAAAAGGAACCGGTCGAAGTTGTCGGGTTGGCCAAATTTAAATGGCAAATCAACCGAGGCGCGTATCATCATTACCCCGTAAAAAAAGGTAGTAACTACAAATGTAGTAGCTGCAAAAATCACAAACTGGCGGGAGCGGATAAAGGAAAGAATAGTTATTTCGGAAGACTTCTTATCAGCCTTTTTCTTTTTAGCAGGTGTTGCTTTGGCCACTACCGGTGCTGTAAAAACATCGCGGCCAGCGAAAAGAAAAAGAAAAGGAATGAACAAAATTGTAGTAAGGTGGTGATTAGCCAAACCAAGGGCCAGGCCTATTGCACCAATAACCAAATCGCTGGTTTTACGGCTACCATTGAATTGAATGGCCCCATAAACCATAAGGGCAAAAGTGAATACATGAAAAGGGTAAACTTCAACATTATTAGCCCAATACCAGGCTGTAAAGCCGGATGCAAAAGCAAGTGGAGTGAACAGTGCGACAAGATGCAGGTATACGTCGTCGTAATTGGGATAGGTGCGCTTTAAGAAATTAAAAGCAGTGAGGTAAAGTAAGCTGCACGCCGCTGCCACCGAGACGATGGAAAAAAGCATGATATTGGTGAAATGAGAATGCGAGAACAAAGAAAGTATAGTTGACCACAACCAGCCCAGGTATACGTATGATGGCGTGCCGGGACCGTGCGCTACCGAAGCCAGTTTGGTTACAAGAGCAAATTCACCCGCATCGGCAAAGCCTAATGAGTCGGAATGGGTATACCAAAACATGCCAAAGGGAATAACAAATGCAAGCGATGCAAATAATACTTTAAATAAAGTGCCTCTGCTCATAATGCGTATTAATTTCATTGCCAAAATAGCATTAAATAATTATCGGTAAAATGATTTCATTTTTCAGGGGCTGTTAAAACAAAGAGGGCAAAGAATTTATTCTTTGCCCTCTTTGCTTATTTGACTGAAAAGATATCTACCACAAATGCACTCTTAAGCTATCTGCTAAATACATTTTATCGCCGGGCTTAACATTATAGGCTTCGTAAAATTCGGGCACGTTAGGGAAAGGGCCGTTTACGCGATATTGCGCAGGAGCATGCACGTCGCTCATTAATTGTGCTGCTAATTGTTCCTGGCGTATCTCTAACATCCAACCTAACGCGTAGCCTTGAAAGAAACGCTGCAGAGGGGTATAACCGTTTATCTTCTCTCCCTTCTTGTAGGTTTCGGTTTGCTTAAAGGCATCAAGGCCTATTAATATTCCACCTAAATCGGCAAGGTTTTCGCCAAGGCTTGCTTTGCCGTTAATATGCAGCGTATCTACCACCACCATGCTGTTGAACTGGTTAATCAATAACTGGGCGCGCTTGTTAAATTGCGTTGCATCATCCTTACTCCACCAGTTTTTCAAATTTCCTTTTTCATCAAACTGGCGTCCTTCATCATCAAAGCCGTGGGTAATTTCATGGCCAATAGTTGAAGCTGCTGTATATCCGTATACCAGCGCGTCATCCAATTCCTCATCGCGTTTACCCGGTACCGTAAACTGGCCTGCGGGTAAAACAATCTCGTTGTTAGAAGGATTGTAATATGCATTATAGGTTTGTGGGGTCATATCCCATTCATCTCTATCAACCGGTTTGCCAAGTTTGTTTAAGTAGTACTGGTTCCACCATACATTACCGCGCATAACATTCAAAACAAAAGGGCCGCGGTCAATTTTAAGTGCTGAGAAATCTTTCCATTTATCAGGATAACCAACTTTTGGGCGCACGGTGCTTAGTTTGTGTAACGCTTTTTGTTTAGTGCTGTCGCTCATCCAATCAAGCTTGGTAATACGCGCTTTAAAAGCAGTACGTATGCCCTCAACCATAGTGGTGTAGCGCTTTTTGGCGGTTTCGTTAAAATACTCGCGCACAAATAACTGGCCCAGGGCTTCACCCATGGTTCCTTCTTCAGCATCCAAAACTCTTTTCCAACGCGGACGCTCCTCTTTGGCCCCGCGTAAAATTTTGCCATAAAAATCAAAATTTGCCTGCTCGAAAGACTTGCTCAAATCGCTGGCAAAGGTTCTTACTAAGTTCAAAGTCAGATAATCTTTTATCGTCTGTATTTTTTCTGTGGCTAATACCTGGTCTAAGCCTTTTAAAAATTCCGGTTGGCCAACAATGACGCTGTCAACTTGTGTTACCCCAATCTGTTTCAAAGTTGCTGGCCAATCAATGCCCGGCGATAATTTTTTCAAATCGCTTATTGCCATTTTGTTGTAGTTGGCATAAGGGTCGCGAAGGTCTTCCAGCTTGCGTGACGCTTTTGCCAAACGGGTTTCAAGGGCAACAATATCCTTTGCTTTTTTGGCAGCTTCGTTACTATCAATACCGGTCAAGGTAAGTATAGTAGCTATGTATTTAGGATAAGCATTTCTGATAGCGGTAGTTCTCGGGTCGGTATTGAAATAATAATCTCGCTCAGGCAGGCCGATACCACCCTGGCCCAAACCATAAGCCATTACATCACTGTTTTTGGCATCTTGCTGTACACCTTCTCCAAAAAATACGTTAGCGCCGTACGCATGCATTTTAGCAGCCTCGTTCATTACGTCCTTTGAGGTTTTTAACGCGTTAATTGCACTTAGTTCATCGCGCAAAGGTTCAATTCCTTTTTGCTGAATAGATGTAGTATCCATGCCGCTAAACCAGAAGTCGCCTATTTGTTGGTCGACACCGGTTTTGGCAGCTTTTTTTACTGCCTCATCATTGATATGCCTTAAGCGGCTGTATAGTTCTTCCTGCACCAGCGAGCCAATGCCCCAGCGGGTTTCATCATTGGGGATAGGATTCTTTTTCATCCAACCGCCGTTGGCGAAATGGAAAAAATCCTGGTTGGGTTGAACCGTGGTATCCAAGTGGGAAGTAAGCACATCCTCGGTTGTGGCTTTAGGTTGAGGATGGTTACAAGCCGATAAAATAAGTGCGGCAGCTGCTGCCAGGCATATTTTTTTGAGCATATAAGTTGTTATTTGTGAGTGCGAGGTTAGGTATTTTATGTGGGCTTTTATACGCGCGTGGACGAAATAATATCTATAGGTGGGTTAAAGGAAAGTTAAAGAAAACAACCCCATCCCCCGCAACGTAACAAACGTAGCCGTCTTTTGATTTGTAGTAATAAGTTATTTTAGCCGCATTAAAATGGAAATTATGGCTATGGAAAAAATGAAAAGCATATTAAAGAAGGTTGGAATTGCTTTGCTGGTAATATTAGCACTTATACAGTTTTACAGGCCGGCACGTAACAACTCAGGGGACAATACAAATGCCATTAGCAAAAAGTATGCACTACCGGATTCGGTAGAAACTATTTTAAAAGCTTCGTGCTACGATTGCCATAGTAACAACACTATTTACCCATGGTATGCAAATATTGAACCGGTTGCAGCATGGCTCGCCAACCATGTTCATGAGGGAAAAGAGCACCTTAATTTTTCTAAATTTTCGGCTTATCGCGTTAATCGCCAGTATCATATTGTACAAGGAATAAGTAAAACGGTAAAGGAGGGTGAAATGCCGTTGTCATCATACACGCTTATTCATACCTATGCAAAACTGAGCCCTGAGCAAAGTGCAACGCTTATTAGCTGGGCTGATGGAGTTGGGGCAACTATAAAAGCCAATAACCCGGCCGATAGTTTGATTTATAAGAAGAAACGGAAGGATTAAAGAACTAATCAATAATAATATCGAAAGGATTGAGCAATGAGAGTGCCTCGGGCATGCTGAATTTTGTTTTATGCACTTTGTTGTATTGAAGATCGATATTATAATTTCTGGCTTCCTTAAAATTGACATGAGATAGGTCGCAATTTGAAAAGCGGGAGTTTTCTAAATCGGTACCGGTAAAGTCGGCGTCGGTTAAGTTGGCTTCGGAAAAATCAACTTCTTTAGCCATACAATTTTTAATCTTAGCCTTTTTTAAATTTTTAGCGAAGAAACTTGAGTAACTGATATTTGAGTCGGTAAAGTTAATGGCAAAGGGGCTTCCGGTATCGAACCAGTGAATGCCAATGGCTTTGCAGCCTGTTATTTGGATGCGGTTAAAGAAACTGCCCTTTACTTTTAGGAGCGATAAATCACAGTTCTCAAAGATGCAATCTATAAAAGTGCAATCAACAAAACCAAGACTGTTTAGCTGGCAGTTTTTGAAGGTGCAATCAATAAACTTTCTACCGGTTACTGTTTTTTCCTGGAACTGAATTTTTTCAAAAAGCTTGCCTTCGTGTTCTACCTCCTGTTCTTTCATTACTCAGCGTAGTTTAGCTTTTTATAACCAATAATCAATTCGTTTTCGGGGTGTTCATCTACCTGCACAAGTTGCAATACGTAACTATCATCCAGTTTATCCGACACGCAGATAATATCATCTGCCTCAAAATCCATTTTGTGTTGGTCGTCTAAATGGGCAACACCGGCATTGCCCGGCAAATCGGCGCAATATTCTTTCATAAATTCATGCTGTTTTATTTTGGCCAAAACCTCGTTCATGTTTGACGCTACCAGGAAGAATTTTTTATGAAATTCTTCAAACTCCCCGGCTTTGTAGCCCCCGAGATTAATAAAGTAAAGCCGAAGTCCGTTATTGCCACCCGCAGCATGTTTAGGTAAAATATCTATCCTGTAGCCATCGGCATAGCTAACCTGCACCCATCCGTCAACATGCACTTTATCGCGACGCAAAAGGGGGTTAAGTAGTTCTTTTTCGAGTAGCTTAATGTCTGTATCGGGATAAAGCTTTATTACGCCGGCAAGAAGCTCGGTAGTGAGTGGTTTGTGCCAAAATCCTTTCATGGTATCGGTTAATTCATCCAGGGTTTTAGCAACACCAAACATTACGTCGTGCTGCTCAATATTTCGGCCCTTTGGCGTGCAGCCGAGTAGTATTGCAAACAACGATGGCTTTTCTGTTTCCTGGTTCAGACTGCTCATAAATGTGGATTTTGAAATGCAATATACAGGACTCTGATTATTTGGAGGAAGACCTTAAGAACAATATCGGCTGTTTAACCGACCAAATATGGCGGATAACCGAATTTTAGGGTGGCAAAACGGTGCAATTGGTAATTTCGGTATGTGTTTACTGAAAGGCGGAAAATATTTTTAGTGGTGTTACAGGCTGCACTCTGGGTGGCCTTTATATTGCTGCCGTACTTTATGGTGCCGCATTATGGAGAGGAGGGTAGTATAGATAACTTTATAAGGCACGCCTCGCCGCCGGCTGATATGGCGATGAACATGTTTTTAAGTTCATTGGGTTTTAATATTTGCCTCATTATATTTTTCTATCTGCACCAATATATTTTGTTCGACAGGTTTGTTGTGAAAGAGCGATACCTGGCCTATGTGGTAACGCTGGTGGTGTGCTTTTTAATTATATTTTATGCCTCAAGGTTATTTAAGCACGTGGTGTTTGAGCAAATGCCGTTTATGTTGCATCACGCCAATTTCAGAGATTTTGTAAGGGCTATTACCTGGTATTTGCTTGTTATTTTTATAAGCTTTGGGATAAAACTTTTAGCCCAATTAAGACAAACCGAACAACGCGCCCGAGAAATAGAAAACGCCCAATTGCGAACCGAGCTTTCGTTTTTGCATGCCCAAATTAACCCACACTTCTTATTCAATTCGCTGAACACCATTTACAGTTTGGCACTTAAAAAATCAGATGTTGCGCCTACTGCAGTGTTAAAGCTTTCTCACCTTTTACGGTATGTTATTGATGATGCTAACCGCGAGAGCGTGCCACTGGAGCAAGAGGTGAATTACCTGAACAATTATATTGAGCTGCAAAAGCTTAGAAGCACGTCTTCCCTTACCGTCAACTTTAATGTGGTGGGTAATATTGCTTCCACACAAATTGCGCCTTTGTTGCTTTTGCCTTTTGTTGAGAATGCTTTTAAATATGGAATTAGCAACCACGAACCCTCGCCGATTGACATTTTGCTGGAAAGAACACCATCGGGCCTTGTATTTACCGTTAGCAACCGCAAGTTTGAACAGGGCGAAACTGACTCTACAGGAATTGGCATCAACAATGTAAAACGCAGGTTAGCATTACTATATCACGATAAACACGAATTGGAAATACAAGACAAACCGGATACTTATTTTATTAAACTAATAATACAATATACATGATAAGTTGTGTGGCCATAGATGACGAGCCGCTGGCGCTTGTTGTATTGCAGGATTACATTAGCAAGGTGCCAACCCTTGAGTTGAAGAAGAGTTTTACCGATGCCTTTGCAGCGCTGGAGTATTTAAAGCGCGAGGAGGTGGGTTTACTTTTTCTGGATATAAGAATGCCGCAAATAACGGGCATACAATTGCTGAAATCGTTACCGAAGCCACCACTGGTTATTTTTACTACGGCCTATAGTAATTACGCGGTGGAAGGCTTTAACCTGGATGCCATTGACTTCTTACTAAAGCCTTTTGAATTTGATCGCTTTTTAAAATCGGTAAACAAGGCATCTGAGTATTTAAACTATAAGGATAAGCCTTACATAAGCGAAAGCTTTGGTTTCATTTTTGTAAAATCGGATTACCAGATTGTAAAGATTAACGTAGATGATATTAAGCTGATTGAAGGCATGGACGACTACGTAAAGATTTTTACAAACGAAAAAATGGTACTCACCAATATACCCATGAAGGACATATTGAAGAAGCTACCGGTCAGCAAGTTTGTAAGGGTGCACCGTTCGTTTATAGTGCCGCTTAACCGCATTGAAAGTGTAAGGAACAAGCGCATAAAAATTGATTACAAAATTATACCCGTAGGCGATAGTTATGCCGATAGCTTTTTTAAGATACTGGGCGAGAAGGGTTAATGATAGGGTGTTAGGAGATGTATTCGTTTAAAAAAGTTATTTAACCTGTTAGCTTTGCGCACGGTATTAAATTCGAACTTTGGTAACGAAATTTTTCAAACGGATATGAGGCGATTGGTTTTATTTTTATGTATTACGGTTTTAGCCGCTGCCAATGATTTAAGCGCGCAGATTATACATTGTATTTGGGAACCCACTCCAATTAATGTTGATGGCAAACCGGATGAATGGCCACAGCCATTTAATTATTATGATGGCAACACTAAATTGCAATTTGCCTTTGCCAACGATACTGCCAATTTGTATATATGCCTTAAAATAACCGACGACCCAACGCAAATGCGCCTTTTTAATGGCGGGCTTGGCATTTGGATTGACCCTAAAGGCAAGAAGAAAGAAGCTGTTGGAATTAGTTTTCCTATAAAAGGTGATAAGGCACCGGGCACCGGTGAGGCTAAACGTAAACACCAAAGCCAGGATGAAACAGGAGAGGACCTTAAAACACAACGCACAGATGCTTTACGTTTAAAGCAACACGCATTTTTAACCCAAACTACACTGCGCGTAAAGGGATTTAATGGAGTGCCTGAGCAGGTGCTTCCGCTAAAAAATGACTTTGGGATTAACGTATCATTTAACTGGGATAGCCTGAATATTTTGAGCATTGAGTATAAGTTTCCGATAGCGCTGGTACTCGGGCATAGGCTTACTTCCGCCGATACCTTAAAGCCTATTAGCGTTGCCTTTATTGAACCGGCAGTTGAGAGTATTAAACTGCCCCAGGACGAGGATAACAGTATTACCGGGCCAAGCAGCCAACAAAATAACGGTATGAACCGGGGTATGAATAATGGCATGGGAGGTATGAACAACGGTATGGGCGGAAGAGGTGGAATGAGCGGCGGCGGCATGAACCGTGGCAGTATGCCAACTATGAACCCCGCCAACCAGGAACAGAAAGTATGGTCGAAAGTTGTGTTGAGTACACAGTAAAATTATTGGGTATGAGCTCGACGCAGATTATTGCCCAAACCGAAAAGTGGATTACCGATGTTGTAATTGGCTGCAACTTTTGCCCCTTCGCAGCCAAAGAGGTTAAACAAAAAACCATTCGTTACCAGGTTGATTATGGCACCGATACCAAAGCGTGCCTTGCTGCATTTTTACAGGAATGTATTAACCTGGATAACGACCCCCAAACCGAAACAACTATATTGATATTACCCGATGGCTTTGCGGCATTTGACGACTACCTTGACCTTGTTGCCCTTGCCGAGAAATTACTTAAAAAGAATGGCTACGAAGGCGTTTACCAGGTAGCCGGTTTTCACCCCCTATACCAATTTGCGGGCACAGCGCTTGATGACGCTGCCAATTATACCAACCGTTCTGTTTACCCCATGTTGCACATACTGCGCGAAGCAAGTATAGAGGCGGCCTTATTACGATATAAAAACCCAGAAAGCATACCTGAAAACAATATTGATTTTGCACGCGATAAGGGAACAGGTTATATGAAAATGTTGCGCGATGCTTGTTTGTAGATGTATATGTAACGTTACCTTAGAGCGGTTTTCTGCTTTGCGGAAAGCTGCCTACGAATGAGTTTTATTTTTGGATAGCGTATGTAGTGAGGATGGCAAATGTTACTTTGCATTGTAATTAACTTTCAATGGATCCTAAATTAATTTCTCAGCGGGAGTGGGTTTTAAAATTCTTTGCAATATTCTTTTCTATTGTTCTGCTTTTATTCTCATACGAGCTGATTGGAAGAGGAGGGTCTGGACTGATATTCCTTGCGCTTTGGCCTTTTTGGGGATATTTTATTTGGTATGTTTTCAGTGTAACACACCCCGTATTTTTTGATGATAATTATTTATATTGGGGTAAAGAGGGAAAATATAGCATGCCACTTGAGAATATTGAAGAAATCACAGTTAAGACCAGTCGACACGGTAGAAGGGCGAGGGTAAACTATATTCATGAAAACAATAGATTGCAATCTATCCGTTTTTGGGTTGTAGAGTCTTTTTCGGATGACTCTTATGATAGCGAGAATGTCCTAAAGGAACTTCAACGGCAAATTCGATTAAAGAAACCCGGTTTTGACATTTATATTTAAAAGGCAAAAGCCTCACCAAAGAAGAAAAAGAAGTAGCATCCATAACCGTCAAAATAAAGAGGGCCTTTGTTACCAAACAAAGGCCCTCTTTATTTTGACGTTCAACAAAAAATTATCTCCTTCTTCCGCCAAAAATGCGAAGCAGGAACAAGAACAGGTTAATAAAGTCGAGGTATAAAGTTAATGCCCCCATTAGTGCTCCCTTCTGCATGTTCTCGGTAGTCTGAAAATCGGCACGGGCCATTAGTTTTATTTTTTGAGTATCGTAAGCGGTAAGGCCAACAAATATCAGCACACCGGCGTAAGTGGTAATCCAGTAAATGGTTTCGCTACCCAAAAATATGTTTACCACCGAGGCTATGATAAGGCCAATTAACGCCATTATAAGTAAGTTACCCATGCTGGTTAGGTCGCGCTTGGTGGTGTAACCATATAAACTCATGGCGCCAAAGGTACCGGCGGTTACAAAAAAAGTTGAACCGATGGAACTGGCTGTATAGGCTAAAAATATAACCGATAGCGTAAGGCCATTTAGCAAAGCATATAACAAAAACAGGAAAGTAGCTGTTGAACCCGAAAGACTATCAATGCGCGAACTAACGTACCAAACCAATCCCAGTTCCGAAAACAGGAGCGCGTAAAAAACGAGGCGATTACCTACTGCCGTTTCAATAATGCCGGGTGTAGCTGCTGTAAGAAAAGCCACTAGGCCGGTTAGCATTAGCGCACCGCACATCCAGGCATATACTTTATTTACAAAGCCTGCCTGCGCAATTTGCTCCTTTGCAGGGTTTATCGACATTGAATCCATAGGGTATAAGTTTTGGTTCGAAACAAACTTACTAATTGCAATACGTTTTTTAAAATAATTAATTGTGCATAATTGATGGGGCGGAATTGTTTGTGGGGTAGTGGGGAATAATTAAGAGACGCGATGCTTTGCGTCTCGACGGGATAAGAATTGACAACTTTTTAAAAGTTGTCAATTCTGCCCAAGGGACCGACAACTACGCAAATAGGCTGCGTAGTGAATAGCTATCTTCGCTATAAGAAGGACTCGTTGTTTATGCAAATTGATGAAAATTGGAAGGCTGAATGTTAAGTGGTGTATTGCGAATAGTACAAGTTATGTTTTATGATTATTTGTATAACTTATTGGTTATTATATTTTTATACGCTTTTATTTTTATTTGGGTTTACAAACTTTACACTTTTCAGAAAATTTTGTGTTAAGAGAAAGTTATGAGTTTATGGATTGAAGATTTTTCGAGGCAGATGTTTTAATCACGCACTTAACCATCAAAATCACAGTTCAGACAAATTTGGCTGTTTGCGTTACTGGGTAGCGGTTCTCCCCTTTGCGGAGTTAGAGGGTCGCCCAGCCCCCAAAAACAACGGTTTTCCGTTATAGGTGGTGTGGATTTAATGTGTTTGATTTGTGAAGCCTGGAAGATATTTTGATCAAAGACGTATATTGAATGAGCTTTATCTACGCAAAGGAGATTAGGCAGAAGAAATGGATGGTTTTAATTTGTTTGTAAAACAATTTAAAGTGTGCAAATGGCTCAACCGGATTCACTAACCGTAACAAGAACTGCAGAAATGCATGGTAAGTTAATTATTATCCGCAATGAATTGGAAGTTCGTGTCAGAGAGTTTGAAGGCAAAAAGGAAACATTATTAATTGGCCTCGGAATTGTTTTATTTATTGCAATTATTGGTATGGCCTTTAGCGCTAGTCCGTACGTTCTAGCCGCATTAATAGCTGGGTGCTTCGGGCTAACCGGAGCTATTTTTTCTTCTCTTTACAAATATTATAGCGAACAAGTTTCCATTACTATGCAGAAGATTCAACTGGTTGATGTCGCTATTTGGAGTGTTAATAAATTCTATAACGATACTAATCTTAGAGATGAATGCTTTGAGAAGGTTGAAAAGTTTCTAGCATGAATGAATCACCGGAAAATCCAAAATTTGAATCCATTACATCTAAGTTAGCAAAGGATTTTGCTGATCATAATACAAAAGAAAAAGCAAGTCGCGATCGTCTTCTTCGGGTAATTGTTATTTACATAATTGGTTTCAATATTTTGGTGGTATTGTCATTTGTAATATATTCTAACTTTTGTCCTAAAAAGTCCCAATGTGAAACAAGGACAATGAATGGCGTCTATGCACTTCAACCAATTGATATAAAAGATACTATCGTCAAAAAAGATATTATTTATGAAACATCAGAAACCATCAAATCTTATAAAAAAATAAAAGATAATTATGATCTATTGCGGTTTCTTACGAGTAAGCAACAAGGTCAGGGGACGGGCCCAGCATATCGTTACACTGAAATTACTAATAACCTACCCACGTGGAAGGCTTTAATAACGATTGAAAAAATTTATTCTGATAAAATAGAGTTTTACTGGTATGACAATGTTGCTAAGAAATCCCACAATGCATTTATAACAAAAGGATATTCATACGTACCTATACACAATGGGGGTGGGATATTTGCGGTGCTTGATATTGATTCAATTAGCAAATCAGTGGTTATATATGGTTACACTTCGGATAAAAGTCGAGAACTAGATTCCTTAAAAGAATTATTAAAAACAGAATAGGTGCTTCCAGCCTTCTATAAAGTGAAGGATTACAATGCAAAGTGACTATCCCTTAACCATAGTCTATTTGTCCCAGCTCTCCCACAACCATTTAAACATATTTTGCTTAGGATCAACCTCGTTATTTGGGCCATATCCCCACCAGTAATCCCCTTGAGGCACATCGCTTACTATAAAGAAAACATTCGGAAAAATAGGTAGTACCATGGCACCAATATCTTTGGAATTTCTTCGCCCGGTATTATCAATTATATACCACGTATTATTTATCCAATGCCACCAGTTAAGATTGTTAGCATCAAGATATTTTATAAAGGCACTTTGCTGCGCTTCGGTTGCCTCGTTTAAAGAAACTATAAATCTCTTTTTACCCATTTTCTTTACTTCCTTGTTGGCCTAACATTACTTTTTTATCTCCAGTGGCAATATCAGTTGCGATAATTTTCCCCACGGTGTTATCGCCATACACTTTTTCAATGGCTTTTTTATGTGCTACAAGCCAATCACTTCTTAAATCGTCTTTGTCATGAGTGTAAGAATATAAATAAACACCCATGTAAACGATAAACTCAACCAAAAGCATAAAAAACATGCCAATAGTCAACCATATTGGTGCCTCAAAATGAAGAGTACCAATAAGGCCCGTTATCGTAATACCAATAAGCCAATTCAGAGGCACTAGGATATTGGAGCGGTATCTGCCACCAGACTCTAACATTGATTTTATCCAAAATGCCTGATCTTCCACTGGTAATATAATTTACTTTTTAAAGTTAATCAAAGCTATAAATAGATTTATGCTGTTCAAATTTATTTTTATGTACATTATTTATTATTTTTATTAGTAGAGGGAGGTGAGCCCCGAAACTTCACCTCGTTAGTTTTATAACTATCAAAATTCCTTGTAATGGCTAACTACGATTTGATAAGACAAGCTATCGTCACAAAACAGCAAATTCACGCTACTTATGATGGATATCATAGAGAAATGTGTCCTCACGTTCTTGGCACAAAAAACGGAGCGGATCAATGCTTGTTTTATCAATTTGGGGGCCAGTCAAAAAGCGGGCTATCTGCTAACCCAATACAAAACTGGAGGTGTATACCAATTGCGCGGCTAACAAACGTCAAATTGGTTTCTGGTGCATGGCAATCCGCCAGTAATCACTCAAGAGCACAAACATGCGTTGATATTATAGATGTGGAAGTGGATTTTTGACCAAACCCATTTGAGCATAGCCTTAAGAACCTTGATGGATAACCCGTTTCGGCGTAGCCTGCAACTGAGCGAAGCCTCCCCGCTTCGCTCGACTATGCCCGTAGCCTCCAGGCTACGAGTAATAAAAATCCAGCCTTTCATCCCAAATCCCAATTCCAACAATTCCCTCCATAAAAATATTTCGTCCACCCAAACCCTCATTATCAATCACTTACAACGCCTACCTAAAATTATTCTACCCAAATACTTGGAAACTAAATAGGCTACGGTTATATTTGCGTCCCTTTTAGAAAACAGAAAACTAAGATACAAATGAAATCACGCAGCTATAGCACTGTAACAGTGGCTGAAAAAGACGTAAAGCGCGAGTGGTTTGTGGTAGATGCAGACGGCAAAACGCTTGGTCGTATTACCAGCAAAATCGCTTCTGTATTACGCGGCAAACACAAAGCAACTTTTACCCCTAACACTGATTGTGGCGATTACGTAATCGTTATCAACTCGGGTAAAATCCGCGTTACAGGCAAAAAATTGACTGACCGTTCGTTAGTTCGTTACACAGGCCACCCGGGTGGACAGCGCCACACAACTTTAGGCGAAGTAATTGACAAGAACCCTAACAAGCTTATTGAGCACGCTGTAAAAGGTATGCTTCCAAAAAGCAGTTTGGGCGACAAATTGTTCGGCAAGTTGTTTGTTTATGACACGGCTGAGCATCCACACCAGGCTCAAAAACCTAAAGAACTAGTTTAAACTATAAAATAGCAAATCCCTAATATGGATACACTTACAGTAGGAAGAAGAAAAGCATCAGTTGCCCGCGCCTTTATCAGAGCCGGAGCCGGTGAAATTACCATCAACGGTAAAGAATACAAGAAGTATTTTGCCGAAGAGTATCTACAAAATAAAGTAGAGGCTCCTCTCAAAACTTCGGATAGCATGGGCAAATTCGATATTTCGGTTAACGTTTTTGGCGGTGGTACTAAGGGACAAGCTGAGGCTATCTCTTTAGCAATTGCAAGGGCGCTTATAATCGATAATCCTGAAAAGAGGCCTCCTTTGAAAAAAGCGAAATTGCTTCGTCGCGATGCACGTAAAGTGGAGCGTAAGAAAACCGGCCTTCGCAAAGCCCGTAAGCAAGAGCAGTTCTCTAAGCGTTAATCATGGTTTAACTCAATCAATCAAAAAAATACAATGGAAAGAATTGATCATAAAGCACTGTTGGAAGCACAAGTTCACTTTGGCCACCTTAAAAGAAAGTGGAACCCAAAAATGTTACCATATATTTTTGGTGAGAAGAAAGGCATCCATATCATTGACCTTAACAGGACCAACGATAAGCTTGAAGATGCTGCCCAGGCAGTAAAGAGCATTGCAAAAAGCGGCCGCAAAATTTTGTTTGTAGCTACTAAAAAGCAAGCTAAAGAAGTGGTGAAGGAAGCTGCAAAGCGCGTAAACATGCCTTTTGTTACCGAAAGGTGGTTAGGTGGTATGTTAACCAACTTTACTACTATACGTAAGTCTATCAAAAAAATGCAGAACATTGAAAAGATGTTGCAGGATGGAACTATGGAAAGCGTAACCAAGAAAGAGAAATTGGTTTTAACACGCGAGAAAGAAAAGATGGAAAAAGTGTTAGGTGGTGTAGCGGGAATGAACCGTGTGCCTGCAGCTCTGTTCTTAGTAGATATTACGCATGAAAACATTGCCTTGAAAGAAGCAACCCGTTTAAATGTTAATACTATAGGCATAGTTGATACTAACAGCGACCCTACTAAAGTTGACTTTGCAATACCGGGTAATGACGATGCTGCAAAATCAATCTCTATACTTACCAACTACATTGCTGATGCAATTGCAGAAGGTTTGGCAGAGCGTGCAGCCGGACAAGAAGGTGTTGACGGTGCTGAAACTGACGAGGAAATTGCAGAAAGAAACCGTTACGAAGCCGAACTTGAAGAAGATGGTGGCGGACGTGGCAGAGGTGGTTTAGGCGATAAGAAAGATAACAAAGACCGTGGTGGTAATGGTTTAGCTAAAAAGCGCCCGGGCGGCGGTAGCGGCCATGGCGGCGGTAACCGTGGCGGAAGCGGTGCTGGTAGCAGGCCTAAAACCGGAACAGGTGGATTTAAGAAGCCTTAATAAATTTTAAACTTAAGACAAGAATGAAATCGTGAGATGTGAGACTTGCTTAAGTCAGCATCTCATTTTTTTTTGAAATAAAACAGGATTTAAACAAAAGTAGTGAAGCAGGTGTTTAAGGGCTAAGATTTAAAGAACCCGGCCCCGGCTTCAAAAAAATCTAAAAGCAAAAACAAAAAATATCATGACAACAGTAACTGTAACAGCAGCACAAGTAAACGAATTAAGAAACCTGACAGGTGCAGGTTTAATGGATTGCAAAAAGGCTTTGACCGAAGCTAACGGCGATGTACAGGCAGCTATTGACTACCTGCGTAAAAAAGGCGCTAAAGTTGCCGAATTACGTGCAGGCCGAGCAGCAGGCGAAGGCGTTGTAATTGCAAAGCCATCGGCTGATAACAAAAGTGGTGTAGTAGTATATGTAAGCTGCGAAACTGACTTTGTTGCTAAAAACGAAGACTTTGTAAAGTTTGCAAACTCTATTGCTGATTTAGCCCTTGCTAAAGGCCCTAAAACAACTGAAGAATTATTGGCATTAGACCTGAATGGCTCGAGCGTAAATGCTCATTTGCAGGCTAAGGTTTCGGCTATTGGCGAATTGATTACCGTTTCGGCTTACGAAACAGTAACCGGCGAAGGCGTTGTAGCTTACAACCACATGGGCAATAAAATTGGCGTATTGGTTGCCGTTAACAAACCATTGAATGATGCAATTAGCGCAGTAGCTAAAGATGTAGCAATGCAAATTGCAGCTATGAACCCTATTGCAGTTGATGCAAATGGTGTTGGTGCCGATGTATTGGAAAGAGAAAAAGCAGTTGCCCGCGAAAAGGCAGTTGCTGCAGGCAAACCGGCTAACATTTTAGATAAAATAGCCGAAGGTGCTGCTAATACATTTGTAAAAGAAAATACCCTGCTTACCCAGGCATTTGTAAAAGATGGTAGCAAAACCGTTCAGCAAGTGTTAGGCTCGGCTGAAAACGGATTAACCGTTACAGCTTTTAAGAGAGTAGAAAAAGGCGCAGGCAAATAAGTAATTGGGATAGTTAAAATGAAATCGCGGTTGGGAAACGAACCGCGATTTTTTTGAATTTATATATTGTAGTTTAATTTAATATATTTTCGGGCTTCCTCCTGTGTAAGCGCAGAGAAGTTGCGATACCGGTGATGCACATCAATAATTTCTTCTAAAGCATCGGCTACCAGTTGTTTGTTGTCCCATGTTTTTAGATGCTCAACCACAATTTGCAGGCAGCCCTTTTTGTAAGCTATTTGACCTAACACGTGCACCAGGGTGTTTCGAACCCGGGCCGTTTTATCAAACTGCAGTTCTTGCAATAGGGGTAGAATATCCAAAGGGTGTTTGCGGCCACGCAGTTCAATGCCATGGCATATTTCGCGGCGTATCTCTTTATCCTCGTGGTGCAGGTATTTTTTAGCCCAGGCCAGTACCGGTTTGGGGTTTACCTCGCCCATTTTTTTGATAGAGCCGATTACTGCGTTACGAGGTGAATGATGTTCATCTAACAGGCCCGTATCGAAGAAGTGTTGCACTACCTTAAAATCGCTTTTACCTATTTCGCCTGCTGCGTTAATTACGGTTTGACGTACCTTAAAGTCATCATAGGGTAATAGTTCATCGAGCAGTTGAATGACTTTGGTTTGAAGGGTTTTGTGCGCGAAGTAAATTCGGCCAACACCTAAATAGGCCGATTTACGGATGTATGTATCGGCGTCAGAGAAATAGGCAATTGTCTTTTTGTGCTGGCCGGTTTTAAGCTCGTTGAATATATCGTGCTGTATAGTTGCAACCAGTTCATCCCGCTCGCGTTGTGGTAAATCATAGAAGGGTTTCATTAGGCTAAACTAGTGATTGGGTGTAAATGGGCAAAAAAATAGGGCAAGTCCTCAGACTTGCCCCTCACAAACCCACATCGGTCAATGCTGACACAGATTTTGCTGACACAAAATTATATGATGAAATGTTTCATTTTAAATCTTTTTCCCATGGCCAGGGACTGTTTATTGTTTGATGAATTTGTAAAAGCAACTCAGGTATTCTTTCAAACTCGCTCGACTTATCTAAAAAATAGTTGGCACCCAGTTCCATGCACTTTCCTTGATACTCTGGCCCCGATAAGTTAGTAAGCATTATTATTTGCAAGTTTTGGTGGCTTTTGCGCAACATGGTTAATAACGTAATACCACTATTTGCGGGGGCATCTTCATTTAAATAGATATCAAGTATTATAACATCCGGACTTTGCGCCTCTACTACATTCAGCGCCGAGGGTATGTCGGTAGCAATACCTGATATTTCAACTTCAGGAACGCTTCCAATTTGTTGCCTCAACCTTGATCCAATTAAAGTTGAATCATCTACTATCAATACTTTAGTAAGCCGTGGTGTATGGTTTGCTATCAAGGCATGCCGCTTTTGCTACACAAAGCAGCCGCTTTTAAAAGAAGCAACAAATAGGAGAAACCATGAAAATGGTGTAGCGGTTTGCACTACAAGGGGATGCCTAAACCAGGCTATGATCCATGGCGTAACGGGTAAGCTCGGCATTGTTATGTAGCAATAGCTTTTCGAGGATGCGATTGCGGTAAGTGCTTATGGTGTTTACGCTTAACGAAAGCTCGGCGGCTATGTCGGAAACAGTTTTACCTGAGGCAAGCATTTGCAATACCTGCATTTCGCGATCGGAGAGCAGTTCATGCGCTTGCTTGTCCGAGTGTTCACCAATACCCTCGGCCAGCTTTTCGGCAAGGGTGCCTGATATATATTTACGGCCCGATAGCACCCTTTGAACGGCAATTATTAATTCTTCGGTTGCACTTTCTTTATTTAAAAAACCATTGGCCCCGGCCTTTAGTACTCTTGGTCCATAAACCTCTTCCTGGTGCATGCTCAAAACCAGGATAGGCGCTTTAACATTATCTGCCCTTAATTGCTTTAAAATATCCATACCGTTACGGCCGGGCATCGAAATATCCAATAGTATCACATCCCAGATTTTGTTACGGGTTTTTTCGTATACCTCACTATCGTTTGCTGCAAGTGCAATTTCGGCATCAGGGAACTCCTCTTTCAATAGTTGAGCCAGGCCTTTTCGGACTATCGCATGATCATCTATGATTAGGAATTTCATGTTAGGATAGGGGGAATTATTTGCTAATTGAATATGTAAATTTAAGCTATTGCAACGTTAAGTTAAGCAAATACTTTTATTGGCACTTTAATAATTACCGAAGTGCCTTTTCCGGGGTTGCTTTCAATATTCAACTCACCGTTTAACATGCGCACCCGCTCAGTCATACCCAATAAGCCAAGCGTGTTTTTAAACTTAATTTGTTCAGCCTCAAAACCCTTTCCATTGTCGCGAATTGTAAGGCAAAGTGTATCATCTACCTGATCTACAATAACTTCAATACTAGTGGCTTCAGAGTGACGGGCAATATTTGTAAGGGCTTCCTGGTAAACACGGAAAAGGCCGATGGTTATTTTTTTCTCCAAGTCGAGATTATGTATTTGCGAATGGAAGGTTGTTTTAATACCCATTCTTTTTTCAAACTCTCCTAGTTGCCATTCTAAAGCGGCGATAAGTCCAAGGTCATCCAGAATACCAGGCCGCAAGTCTGACGCGATCCGGCGCACAATTTTTACTGTTTGATCAATCAGCAACAACATACCGCTAATCCTCTCTTGTACTTCGGCGTTATCAGTATGTATTTTTTTATTTATCCATGAAACATCCATTTTTAAAGCAGTAAGTTGCTGACCCAATTCATCGTGAATTTCGCGGGCAATACCGGCTCTTTCTTCCTCCCTGATTGTTTGGAGGTGGGTGTTTAGCAAACGTATGTCCTCATAAGATTTCTTTAACTGTTCTTCTGTCAATAATTTTTGTGTTACGTTTTCGGCTATTGATAAAACCGCTGGTTTGTGGTTGTATGTAATGCGGTGCGAGGTAATGTCCATCATCATCAATTCGCCGTTCTTCTTAATATGTCTCCATGTAGCCCTTACCTGGGGAACATTATTGTTAAGCAAATTCGCCGCAAACTCTCTTATTTTTTGATAGTCCTCAGCGGGACGGAGGTCTAATACCGTAAGTTTAAAAATTTCATCACGGTTATAACCGTATTCTTCCAGCGCCGTTTGATTCAATTCCATAATACTCAGATCCTCGAGGCACCAAATGAAGATGAGTGCGGGGTTGTTGTTAAACAGATACCGGTATTTTTCTTCCGACTCCTTTATTCCCTGCTCGGCAATTTTTCGTTTGGTTATATCTATCCCCATTCCAATTAAGCACTCTTCGCCTTCAAAATTGGCAGTGTAACCATTAAAGTAGAATGGAATTTTTTCTTTGTTTTTGGTATACAAATTGGCCTCAACGTCAGACATACCGGTGATAAAAACTTCTCCTATTCTTTGCTGCACCAGTTCTTTCTCATCATTGTCAAAAAAATCGAGCGGGTGCATGCTGCTAATTTCTTCGGAAGTATAGCCTGATATAATTTCGAAGTTTTTGTTCCAACGCAAGAATTTACCTTCTTTATTATACAGGTAGAAAACGCCCGGCAAGCTATTGATAATAGCATCCGACAGATTTTTTTCCCTATCCGCTTTTTCTTCAGCGGCCTTGCGCTCAGTAATATCAATAATAATGTTAACCGCGCCACTCAATTTACCGGCCTCGTTAAAAATTGGCGAAGGATGTGCGAGCACATCGCGCTTAACACCATCAATACGTTCGATGGTTACCTCCATGGCAAAAATCTGTTTGCCCTCTCTTAAGCATACAGCGGTGGGATATTCTTTAGGTGTCAAACGCCTTCCCTTATTATCATAAATTTTGGCTTGCACCCCCAGGGGCTCGGTACTATGTTTCGGTGGGGTTCCTAAAAGTTGCTCAGCGGCTTTATTATAAAGAATAACCATGCCGTCGGCATCGCATGTAAAAATGGCTTCGGGCATTTCTTCAATTAATTGCTTGTAGCGATGCTCGCTTTCTTTAAGCGCCATTTCGGCACTTTTTCTGTTTGAAATATCGCGGAAGAAAACCGACAAACCGTTTGGCGAGGGATACACAAATATTTCAACCCACGAGTTAAGGCGCTCTATAAACCTGTCTTCATAAATGTACTTCTGCTCTTCCATCGCTTTATGGAAGGTCCTATACATCTGCTTATCGGTGGTGATCTCAAATTCTTCCCAAATATTTTTTCCGATAACCTGGCTTGGGTCGCGTTTGAAAATATCCCGGGCCTTTTGATTCATATATGATATACGCCAGTTTTCGTCGATAGAAGCAAAAGCATCGCTTACACGGTTTAATGTATTGCGGTAATTTTCTTCATTTTTTCTTATCGCAAGGCTTTGTTTGTCTACCAGCTTTTTAAGCCTAATTGGTTTTCGCGTAATAAAGAATGCAAACATGCCGCCTGTAACAGACAATAAAAATCCTAATAGCGAGAATGGCAAAAATGACAGCCAGGTTTGCGAGTGCTTGGGCATTACATAAATCCTCCACTCACCGGATGGCACGAATACGGATGCAGCAATACTTTTGTTGAATCGCTGGGAATCGGGCATAAAGAATTCCTCTTTGCGGGTTTCGGGGTTTATTTTTGAGAGCTGAAATGCAAAGTCACCATCACCGGCAGTATCAAGACCGGCAGCATTAATTAAAGTTGATAGCTTAACCAGGGTTACTGCAAACCCCCAAAATTTGCCGTCAATAAAAATTGGGAGCCGCCCAACGATTGAAACCCCACCTTGCTTTAGGTGGAATGGCCCTGCAAAAAATAAATCCCTCTTTTCTATGGCCTTTAAAGCCTCTATGTTTCTTGTTGTATCTTTAAGAATATCGTAGCCAATAACCGATTCATTTCCCTTTAGCGGATATACATTAGTTATAACTCCACCTTTTAATAATTCAACAGCATCTACGTAATGATTTGACTCCAGGATCTGTTTTCCTACCACCTCGAAATCTTCATTAATGCCGTATTTTTTGACTATAAAGCTTAATGTTTGAGTTGCAGATAGACTATTGGCTAATGCTTTCTCCAATTTTTCTTTGGCAAGATCGGCAGCATTAATTTGCTCTTTGTATTTTGACGACTTTAGAAGTAAATAATCCTGGTAAGAAATGAGTTGCGTAAGCACCAATAAGCCCGAAAAAACCAGCACCCCTACAATAAAGGGTCTTTTTGCAAAGCTGAACGCGGGTTTAGAATTCATTTGCCTGATTTATGGTAGCCGGCTAAACAGGATTGCAAGATAACATGTTTTTGAAAGCAAGTATTGAGCGTTGAAATGCCGTTGGCGTTAGGCACAAACCTGTGGTTAGTTACCCATACAGTAAAACGACATGTATAGGAGCAAAAGCGGCGAATGAAAGCCCCGAAATTATTGAATCACAATTTTGCGATTCACAGTTCCGGATGCTGATTCAATGGTTACAACATATATCCCTTTACTTAACGGGCTAAGGTTTATTTCTTCATTAAAATCGCCAACAAAACCTTCCATGGCTTTGGTATAAACCACTTCGCCAATTACGTTACGGATGGCAATATTTAGTTGCTGCGTAACCGGTGAAGAAAACTTCAATGTAAAGTTACCATTGTTTGGATTCGGCAGAATATTAATGTTGTAAACTGTATTTTGAATATCGTTAATGCCTACGCCGGTAATGCTATCACCAGCTAACATAAATCTGCAGCCGGGGTAATTGATATTGTAGGTCTCGGCCTGGTAAAAGCCATTACCCAAAAACGGAAGTACGGCACCATCATGGCCTGTTACCAGGTTACCGTTATAGTACCAATTAGCAGCGAATCCTGACGGCAGCGGGTTAATATACTCTTGCGTGCCTGTAAATACTATATCAGCACTGCTGTTAGGCGATTGGCCTTCATGAATAGTTTTAAAGGCAGATACGTTGCTACAGCCTGTGGCCGCATTGGTTATAATAACCTTGTATTTGCCGGGTAGGGTAGTATAAAAGCCGGTATCGCTTTGAGCAGTTAAAAATACAGTGTCGTGATACCAGGCAAAGGTACAACCATTGTAGTACGAGGCGGTATCAATAGAAACAAAAACCGAGTCACCGGAGCAAAAGGTATCGCGGCTGGAAACAACGTAAGGAAGACGTGGAGTAGGATTAACTATTACGTTCAAAGTTTCGGTAACCGCAGTACCTGCAATGGTATCAAACTCAACATAACCGTCGGCGTTATTATCAGCATAGTTGTATTGGCCTAAAAAAACATTCAGGCTATAAGTGCCAATCAAATCGTCGGCAGAGCCAAAAGGAGGGCCGTTATCCTTATCCCAAATCTGCATTGAAAGCGTTTGCGTTCCTAATGGAATAGATTGACCAAGATTGCTAAAGTTAACGTTGTGACATTGGTTGCTCACGTAATTAGAGGAGTTATTAAAACCAAGAAGTGGGAATTGAATATATGGATCTGGCGAATCTGCACTAGATATGCATGAACAGGTTAACTCCTCAATATCACCACAATAACCACCGGTTATATCGGCAATATGAACGTTTTTAACAATGTAATTATAAAACACCGTGGTTAATGTAATAGGGAAAGTATCAGGAACAAAAGAGTGATTGGTGAAAGTAAAAGTACCCGGCGATTGTAATTGTGAGGTTTGCCCGTTTATGTTCCAAAAATAACGGGTAAGGTTAGGTTGCGGGGCTGAGTATAATGCATTAAGTGATACGGTAATTGAATCGCAAGCGGAGAAGCCGTTGTTTCCATAAGTGAAAGATGAAACACCAGCAGTGGTATCGGGCAGCACCCACAGGGTATCGGTATAATGTTGAGGGTTATTATTTTGTGTTACATTGCCTATTGGGGTGCCAATAGCTACAACATCTGCACTTAGGTATACATTTACAACATATACACCGGCTAATAACGGTGTGCCACAAAATGTTGCACAACCCAGCGTATCGTTATTGGCTACATCAAAGTACCCATTGTTGCTTACCAGGTAAGTAATACCTGTTGGTAAACCGCTAACCCCGGTAACTGTAATATGCTGCAGGTCAACAGTATTACATGAACATTGTGATAGGATAGAAGGATCAGTAAGTACTTTAGGCATGTAAAAGTTTATCACCTTATTGTATGGATGATTTGCATACGCAGTATCAAGCTTATTACATAAGCCGCCCGCCACAGGGCAGGTAACAAACGCAGGCGTACAAGTTGAGCATTGGGCATTTAACTGCTGAAAACTGATAACAAATGCCAGAAGGGAAAGAACCAGAAACTTTTTCATTAATTATGGTTTGTTTTTGCGAGGCGCAAAGATACGACATTTGAAGCTGGTATAAAATACCCATGGAACATACATAATAAGCTAAAAGAGCCGTTTTTATCGCTTTTATGATGTGGTCGGACTTATTTGCAGGGAAGCAATTAATGCTTTACAACAAAAGATAAGGTTGACCTTGTTTCGCCGTGGTAAAATAACTGATATAGGTAGGTATCGGCCTTCCAATCGGTTACATAAAGCGGCGTGCTGCATATGCCAACTTCGCCGCTAAGAGGTATTTCCTTAAACAAGGTACTGTCTTTATATAAAATACGTATGCTGGCGTTGGGGTCGTTATCGGGTAAATAAGTTCTTATAAGGCATTTATCGGTGGTTGGGTTCGGGGCACTTTGAAATAAAATAATTGCCTCGAACGTAGGTTGCGTTGTTCCGTTGCCTGCATAAATGTGCGACATGCTGCCTAATAGACCGCAAATCACTAGTGTATATATTTTGGAGGTCATCATTTTACGGGTTAAATTTTTGAAACACCTCAACCATATACCAATAATACAATTTTTGAAACGCAACACAAATATAGCGTTACTTTAGGTTAAGTTTCAACATTAGTAACATGATAGTAACAAATTGGCTGTTGTAGTGGAATGCAAGTTCCGTACCTGATTTTGTAATCGGGCATTCATTTTCCCCTTATTCTTTTATTTTCGTTTACATCAGCTATGAATAAAGGCCATTTCAACAGAGTAATTTTTGCGCAGGTTTTTCTTGTTTTTTGTTACTTCCGCGGCTATGCCCAACAAGCAAAAAGCGACTACTGGCAACAGCAGGTTGATTATAAAATTGAAGTGTCGTTGAATGATACGGCCCATCAACTTGATGCTTTTATAACCATTGATTATACCAACAATTCGCCTCAAACACTTGATTTTATCTATCTGCATTTATGGCCTAATGCTTATCGCAATCAAAGCACACCTTTGGCGCAGCAGATGTTGGAAAATGGCAAAACTACTTTTTGGTATAGCAAGGAAAAGCAGCGGGGTTATATGGATGGCCTGAGCTTTAAAGTGAATGCGGAGGCTTGTAAGTGGCAGCTTAGTAGCGCCGATGATGAAATTTGTAAGGTGCTTTTGAACGAACCTCTAAAGCCAGGTGGACATGTGCGCATATCAACTCCATTCAGGGTCAAGCTACCCGAAACATTTTCGCGCATGGGGCATATTGGGCAATCATATCAAATTACGCAGTGGTACCCCAAGCCGGCGGTTTATGATAAAAATGGCTGGCATCCAATACCTTATTTAGACCAGGGAGAGTTTTATTCTGAGTTCGGAAGTTTTGATGTGAGTATAACGTTGCCCAAAAATTACGTGGTTGGTGCCACAGGTGATTTACAGGATACAAGTGAGATAAACTGGATGAACACCAAAGCTGATGCAGATGGCAAAATTACCGGTTGGAGCGGACTGACCGATTTGCATTTCCCTGCATCGGATAAGCAAACAAAAACCTTGCATTACAAGCAAACCAACATACACGACTTTGGCTGGTTTGCCGACAAGCGATACCATGTTTTAAAAGGCGAGGTGGAGCTGCCGCATAGCAAAAACAAGGTTACCACTTGGGCACTTTTCACTAACAACCAGGCTAAGTTATGGGCTAAAGCGCCGGAATATCTGCACGACGCAATTTATTATTACAGTCTTTGGGTGGGTGACTATCCTTACAAGCAGGTAACCGCAGTTGATGGAACCATTAGTGCCGGAAGCGGGATGGAATACCCCAATGTTACGGTGATAGGTGAGGAGGGTAGTGCGTTTTCGCTGGATGATGTTATAACGCACGAGGTGGGGCATAACTGGTTTTACGGCATGCTTGGAAGTAATGAGCGAGACCATGCCTGGATGGATGAGGGGATTAACTCGTATTATGAAGGCCGGTATATTAACACCAAGTATCCCAACGAAAAAATGCTACCTGGCTTGCCTGAGGTTCTTACAAGTTTTTTGGGTGCCGACCAATACAAGCATAAATACCTTATAGACCTGGGATATCAATTTATGGCCCGCGACAACGTTGACCAGCCTATTGAATTAACCTCAGGTGAGTTTACCGAAATTAATTACGGTGTGGTTGTTTATGGAAAAACGCCGTTGGTTTTTAATTACCTGGAGGCATATTTGGGTACTGAGGTATTTGATAAAATAATGCACAAGTATTTTGATAACTGGAAGTACAAACACCCTCAACCCGAAGACGTGAGGCAGATTTTTGAGACTGAAACAGGCAAAAATCTAAGTTGGCTGTTTGATGACCTGATGAAAACCACTAAAAAGCTTGACTACAAAATAACCGGTGTAAAAGCCTTTGGTAAAAACGGGCATCATACCGATAAAAAAGTGGAGCAAAGCGAACCAATGGATAGCCTGCATGTAACTATCAAAAATATTAATTCGGTGGCCTCGCCTGTTACGGTTTCATTAATGAAAAAAGACTCGGTTGTTTATACCACCTGGGTTGATGGATTTAAAGGAACAGATACTATTACCCTTCCCAAACTGAACGCTGATAGGGTTCAAATAGACCCGGCGCTATTAATGCCGGAAGTGGACCGTAGAAACAATACATACATATTCAAAAAGGTGGCGCATAAATTCGAAAAATTGAAGTTCCAATTTTTGGGTGGACTTGAAAATCAAAACCGGTCGCAGGTTTTCTTTGCCCCTTATGTGGCCTGGAACAACTACGATAAAACGCAGGTGGGATTGGCATTTTATAGTCCGTTTATTCCTACCCGTAAGTTTGAGTATTTATTGATGCCCGCTATAGGCACCGGTTCTAAACAGTTTATTGGTTTTGGCAGAATCAACTACAATTTTTTTACGGATAAAGTGCAGAAAATAACGTTGGGGTTAAAAGCCAAGCGCTATAGTTATTTGTTGTTTCCTAAAGATTTAACGCTTAATAAAATTGAACCATACCTGCATTTTGATTTAAAGAAAAAACGTGCGCCAAGCCCCATTGAGCAAAGCATAAATCTGCGTTCGGCGCTGGTTTTTGAACAATGGATTGACCCAACCAACCAAACAGATTATAACAATAACACTGTGGCAACCCAGTTTTATTATGTGAATGAAGCTAAGTATCACCTGGAACACAATACGACCCTGCACCCTTTTAACCTTGACGTAACTTTGCAACAGGGTAAACAATTTGTCGGGCTTTCGGCTGAGGCGCATTTTAAAATAAGTTACCCTCTTAAAAACCAGGGATTATTCATCCGCGTGTTTGCCGGTGGGTTTCCTTATTATGGTAAAAGCGGAGCAGATATTACGGCTGTTTTGCCCAATATGTACCTCAGTAATTCTACCACAAATAACTTAACCTATTGGTTGCAGAAAGACTACATGTTTGATGAGAATTTTATTGACAGAAACGGACGCGATAATTACCTGGGCAGACAAGTTGCTATTAGCGGTGGTGGATTTCGCTCAATGACAGGATATTTTGGCGCCAGCAATAAATTTATGAGCTCGGTTAACGTTACTTCAAGCATATACAAGTACATCCCATTCAGGCCTTTTGCTTCGGTAGCGGTTTTTGTTGATGGGCTTAATAAAATTCAACCCGTGGCTGAATTCGGTATCTCGTTGGTTGTTGTAAAAGACCTGATTGAAATTCATTTACCGCTGGTTACCACCGATAACATTAAGCAAGGCCAGCAACAAATCGGTATTAATAAGTGGTACCAAAGAATAACTTTTACCTTGAAATTGCCTGTAATTAAGCCACTCGGATTGATAAGGCAGGTTTCAGGTTTATAAGGCAAAGCGCATTTCTTTATAAAACACTAACATTGCGTCCGAAAATCAATTAAATCAATGAAAAAAATACTTAAACAACTTGGCATTAGTGCAAATAATGCCGGCGTTTCAACCGGTAACAAATGGATAAAGAGCAAGGGTGCCGTTATACAATCCCATTCGCCGGTTGATGGCAAGCTTATTGCCTCGGTTACGTCATCTACCGAAAAGGAATATCATGAAGTTGTGAATACGGCTTCTGAAGCTTTTAAGGTTTGGCGCAATATGCCTGCACCTAAAAGAGGTGAAATTGTAAGGCAAATAGGCGAGGAATTGCGCAAGTTTAAAGATCCTTTGGGTAAACTTGTTTCTTATGAAATGGGTAAGAGCCTGCAAGAGGGTTTAGGTGAAGTGCAGGAAATGATTGACATCTGCGATTTTGCAGTTGGCCTTTCGCGGCAGTTACATGGATTGACTATGCACAGCGAACGTGCCCGGCACAGAATGTACGAACAATGGCACCCTATGGGTATTGTGGGTATTATTTCGGCTTTCAATTTCCCGGTAGCGGTTTGGAGCTGGAACAGTATGCTGGCCTGGGTGTGCGGTGATGTATGTATTTGGAAGCCTTCTGAAAAAACGCCTTTATGTGGTGTTGCTTGCCAGAACATAGCTGCCAAAGTTTTCAAAAAAAATAATCTACCTGAAGGTATTTCGAACCTGGTAATTGGCGATGCAAAAATAGGTGAGTTGATGTCGCATGATGGCCGCATACCATTGGTTTCAGCTACCGGTTCAACACGTATGGGTAAAGCTGTAGGAGCTGCCCTGGGTGCGCGCCTGGGAAGAAGTTTATTAGAGCTGGGCGGCAACAATGCAATTATCATTACACCGGACGCAGATTTGAATATTGCTATGGTAGCAGTGGTTTTTGGCGCTGTTGGAACAGCAGGACAGCGTTGTACCACTACACGCAGATTAATTATTCACGAATCGCGTTATGATGATTTGAAGAAGAAGATTAAAAAAGCCTACGGCCAGTTAAAAATAGGTGACCCATTGGACCAGAAGAATCATGTAGGCCCACTTATTGATAAGCATGCAGTAAAGATGTATGAAGATGCGATGGCCGCAGCCAAAAAGGAGGGCGGTAAAGTGCTGGTTGAAGGCGGTGTTTTAACCGGTAAAGGTTATGAGAGCGGCTGTTATGTAAAGCCTTGCGTAATTGAAGCCCAAAATGAAATGAGTATAGTTCAGCATGAAACTTTTGCCCCTATTCTTTACATCATGAAATACAAAACCATGGATGAGGCTATTGCTTTGCAAAATGGTGTTGTGCAAGGGCTGTCATCATCTATTATGACTACTAACTTACGCGAGGCCGAAGCGTTCCTAAGCGCTAACGGTAGCGATTGCGGTATTGCCAACGTAAATATAGGCACCAGCGGTGCCGAAATAGGTGGTGCTTTTGGTGGCGAAAAAGAAACCGGTGGCGGACGCGAAAGTGGTAGCGATGCCTGGAAAAATTACATGCGTCGTCAAACCAATACCATCAACTACGGTAGTGAATTGCCTTTGGCACAGGGCATTAAGTTTGAATTGTAATTCACAGAGGGAGACTAAATAAAAAAGGCCGTTGGTTTTAACCAGCGGCCTTTTTCATATGGCTTTATAATGGTTTAATGCATTACTTCAAAACGCTCGGCGCCTTGGGTGCCGTTACCATCGGTTATAGTAAGTATGTAAACGCCATCGGCAAAATTATTGGCGTTGAAACCGAAATTGCTTTGACGGGTAGTTCCTTTTTTAATCAACTTGCCGTCAACCGATACTACTTCATATTTCATTTCTGAAGTTACATCAGTAAGTATTTTAACGTTCACATCATTAGTTGAAGGGTTGGGGTAAATTTCGATACCGGCTTTGTTGTTTCCTCCGGAGATTGGGAGTATACCGGTAAGTATCGAACAAGTGCCAAATTCGTTAACGGTACTTACCGTGCCGCCAAGGTTATCGTTATAGCCCCCTATAACGTATGCACCTCCATTAACAGTAAAAGCTGAAAAGTCTTGACGAGCGCGTCCGGGAAATCCCGGTACAGGGGCCCATGTATCACTAGCCGGATCATATTCATAAAAATCGCCCAGGTCGTAAATAACGCTAATGTTGTTAGGTATAGTTGTCCAGCCCCCACCTACATATGCTTTGCCGTTTAGAACGAACGCTAATGCACTGTTTCTTAGCTCTCCGGGGAAAGCTGCAATAGCGGTCCATGTATTTGCGGTAGGCGAATATTTGTAAAAACCAGATGACAGGTGATTGCTGCCATCGCCACCTAACCCTGCGTAGCCCAACGAATCAATGGCAAAACCAACCATACCCTCAACTGATTCAGGATAATTAGCTACCTGGTTCCAACTATCAAATGTTGGGTTGTAGGAGTAAACTGTTGTACTTGTATTTGCTCCTTGACGTTCCCCTGCACCTAAATATCCGATTCCATTAATCACAAATTGGAAAGGTCCGGATATTCCTGTTGCAGGGAAACTGGCTTTCGGGGTCCATGAATCGCTGGCCGTATTATAAACATGATTGGAGTTGGAGAGATTTCCCGATCCAATGTAGCCACCTATAACAAAGGTTGAATCGCCAAAACTGAGCGAAGCCGCACCTGCATTAGCATAGGGAAAGCTGTTTTTTTGTGTCCAACTATCGGTTGAAGGGCTATATGCCCAAACCTCGTTAACCCATACTCCCGGGTATTGAGTAAAACCACCAACAAGGTATCCTAAATTGTTGCTGCTAAAAGCTGTTGCCGCGCACCTTGCGCCTGCTGTAAGAGGATTTTTGTTAACCCAACTATACTGCGCTTGCGATGCCAGCATTATAAATAAGAACAGGGATAATAGGTAAATTTTTTTCATGATGTTTTTTTTGTAAATATAAATGGTTCCTTTAAAATACGCAATTGCAGTGGCATTTAAATAATTGAGTTAGCCGTTAATTTTTTTGTGACCTCGATATTTATAAATGACGCCGTTGGAAACTAATGACCTACACACAATTTAATCTGTTTGCGATGCCTTGTTCGGCATTATCGTTTTAACAGCCCATTGTACAAGGCCTGATATCTCGTTTCGATAAACAACGTAAGTAATTGCAAAAATTACCACTAGTTCAGCTAAATGGAAAAGGTGCATTTGCACGCCGTAACTATGAATAAACGGCTCAGGTATACATGCAATTATTAGGGCAACAATAGGAAGAACAATTAGCTTTTGTTTATTGATTTTTTTGCTCACCAACTCTCCGCAATAATAAAAATACAGCAACAACTGGATTAACTTTACCACGTTAAGCGTGTAAGCTGCACCGTATAGTTTAAAATATTTGACCATAAAGTAGCCAAGTGCAACTTGTATAAAAGCTGCTATACCATTAATGGGAATGAACATCTTGGTTTTGCGGAAAAAATACATGGGGAAAATAAAGAGATTTTGAACCGATTTAGTGAGGAAGCCCGCACAAACAATTCCAAAGTAAAGGAACGCGATAACGTATCTTTCATCACTAATAAAAAGTGGCAGAATAATGGGAAGCACCAGTATGTTAAATGGAATGAGTACCAGCATTACAATATTAAAACTGCTGTAGTACTTGTTTATTTCTGCGGTATACTTTTCGCTGCCATCCTCTTCACGCAGCAAAGCATAAATTTTAGCTGCCATGGCACCTATAAGGCCATCCAGCAAAAAGCCCACCAAAAGTGTGCATCGTACTGCTAAATCAAACACTGCAACCTCTTTATTAAATAAAAGAGGTTTGATAATATAGCGATCGGAGTAGCTAAGCACCCACTGAAAAACAGCAGTTATAATAAGGGGTATTGAAAACTTTAAAACGGGGCTAATAAATCTTTGGTGAAAGGCAATACCATAGTTGTATGTTATTTCATAAAAGGATAAAAGGAAAATACTAAAGCACGAAAGTAACCTGCCCCATAAAGGGCCTTCCAGGGTTAATGGGTACATTTTGAGAATTACAATTGAAAAAATTACAGTTGTAACAAAATTTAAAATGTTAGACCAGAAGTACCTCCATGGTTTTTCAAGGTGTATCAAC
>CAIOTH010000012.1 GCA_903861145.1 uncultured Bacteroidota bacterium | reverse complement strand
TTTATTTGCCCGAATTGAAACTGTGTTGGGTGCCGATGCCCTGGCTATTTCGTCCATCTTCCGCCAGCTTATTCTGTTTTTTACTATACCATCCTGGTCTCTGGGTTCCACAGCAAATACCATCATCAGCAATATGGTTGGCCAAAAGGACTTTAGCGGGGTTAAGGATGCAATCCGCCGCATTAGCGTGGTAAGCCTTGGGTTTGCAGTGCTTTCATGCCTCATTATTTACATTTTTCCCCACTTCTGTATAGGCGTGTTCACCAGCAAGCAGGATTATGACCTTATACCTAAGGCCATACATATTGTGCCGGTAATTTTTGTGGTATTTATACTAATGTCGTTCAGTAATATTATTTACAATGGCGTTATAAGTGTGGGTGATATATATATTGCCCTGGGCATACAGGTTGCGGTGGTGGCTATTTACATTATTTACTTTACCATCATGTTCAAAATGTCCTTTATAAACACCTTTTGGATATGGACCTCCGAATGGGTTTATTGGGTATCTATTTTGGTGGCTTCGTTGCTGTTTTTCAGGTATAAGCGCCTTGAAGTCGTATAGCATTGTGGAAATGCATGTTTATTTGTTGACTCACACAATTCATTTCTAACTACTTTTGATAATATGGAAGAGAACATTCTTAGTTATAGCCATGTAAATATTTACCAGGATAACGACCTTGTTTTAAGCGACGTGAATATTGAAATGAAGGAAGGGGAGTTTATTTATTTGATTGGCAAAACAGGCACAGGTAAAAGCAGTTTTATAAAAACCATTTATGGCGAAGTATCTGTTAAAGAGGGCGCGGCTAGTGTTTGTGGCTATAATTTAAAAAAACTAAAGCGAAGCGACCTGCCGCACCTGCGCCGCAAACTGGGTATTGTTTTCCAGGATTTTAAATTGCTTAACGACCGCTCGGTTTTTGACAATCTCGATTTTGTACTGAAGGCCACAGGTTGGGAATCGAAGAAAAAACGCGAAGAAAGAATTGCTGAAGTATTAAATGAAGTGAGCCTGCCGGGTTTAGCTGCAAAAATGCCTTACCAACTATCGGGTGGCGAACAGCAACGCCTCGTTATTGCCCGCGCCATGCTCAATAACCCTCCTTTATTTTTGGCCGATGAACCTACCGGTAATCTAGACCCCGAAACTTCCGACGATATTCTAAAGCTTCTTATCAAAATCAATCGCGAGCACAACACCTCTGTTTTAATGGCCACGCATAACTACCAGCTAATTGACCGCTATCCTGCGCGGATTTATAGTTGTGCCGATAATTCCGTTACTCTTGAAAAGGGGATATCAGTAAGATAGCCGGGTTTTTTAAATGAATTTGCCTGTAAATCCCTGCCGTTATCGGCAGATTTACCTGGTTGAAAACTAACTTATGTATCGTTTCAGATTTATTATAGTGCTGCTTAAAAGTTTGCTTTCGCGAAAGAAAGGCCTGTTGGAAGACTTTGAATTGAATTTTTGGGCCATTCCGCTTATTGATACTGATTATTCGCGGTTGTTTACCCAAACCTATGCACTTTACATGGGATTAGCGCGGTGGAACTTTTTATTTAATTCCGAATTTAAAACGGCGGCTTTAAAAAGGGCCTGGGTACCTGTTACAACCTCTGAAACAATTACTTACCGTAAATCTATAAAGGCGTTTAGCCGAGTAAAACTTGTTACACGCATGGTACATTGGAATGACCACCGGTTTTATTTAGAGCACATTTTTTACGTAAAGAACGAGGTTTATGCCCACACCTATGTTGAGGGCCTGGTACGTAGCCCTGCGGGTCATTTAAAACCGAAAGAAGCTTTTGCCGAACTTGGTGTGTTAAAAGAGTCGCCACCACTGCCCGGTGCAATGCAGGGTTGGGTAGATTTGATCTCGCGTAAATCTTAAGGCGTTAAAGGCGAGGCATGTAATGTGGGGGGATGAAGGCAACTTATTTTTTATAGATCATTTTAATGGCCCCCGTAATGTCGGTTCCGTTCCAAACAAGTGGGGTATCGATGCCGTTGAACAGGATGATACCCCATGAGTCAGGCATTTTGTTGCCATCGAAGGTGCAAACAACTTTTTCTTTGTTTTTGAAAACGATGTACCGTTTATCATGTGAGTAACCCGTAACTTCAATGCCTTTTTGACTTATGGTATCTCTCGCAAGTGCGCTATAGTAACTGTAATCATCTATCATGGAATAAAAGCCATCACTATCACTTTGCTTTTCCTTTTCAATAGATTGATGATCGGGCCACAAGGAAATTGCTATAGGCGATGTAATTAAGTCGGCATTAGCAGTGTCATCTACAGCCGTTGAACTGAGCGCCGTATCAATGCGCGATAAATCATTGCTGCTAAGAATCTCGTCTTGTTTTATTCGGGTTGAGTCAATGCTTGCAACAGTAGTGGAATCCGTTTTAACGGCAACAACTTCCTGTGCCGGTTTTGAGTTGCATGAGTCCAGTAGAACAGAAAGCAATAGCAAAAAGGAAAAAGCTTTCATAAGCCAAGCGGATTAAAATACCTCTTTCGCAATTTTTAAGGCGCTGGCGTGATCGCTAAAATCGGCTTCCAAAATATTGCGGCGCTTGTCAATATCGTGTTGCGTGAAAGGAGTTTTCATTAGGTCTGTAATGATGCGTTTAGTGGCTATCGGGTTATCTTCAATAATGCAAAGCTTTTCAAGCCCGGTGTTGTTTACCATTTTGCTGTTAACCACGCAAAACCTACCGCGATATAAAGAGTTGAGCAACTTCAATTTGATACCCGTATTTTGAAAAGTAAATAGTAGGTTAATATGTGCATTGGCCATCAACTCGGCCATTTTTTCGAAAGGCGGACTATCTACAAGTTCAACGTTCGGAATGTTCTTGACACATTTTTTTAGGGCCGAAGTTGGTTCTTTACCCGCTATAATAAACTTGAAAGGCATACCTTCTGCCACCTTCATGGCAATAAACATGGCAGCCTGGTTGTTTTCGGCAACGCTTAGGTTGCCCTGGTATAAAATGTAGTTGCCTGAACCTGCCGTGCTGGTTATATCAGCATTGCTGTGAAATGCCGGAACGTAAAAAATGTTTTCGTAACTAAAACGCAGGTATTCATAATCGCTTTTCGAAATGGCGAAAATTTTATTGGCATACTGCAAATCGTCCTCAAACTTCTTCAGCTTTTTCGACTCACGCGAGAAGTAGAATTTAATCATGTAGTTGCGCTCGGCCTCTTTAAGGCTGCGGTAATAATCCCACTCAACGTTGTGCATACGCACTGCCTTTAATTTATCTTTTAAAAGCGGATGATTGAGGTAAAGGCAAGTATGCAGCCCCTCAAATAAAACCGGGTACTCATCGGCTGCCAGGTTGCTCAGCAACTCATCGCTCTTGCGCGAACCAACTATGTAAGGAACCTTGCTATAAATGGCCTGGTAAAATTTACGGCGTGGGTAGTAATAAACCTTCTCACAAATTTTATCCAGCTCTTCGCTTTGTTCCCGCCCGTAATGAAAGCAATGCAGGTAAATTTTTATACCTAAATCGTGCAGGGCTTTGATCTTGTAAAAAACATCTATTACGCCACCGTAATCGGGCGGGTAAGGCACATTAAACGAAACAATATGTAAATGCTTGCCGCTATAATCGTTCATATAAATTCAATAACTTCTTCTCTTCTTTCTGCCAGTTTAAATCGCGGGTGCAAACCTCACAATTTTTTTGTAATTTTTGGTATAAGTTTTCGTCCATTAACAGACGGTTAACTGCTGCACTTATTTCATCCTTCGAGCAGTCTTTTGTTAATACCGCCACATCATATTTTTCGTTCAGCTTTTCATACTCCGGAAATCCAATGCAAACCTGTGGTATACCCGCATGTATGTAATCAAAAAACTTGTTGCTCAGCGAGTAATAATAACTCAGTCCGATATTCTCAACCAAGTTAATTCCAATATACGCTTCGGCCGTTAACTTCTTTAAATCGTTAGGCTGAACATAGCCTGTAAAACTTACCTTATGTTCAAGGCCCTGCGCTTTAACCCTGTTACGCAATTGTTCTGAAAGGTCACCTTCGCCGGCCAGCTTCAAAGTGCAGTCAATATCCCTCATGGCATCTATTAAATGCTCCAAGCCGCGGCCCTCATTCAACGCGCCCTGGTATAAAATAAACTTCGGGTTTTTAGTGGTGGCGTAAATGGTATCACCTTCTTCCAAAACAGGAGCGTTCATAATAACGGAAACCTCCTTATTATATTTTTGATGGAACAACTCTGCCAGCCCTTCTGACACGGTATATATCAAATCAAATTTAGGAACAAACATTTGCTCCACCCAATGCCACACTTTTTGAACCTTTGGCCGGCGTACTACCTCGGGCACCTCGGTAAAATATTCGTGTGCATCGTAAATCAGTTTAGCGCCTTTTAGCTTGCCAATAATGTAAACGGGAGCAATAGTATCAAGGTCAATAGCACAGGCGGCATCAAACTGCGAAAAGGTAAGGTAAATGAGCAGGCGAAGGTTATACTCAATATAAAACAACTTGCCTTTATCGAAAATGCATTTAAGGCGTGTTTGCTCAAAAGGTTCTTTGTTCAGGGAGATTGAAAAATCGCGCTCCCTGCCAATAAGCTGGATGCTGTAACCTGCACCTGCCAGGCTGCGGCAAATTTTTTGCATACGCTGGTCGTACGTAAGGTCGTTGGTAACGGTAAATACAATTCGTTTTAACCCACCCATGTTAAATTCAATTCCGCCGACCATGTTATTTTTCCGGCATCGGTTAAAAAATCAACCACCTGGTTAAAGTCGGCATCCTGTAACTGTAGCTTCGCTTTTACCTGTTGCGCTGTTAACGGCTTTTGTTTCAATTCATTTTCCAGGGCGGTCACAATTTCGGCAAAACCACGGTTTGTAAGCGCGGTTTTTTTACGGCCCGTGCATACATCACAAATGCCGCAATCTTCATCGGTCTTTTCACCAAAATATTTAACCAGTAAACGGGTGCGGCAAATGTCTTTTTCGGTAACATAAAACTGAACCGCTTTTAACTTCTCCTCAAAATTGGCCTTGCGCTTTTTTATAAATGCCAAATCCAGCCTTAGGTCCTCGCGCTTTACACGATTTTGAAGAAATATGACCTGTGCACTTTCTTTACGCGGCTGATAGTTTATTATCTTCAGATCGTGCAGGTTTTTAAGCTGCGCAATGGTTTCGGCTACTGAGATTTTTAAGCGGGATGCCATGGTATTTTCTTCCACCGGCACAAAGTCCATAAACACACCTTCAGATGTGCGCAGCATAAACTTAATGATAGGCTCAAGCTTTTTATGCGAGGCCTGAAATTTATGAATCAAATCCTTATCAGCAATTACCTTAACCTGTGATAAACTGAATATACTTTCGGTTAAATAAATCAGTTCCTGCTGCTCAAGTATTTTAAGCGCGCTGTATGCTTGCAGCGAATTGAGTTTACTATACTCCGAAAATGCCCGAAGGTCAAAATCATAGCTATGGCCAAGCCCACTATTGTATGCAATCCGTAAATAGGTGGACAAGGCTTTGTAAACATCTTTAATGAAATCAATTGTGGGGTAACTCTCTTCCAGATTTTTATCCAATTGGGCCAGGTCGCCGTTATCTAGCAATTGCACGGCATAGGCCTTCTTTTCATCCCGTCCTGCTCGGCCCGCTTCCTGAAAATAGGCTTCGATAGTATCTGCCAAATCCATGTGTATCACCAGGCTTACATCGGGCTTATCAATGCCCATACCAAATGCATTGGTCGAGCAAATAACCCTTGTTTTGTTACGCACCCAGTTATCCTGCTTAGCCGAGCGCTCATTTGGCTCTAAACCTGCGTGATAGTAATCGGATTTAACACCGTGCTTGTTGAGGTAATCTGAAAACTCTTTAGTCTTTCGGCGGTTGCGGGCGTAAACGATGGCGCTGCCGTTGACCTTGCCCAGTATTTCAAGCAAACTTTGGTTTTTGTTAGAAGTTGGCCGCACCACGTAACTTAGGTTTTTGCGCACAAAGCTTTGCTTAAAAGCATTTGGCTTCTTAAACAGCAACTTCTCTTGTATGTCAATCACCACCTCAGGGGTGGCAGTTGCTGTAAGC
>CAIOTH010000011.1 GCA_903861145.1 uncultured Bacteroidota bacterium | reverse complement strand
CTGGTAATGTTCAATCCAAATATTGCCATAAGGCCAAGCACACAAAGTGGCCACACAAATTTGCGCAGGTTAAGCATTTCTGCAACCATGCATAACAAACCAAGGGCCGATGTATATTCTAAGGTTTTCATTTCTCTTTCTCTAACTACTATCTTAAACTATAAGTCAAAATGTTATCTAATGCCGGCTGTATAATATTCAATATTGGTTTAGGGTAAATTCCAATCAGAAAAATGGCCGCGATAACCGGTACAAAAACCGCCAACTCGCTCCAATGCAAATCAGTAAATCCGATTGTATTTTCATTGGTGTTGCCCAACATTACATTTTGATACATGCGCAACATATAAACCGCGCCCAGTATTATGGTTAAACCCGCAATAACCGAGAGCCAGGTATTATACTCATAAACACCATACAACAACAAAAACTCCCCAATAAAACTATTGGTAAGAGGCAATGCCACGGCGGCAAGCACCACAACCATAAAAGCGGTTGAAAACTTAGGTGCAACATTTCTAATACCGCCAAGTTTGGCAATTTCAAAGGTTCCGGTTCTTTGATAAATAATTTCGGCGGCAAAAAACAATGCAATAACATTAATACCGTGCGACACCATCTGTATAACCGAGCCTTCAAAACCCTCCTTGGTAAGCGTAAAAATACCGGCAGCAATTAACCCAACATGCGCCAGCGATGAATAGGCTAACAACCTCTTCAAATCTGTCTGCCTGATGGCAATAACCGAACCATAAACCACACCAATAATGCACAACACAATAACGTAGGGTGTAGCTATGAAAACACCCAGTGGCACAATAGGCAGTAGCCAACGTAGCAGGCCATATAAGCCCATTTTAAGCATAATACCTGCTAATAACATGGTACCGGCACTCGGTGCCTCCTTATAAGTTTCAGGTTGCCATGTATGAAAAGGAAAAATTGGCACCTTAATGGCAAAGGCTATAAAGAACCCTGCAAATACCAACAACTGCTCGTTTTGCGAAAGGTTCAAGTTATACAAGGCGCTTATATCAAAGGTTCCTGCCTTAAGATATAGCCAGATAAATGCCAGAAGCATAAACAGCGAGCCGCCCAAAGTGTAAATGAAGAATTTGAAAATAGCCCGGTTTCTAAACTCTTTATCCCGACCTTCACCCCACAGTAAAGCAATAAAGTAAATAGGTATAAGCGCCAACTCCCAAAAGATGTAGAACAAAAATCCATCCGAAGCCGCAAAAACACCTATCAGGGCAAACTGCATAAACAACACCAGCGAGTAAAAACTCTTGGCGTTATCAATCACCTTTCTGAAAGTGGTTAGTATAATTAACGGAACCAGGAATGTGGTAAGAATAATCAGTATCGAGCTCAATCCATCCACCGAAAGCGCAAACGAAATATTAGGATTTGTAATCCAAATGTGCGAATAAACAAGTGGTTGCAACCCTCCTACCGACAAGCTTCTCTTCAATAGGTACGACGCAACGAACTCAATAACAGTAGCTCCAAATGCCACATACTTCGCTTGCTTGTTACCCGAAAGGTAAACCAGCAGCGCCGCAACTAAAGGAAAAAATAATACTCCAAGTAATAACATCCCGCTTCTTCCCTATTTAATGATAAAAGCAAATAAAAATATAACCACCATACTCAACACCATAGCCAACAAGTAAAAACCAATATAGCCGCTCTGCAGTTTTCTTAATTGGTTACCCAGGCTAACCGATAATTTACCTGAATAATTAACTGTACCATCAATAACCGTTTTATCAATTAAAGAGTAAAATAACTCTGATAGTTTACCAATCGGAAAGCCTACAAACAAATGGTAAATCTCATCAACGTAATACTTATTGTAAATCCATCTTCTTACAAAACTTATAGGCACTCCATCCTCATTCGGTTTCTCGCTCTTCGAAACATACTTAAAGTAGGCATATGCGATGCTCAACAGGGCAGCAATAAGCGCCCCCGCCATTAACGACATTTCCATTGACGCTGATAATTCATGAGCTGAGCCATGCATATCCTCCCCAGGATTTAATGCCTGCGCAAACACCGGATTCAAAAATCCTTTCAGCGCGTGGTGATAACCTAATCCCTCTGGCAATCCCATAAAACCACCAACTGCCGCTAATATTGCAAGCACAACCAAAGGCATGGTAATAAGCCAAGGCGACTCATGTAAATGATGCTTCTGTTCTTCTGTTCCCCTAAACTCACCGGTAAAGGTTAAAAACACAAGGCGGAACATATAGAACGCTGTTAGGATAGAGGCCAAAGAGGCAATTGCCCAAAGCACTTTGCTGTGTTCAAATGCGGCGCCAAGTATTTCGTCTTTCGAGAAGAAACCCGAGAAAGGAAACACGCCGGAGATTGCAAGCGACGAAATCATGAATGTCCAAAAAGTAATCGGCATCCACTTTTTCAATCCACCCATCTTTCTAATATCCTGCTGCCCGCTCAACGCATGTATTACCGAACCCGAACCAAGGAATAAGCAAGCTTTAAAGAATGCATGCGTAACTACGTGAAACACTGCCGAAGTATATGCCCCTACACCCAAAGCCATAAACATTAAACCCAATTGCGAAACAGTAGAATAGGCCAATACTTTCTTAATGTCGTTTTGCATTACGCCAATTGTAGCCGCGAAGAGGGCAGTTGCCACACCAATGCAGGCCACAAACTGTAACGTCTCAGGGGCAAGGGTATACATAAAATGTGAGCGCGCAATCATGTATATACCCGCGGTTACCATGGTGGCAGCGTGTATCAACGCCGAAACTGGCGTTGGACCTGCCATTGCATCGGGCAACCACGTATATAAAGGCAATTGCGCCGATTTACCCATAGCGCCAACAAATAACAACATGGTAATTGCTACTATCAAACCGTGATTTACGGTTGTGGCAGAAATAGCCGTTTGCAGGGCAGAAAAATTAAGTGTTTTAAAATTGAAAAGAATCAAAAACATGCCGATCAAAAAGCCAAGGTCTCCAATACGGTTCATTACAAACGCCTTCTTGGCGGCATCATTATAATCCTGGTTTTTATACCAGAAACCGATTAGCAGGTATGAGCATAAACCCACACCTTCCCACCCAATAAAAGTTATCAGAAAATTGTTGCCCAAAACAAGGAGCAACATGAAAAATATAAACAGGTTAAGGTACGAAAAGAAGATGCTGAAATTTTCATCATCATGCATGTACGAAACCGAATAAACATGTATCAGGAAACCAACACCGGTTATAACCATTAACCACGTAACCGAAAGCTGGTCTAACAGAAGGCCGAAGTTAATTTTAAAATCGCCGAACGATATCCAGCTAAAAACATCGGCGTCTATCCGCTGCTGTGTTCCATTCACAAAATGTATAAAGAAGATGGAGGACAAAATAAACGAACCGAGGATAGTTGATGACCCGATAATGCCCGATACATTTTTCGGCAACGCCTTACCAACGAAGGCATTGATAAGAAATCCAACAAGGGGCAATAAGATGATTAAGTATAGATAAACCATTTTTGTTCTTCCCTGCCTACTTCTCTTTAAGAAGGTTGAGCTTGGAATTCATTTTACTTTTAATTTCTACAAAACAAATTATACTACCACTTCAAATTCTTCAATTCGTCAATATCTATCGAGTGAAGGTTTCTGAATATCGTTACTAAAATTGCCAAACCTACAGCAACCTCGGCCGCAGCTACGGCCATTACAAAAAATACAAAAACCTGCCCGTTGGCATCGTTATGATAAACCGAAAAAGCAACCAGCAATAAGTTCACCGCATTGAGCATCATCTCCACGCTCATAAATATGATGATGGCGTTTCGCCTGAATAGCACTCCCAACACACCAATACTAAACAACACCGCACTTAGGATGATGTAAGACTGGATAGATACAACCGAAAAAATATTTAGCAATATGTTCAACATTCTAATTGTAACTTACTCTTGTTAACTACTCTAATTACCTGGCTTCCACCTTTTCTTTCTTCGATAGCAATACCGCGCCTATCATCGAACTTAAAAACAACACCGAACTAAACTCAAACGGAAATAAATACTGATTCAATAATACCGAGCCCAAATTCTTCACCGTCGATAACATAGGGTTGGTATCCGGAGGCAAAGGCATATTATCTGCGCGCTTAAAAATTGCAATCAACACCAGCATTAAAAGCCCGCTTGCAACTACGGCTCCTATGCGTGCCAGTGCAGGCTTGTGTTGCTCGGTTTCCTGGTTAAGGTTCATAAGCATAATGGTGGATAGAAATAAAACCATAATGGCCCCCACATACACAATCAAATTTACCATGGCCAAAAACTGCGCATTCAGTAAAAGATAATGGCCCGTGATTGCAAAAAAGAAGATTACCAAATATAAAATGGAGTGAACAGGATTACGCGAAAATACAGTCATGAATCCGCTAAAGATTCCAAGTGCTGCCAATAAGTAAAAAATGTATAACTCCACTCTAATGCTTAATTATTTGTTATTCTATAATCCAAACTACTTCTTACCAATTAATGTGCCTTATCTTCTAAAGGCATTACCAATTTATCCTTACCATAAATAAACCCTTCGCGCCTGTAATCCGATGAAACCATATCTTCAGTCAAAAAGATAGCCTCTTTCGGGCACGCCTCTTCGCACAATCCGCAAAAAATGCAGCGCAACATATTTATTTCATAAACAGTTGCATATTTCTCCTCGCGATATAGTTTTTCCTCGCCCTTAACACGCTCAGCCGAGGTCATAGTAATTGCCTCGGCCGGACAGGCCAACGCACATAAACCACAGGCGGTGCAACGCTCAGCACCGTTTTCATCGCGCATTAAAATATGGCGGCCACGAAACACCGGCGAAAATTCACGTTTTTGTTCGGGATATTGAATGGTAACTTTAGGCTTGAAAAAATGGCGAAGCGTAATGCCCATACCCTTGGCAATAGCCGGCAGGTACAGCTTTTCCATAAAGCTCATATCCTTGTTCGATACGTCTCTTTTTCTTCCGCTTAAACTTACCTTCTTAAATTCAGTTG
>CAIOTH010000010.1 GCA_903861145.1 uncultured Bacteroidota bacterium | reverse complement strand
GATACCGGTTTGTTGGAGCGCTTTGACTTTGTAAGTGCTATTAAGGAAATGGATTTTGAGGCTTAGTAGTTTGAGTATTTAGTAGCAAGTATTAAGTATTTAGACTAATACCGAACAGTCAGCCCCTTCCGTCCCCTAAAGGGGAAACCAAAGCCGCTTACCAACCTTTAAGGTGAGCCTGTTTTATTAAGAGAAAAGTTTTTTTGTTCGACAATATGTCCTGGGGTCGAATAACCTCTGTTCAAACTATAATGGCACGTTGATTGTTGTTTTAGCATAAACAACTGTTATGGATAAGCAAAGAACCGAAAATATGGCTTCGGATAACACCGAATTAAATATTAAAGACGTGCGCTCGGATGAAAGCAAAAGGAATATTAAACACAAACCAAGCGAGGAAGATTTGCGCGAAAAAACGCTGAACGAAGAGCATGTGATAGCCAATAAAAGGTCGCAAAAGAATGCAGAGCATGACGCCAAGTACGGAGATGCATCGGATGGGGAAAGTAGCAGGTTGCCGAAGCACCAATTGCCTGAGGATGCGCATGTGCCGCAGGGGTAAAAACTACTTTTTCAGCAAATCTTTAAACGCTGCATAAAAGCCAACTACCAGGAATAGTAAACTACAGCCAATAGTAAACCATGGCTTTGAAGTTTTAAGCCATTTATCGAGTTCGACACCGATAAATACACCCACGCCAATAGTTGCGGCTAGTTGAAAACCAAGGCCGGAGTAGCGGAGGTAATCGTTATTGGGCTTTTTTTTTATGGGGTTTTCTTCCTTCATAAATCTTGTTGTCTTAAATTTAGTTAAGCTATAATAAAAAAAGCCAATGTATGTAACACTGGCTCAAATTTTATAGCAAAACTAGGGTTTCAAAACTTATTAAACGGCTGTTTGCGCGTATTTAGGGCGGGCAACAGGTTTTTCCTCGTTTTCGGTGCACGCAACACTTAGGCCCATGATACAGTTACCCGTAAACTTGGCGCCTTCTTCAACCACTAACTTTTTGATTTTGATATTACCTACAACCAAGGCAGTTTTGCTAAGTATAAGCAAATCAGTTACTTCTATATTGCCATTTACGCGGCCATCTATATAGGCGTTTTGGCAAAGTATATCGCCCTCAATTATGCCCGTGGCACCAACCACCGTTTTAGATTTTGAGGTTACATTACCTACTACCTTACCATCAATACGCACATCGCCTTCGGTGCTTACGTCGCCGTTAATAGTTGTGCCCTGACCAAACTGGTTCATTACACGCAGTGCCGCTGATGCTTCTTCCTCTTTATTTTTTCCGAACATAGGTCGTAAGTTTTAAGGGGTTATAGAATAAATCGGGCGCCTAAAATACGATATAATCCTTAGGATTCAAAGAGCGGCCCTCGTGCCAAAGTTCGAAATGGAGGTGGGGGCCGGTTGAGAGCTCGCCGGTACTGCCAACAAAAGCAATTACTTCGCCCGCTTTAACGAAACTTCCGGGCTTTTTAAGCAGCTTTGAGTTATGCTTATACATGGAAACCAGGTTGTTAGCATGCTGAATTTCAATAACATAGCCGGTTTCGAGGGTATATGTGGCCGAAATGACTTTGCCATCTAAAACCGCTTTAACCGGGGCATCTACTTTGGCGGCTATATCAATGCCATAATGCTCCTTTTGTTTGTCGTATTCGTCGGTAACATAGCCCTCAACAGGGTCCATCAGGTGCATTTGCTTTACCTCATCAACGGTTCCTCCGTTTTGCCCGGCCCCGTAACTAAGTGAATAATTGTCCTCATCCTCAACCTGTTTGCGAAGTTCCTGATCTTCGGAATTTACATCGTTGAGCTTAATACTGGCTTTATCAATTTTGTGAGTATTTGCTTTAGGACGAGTGGTATCAATATTACCACTGGCTACGTTGGCTATGTCTTCTAACCATAAAGACCTGGCATCCAGTGCATCCTGCAGTGAATCGGTTTTAAACTGCAGTTGTAATATTTGACCACGGTAATTGTAATCGCCAAAACCGGGTATGAAGTACTTAAGCGGCGTATAAATAATGGCCGCTGCTGTTAAAAAAATCAGAGTAAAGCTGATAACGCCCAGAAAAACCCACACGTTGTTACGGCTAAGGGAAAGAGAGAACTTCTCCTCGAACGTTTCATCGTTGAGGACGACAAACCTGAACTTATTTTTCAGGTTTTTATTCTGCTTTGCCTTTACCCGTTCTGCCATGTTAGTTTAGACCCCTTTATATCGCTTATTTACCCTATTTTGCCGCCCGAATCGTGCTACTTTTATTTTAAGTAAAACGAAATATTTTTGTTGTTTCGGTGTTAAATGCCTGTTCGCCTAAAACCCCTGATAAAATTGAAGTTGCCAAAGGTATTAATATTTTCTTTTTGCGTTGCGCTGTTGCTGGTTTATGGCTGTTCAACTACCAATCATGCCAAGCTGCCTACGCAAGCCTACCAGGATATTACATCGCACTATAATGCCTATTTTAATACCCACGATAAGGTAAAAAGCATTTTTACGCTATCGGAAAACAGCCATAAGGACAAATTCGATTCGGTAATACCTGTGTTTTATTATAGCAGCCCCAAGGAATTTGCCAGTAACTCGAGCGATTTGGACGATGTTATTAAGCGTTCGACGATGGCGATACAGTTGCATACTATTTCGAACTGGACGGATGACCACTTTTTGCTTATTGGCAAGGCTTATTATCTAAAGGGCGAATACGACAAGGCATCGAATAGCTTTAAATACATTACCACCCAGTTTAAGAACGGGGTTGACTACGTGAAGGTGATGAAATCGTTGAAGAAGAAGGTGGGTAAATATGTTGTGGCCAAACCCAACACGGTTAAGCCACAGGTTAAAACTATTGTAAATGCCGATGGAACCAAAAGCTACGAAAAGGTAGATAACAGGCCTGAAAATACGCTTTGGATACATACACCCGCCCGCTCAGAAGCTTTGGTTTGGTTAATTAAAACCTATACCCGCCAGGGCAAATTTGACCAGGCATCGGCTATAGTAACTTATGTACGCAGCGATAACAATTTTTACAAAAACTATGACCCGGATTTGGATTTAGCGGAGGCAGATATCCATGTTTCGAAAAAGGATTATGCCGGTGCTATTGAGCCGTTGGAGAAATACCTGGCCAGAGATAACATAAAGAAGAAAAAGAGATTGACCGTGCGGCCATTATTTGTGCTGGCTCAGTGTTACCAAATGACCGGTAATAGTACCAAGGCTATTGCCACTTTTAAAGAAGTGTTGAATAGCAGGCCAAATTATGATATGGAGTTTTATGCCAAATTAAAAATGGCTAAACTGGGCAGAGGTGCCGGTGGCAATGCAGAAATACGCGCCCTACTTGCAAGAATGGCTAAGCAGGGTAAATACCGCGATTACTGGGACCAGGTTTATTATGAGTTAGCGCTTATTTCGCTTTCGGAGAATAACCGGTTGGAGGCAAGGAAGTTTTTGCACAACTCGATTAGTGCATCGAAGGATAATGAGCAAAAGGGGATAGCTTTTTTAAAGCTTGCTGAGTTGGATTATGAAGATGAGGCTTATGTGCCTTCGAAGTTTTATTATGATTCGACGCTGCGGTTTATGGCCAAGAATGATAAGGGCTATAGGGCTGTTGAAGAGCGCGACAAGGTACTTGATAACCTGGTTAAGCAATTAAACATTATTGCCGAAGAAGATAGCCTGCAAAAGCTGGCCGCTTTGCCTAAAGACCAATTGCTGCAGGCAGTAAAAAATAACATTGCCAAAAAAGAAAAGGAAGATGCGGATAAGAAGGCCGCTGCCGATTTAGCAAAGCAACAGGGACAGTTTAATAATACCAATCTTAACCAACAAAACGGCCAAACGCAAAACCAAGGTGGATCGAGTTGGTACTTTTATAACACGGCAACACGGGCAAGTGGCTATAATGATTTTGTGAAGAAATGGGGCAATCGTAACCTGGAAGAAGACTGGAGGAGGGCGAATAAGAGCAGTGCTACATCATCGGAGGAAGAGGCGGCTACGACGGTAGATACATCGGCTGGTAAGAAGGATAGTGTGCAGGCGCCTAAGGGCACTTTGGAGGAAAAGATGCTGGCGAATGTACCTACCACAACAGAGAAGATGAATAAGAGTAATGATAAGCTTATTGACGCTTATTATAATGCAGGTACTATTTACAAGGATGGATTAGAAGCCTATTCCAAGGCACAGGAGATGTTTGAAACGTTGAACCAGCGTTTTCCGAAACATAAGTTGCAGCTTGAAAGTGATTATAACCTTTACCTGATTGCGTTGAAGCTTAAGAAGCCGGATATGGCCGCCAAGTATAAGGAAATGATATTGGCAGATTTTCCGGAGAGTGTAATTGCGAAGGTGTTGAAAGACCCTAATTATGTGAACCAGGCCAAGATGAAGGAGAAGGCCATTGATGATTATTTTGAAAGCGCTTATAACGATTATGCCCAAAACCGGTTAGACTCGGCGTGGTATAAAATTGAAATGAGCAACTCGCTTTTTAAGCCGAATACTTTAAGTGCCAAGTTTCAATTATTACAGGCGTTGATTTTAAGTAAGCAAAATAGGTTGGGCGATTATGTGCAGGCACTGAATGGCCTTATTAATAAATCGAATGATGTGGCTGTTAAGAAGAGTGCTACCGATTTATTATCGCTATTAAATAAATCGAAGTTGCCGCAGATTGATTTGAGTAAGGATACCACCACAAGGGACTCATTGAATGCGAAGTATGGGTCGATGACGTCGGTACCGGTTATTAATGCAGCGCGGCCTGACACGGCTGAAATGACCATGTTGCAAAAGATGGAGCAGGCGAAACAACTGGCTATTAAGAAAGGTATACTTAAGGCCGACACAGCAGCTACTGCAAGTGTGGCCGGTAAAGATACAGCAGGAAAAGCTATTACACCGGGTGCAACAACGAATGTAACTACCCCACCGGTGGCAACAGAAGATACGACTTCGCCATATAAGCGGTCGGATGAGGCGGTGCATTATTTTATTATTTACATTAAGGACCCGGCAACACCGCAAAGCGCGGTGATGAGCACCTCGGCGAAGGTGGATGCTTATAACTCGACGCAGTTTGCCGATAAGAGATTGCAGGTTAAGCAGGTTATGATTGACAGTAAAAATAAGTTGCTGAACATACGCCAGTTTAAGAGTAAGGCGGACGTGATGGCATATTACAATTCGATCGCTACCCAGGGACAGTTGTTTAGTGATATGAAGCCGGGGCAATATGCTATAGCGGCTATTTCGACAGTTAACTTTAGTACCCTTTTATCAGAAAAGGATATTGATACTTACATTAACAAGTTCTTTAACCGTGTTTACAAGAAATAAGAGCTTGTTTTCCTGCCTACATTTTATTTCTATTTTTGATTGAGAGCTGAACATGTCATCTAAAAAAATTTACGCTTCTTTTTGGGTTTTATATACCGTAGGCATCATTTCGCTGGTATTTGTTTTCTACTTAATTGCCAAAGGTAAAATGGGTTACATGCCCAGCTTTGAGGAGTTAGAGAATCCGAATAGCAGCCTGGCTACTGAAGTTATTTCAACCGATAATGTTACCATTGGAAAGTTCTACTTACAAAACCGGAGTAACATTGCTTACGAAAATATTAATCCCAACCTGCGCAATGCTTTATTAGCTACTGAGGACATCCGGTTTTTTGAGCACACCGGTGTTGACTTGCGTGCATTGCTGCGCGTAATAAAAGGAGTGTTGGCGCATGAAGGAGGCGGGGGAGGAAGTACCGTTACACAGCAGCTTGCCAAAAATCTTTTTCCGCGCGAAAAGCTGAGCAAAATTCAATTGGTATTCAGAAAGCTGAAGGAGTGGATTATTGCAGTTAAGCTGGAACGCTCGTACACTAAGGAAGAGATAATGGCTATGTATTTTAATACGGTGCCTTTTAGCGATAATGCATTTGGCATTAAATCGGCGGCCAATGTTTATTTTGGGAAACCGGTTGATTCATTAAAACTGGAGGAAGCTGCCGTGCTGGTGGGCATGTTAAAGGCGCCATCGGAATATAATCCGCGCACGAGGAAGAAGGCGGCATTGCAAAGAAGAAATGTAGTAATCGACCAGATTTATCATTACAGTTTTATTAATAAGCACCAGCGCGATTCATTATGGGCGATGCCTATTGCGCTCGATTTTCATTCGGAAACACAGACGGAAGGAGAGGCGCCATACTTTAGAGAGTACCTGCGTTTGTGGTTAAGAGATTGGTGTGAGCAACATCGTAAACCGGATGGCAGCAAGTATAATATTTACAAAGACGGCTTAAAGATTTATACTACGATTGACTCGCGCTTACAACGATATGCAGAGGCTGCGCAAAAGGAACATTTGTCAGAAATGCAGAAGTTGTTTTTTGCTTACTGGAAAGGCAAAGACCCCTGGAAAGATTTTAAAGTAGAGTGGAAAGCCATTTATGAAAAGTGCCCGCGGTATATTGATTTAAAGGCACAGGGCAAGAGCGAAGAAGAGATAGATAAAATACTGAAGACGCCAATACAGATGCGCATATTCAGTTATGATGGGGTTGGGGAGGAGAAGGATACACTGATGTCGGTGTATGATTCGATACGTTACCACCGGATGATTTTGCAAAACGGATTTTTAGCGGTTGACCCTGAATCGGGTTTTGTGCGTGCGTGGGTGGGTGGTGTTAACTATAAATACTTTCAGTACGACCACGTAAACATCAACACCAAAAGGCAGATTGGTTCGACGTTTAAACCGTTTGTTTATACGGTGGCTATTCGCGACAAAGGATATTCGCCGTGCTTTAGAGTGCCGAACCAATTAGTGACTTTTGAAAAAGGAGACCCGCGCTTTAATTTATTGCAGGACTGGACACCGCACAACAGCGATAGCAAATACGGTGGCACGCTGAGTTTGAAGCAAGCATTGGCCAACTCGGTTAACTGCGTAACTGCATACCTGATGCATGAAATAGGCCCGCAATCTGTTGTTGATTTGGTTAAGAGTATGGGTGTAAAAAGTGAGGTGCCGGTGCAGCCTTCCATCTGTTTGGGTTCGGCTGATATTTCGCTGATAGAAATGGTTGGGGCTTACACCACTTATGCCAATAAGGGAACGCATGTTGAACCGCTTTTTCTCACCCGTATTGAAGACCGCAACGGTAACGTGTTGCAGGATTTTGTCGCCAATAAAAATGAGGCGCTTGATGAGCAGACCTGTTATGTAATGGATGAGTTATTGCGCAATGTGGTACTAGGTGGTACCGCAGTACGGTTGCGTTACCGGTTCCATTTGATGAATGACATTTTTGGCAAGACCGGTACTACACAGAGCTATTCGGATGGTTGGTTTATTGGGTGTACGCCTGATTTGATTGCCGGTAGCTGGGTGGGTTGCGATGATAGGTATATCCGTTTCCATAGTATGGAGAACGGACAGGGGGCAACTACGGCGCTACCGATATGGGCGCATTTCTTTCAAAAAATATATACCGATAGCCTGCACTTTAAGCAGGAGATTAATCCTGACCGTAGCTTTGAGGCCCCTAAAGAAAAGCTGACCATTGAAATGGATTGCGGTAAGTTTTCGGAGGGGAAGAATGGCAGGGAGAAAGGGAGTGAGTTTGAGTAGATCATCTTGCCTATAATCGCAATACCAAATTTATGCAGCTTCCTAAAAAGACCAATCGAGTATCGCTGAAGGGAGAAATAAATGATCAATTTGTTTTGGGATGCGACCTATTGCTAGATATCAAATCGAAACGAAAGCCATGGAAAAAAATATTTGAGTTATGGTATGGTGCGGCCATTAAAGGTCATGTAAATGCTCAATGTTTTTTAGGCACTTGCTTTTATGATGGCACTGGCGTTAAAAAGGATCGGCCACAAGCCCTAAAATGGTACCTAAAGGCTTCCCAAAAAGGGAATAGAAGTGCTCAATACAATGCCGCTCAATGTTACCGCTACGGAGAAGGTGTAACCAAGAATTTGAAAAGAGCGGTTTACTGGTATTTGAAATCTGCTAAACAAGGAGATATTATGGCCCAAATAAATCTGGGTTATTGTTATGCAAATGGCGAGGGTGTAAGACAAAATTATAAACTTGCTATCTATTGGTACAAGAAGGCTTCGGCCAAAAATGATCCTATGGCGCTTTGCAACTTAGGGCTTTTTTACGAACAGGGTAAGGGCGTAAATCCATCCAATCGCTGGGCAAAATATTATTTTCTTCGTGCACTTAAACAAGGCTTCCAAAAAGCACAATTGCACTTAAATCATTTATAGGAGGAACTTTTAAGAAATAAGTTTCCATCCAAAGCATATTGCACCCAACAATAATTAAAATGAATACCGAAGAAATTATACTACGAACTGTAGCCTACGTTAAAGACGAGCTTGCACATGCGGAAGGCGGGCATGATTGGTGGCATATTTACAGGGTATGGAAAACGGCGAAGGAAATTTTGGTGAAGGAAGAGTGCGATCCTTTGACTGTGGAGTTGGCTGCGCTTTTGCATGATATAGCCGATTCGAAATTTAATGGTGGAGATGAAACGGTTGGGCCGAGAAAGGCTGAGCAATTTTTACAATCGTTAGATGTAAATGCCGAGGTGATAGTGCATGTGGTTAATATCATCAAAAACATGTCGTTTAAGAGTAGCCATTTTGACCGGGGGTTTGTTTCGAAGGAGTTGATGGTGGTGCAGGATGCTGATAGGTTAGATGCTATTGGGGCTATTGGTATTGCCAGGGCATTTAATTACGGCGGTTATAAAAACCGCGGGCTTTATGACCCGGATATAAAGCCCAATACAAACATGACCAAGGAGGAGTATAAAAACTCCTCTGCTCCTACTATCAATCATTTTTATGAAAAGCTGTTATTGTTGAAGGATAAAATGAATACTGCGACCGGTAAGGCATTGGCGCAAAAGCGACATGATTTTATGGTGGAATATTTGGAGCAGTTTTATAGGGAGTGGGTGGGTGGGAGTTAACACACGACTGCATTTTTACGGCAACCAGAGATTACGGGGTTAACAGACGATGATAGACAAACCGGAAGATTGCCGTTCTTTTTTCTTGATAAAAAAGAACCAAAAAATCAAAGCTGCTCAGCTCTTGCCTAAAAAGGCTTCTCCACGCAGGAAAATAAACGAACTCGGCGCTCCTGCTGCGCCTATAGTTTACAGTAGGTTCTTAGCTAGTACTAGTTTTCGACCGGTTAGCCTCATACAGCGTTTTTTTCCTTTCGGCTAAGCATGAATCCTTTTCTTAACGGCAATAGCTGAGAGGCCGGATTTAAATACAAGCAAGTACGACGTTTGTGCATGATAAAAATCCTGGCAAAGCATGATTCACAAAAGCGAGGAAGCTTTTGTCTTTTAGACAATTTATCCTCACCCCTTTTTAGTGGTATGCAATTTCCCTACTTTCGTAAAATAATACGAAATGGCAACTATTAAATTATACCCCGGCAATGTGCCAGTTGTTGTATAGCCATAGGGTATTTATTGTTATTTGAAATGATGGGAGGTTAATTTTCGCCAGACGGGCGTTTGATAAAAGGAAGGTGTTTTTTTATGGTGGGACGAGCCACATTATGGCCTCAAAGTTTTTATAATCAACCACTTATAAATAACGATTTTTAAAAAAGTTTACACTTTTAAAAATCCCGGTTTTTTGGACATTTTGAGTCGGGTATCATATTTAAAATCAGCGTTTTATATATAACAATTTACAGAAAAGTTTACAAAAGTTTACATTGTTTTTGTGTTTTGCGATAGGCCTTCTGGGGTTGCTTCGTCGCAATGACGCGAACGTTATCAGGAAAACAAAAGGGGCATGAATTTGAAATTCATACCCCTTGCAATATTATTAACGCGATTGACTACAGTGCTTTCTTCAAAATGGCGATTGATTCGTCGCTGTCTTTTTCTTCGGTAAGGTCGAAGATTGAAGTTGCTTTTCCGTTTACGTCAACGTTGCCGTTGGCGAGGATGGTTTCAACTTGTGCAGGCGTGAAGTTTGCTTGAAGTTGTTTGCCGAATGAATAGTCGGTAAAGGTTTTGCTCTTTGACTTATCGGAGAAGTTTGAGTTGTATCTTGAAAGTTCAATCAAGGCTTCAACCGGACCAGCAGATAAATGCACCCCGTTAACGCCTTGCGAAACTTCGGATAAACCTAGTTCAGCTTTTTTATCTAAGAAGGTTCTTCTTAAACTGCCCGGATGAGCTGCTGATGGATTGGTTGCGCCGATAAACTTGCCGCGCGCATCAGCCCATGATAAGTTGCCTGATAGGGTGAATACAACAATGCTACGGCCATGCTCGGTAAAGTGCTCTAACTGTCGACCATGGAAGCCGTTAATTAAATGCACGGTTTCGTTATCCAGTTTCAAAACTTCGCAGTAAGTGCCGCCGGCAAGTTTTTTAGTTTCGATATTTTGCCAAACCAGGTCTAACGAAAGCGCGTTGAACATAGGGTATTGAGCTAAAAATTCTGTTCCACCCAAAACTTTAAACTCGCTGATTGGTTTACCGTAGAACTGGATGAATTTTTCTTTTGCGCCCTCAGATAAGTTTGCAACGGCGTTGCCGGCAATTTTATTAATAACACCGTAGTGTTGTGCAATGATGTTATGCTCTTGCAAATATTTTGCTGAAAGCAACTTGATGTTGTGAACGGTTAAACCGAATTCTTCGATTTTATCCTGAACGAGGTCAAGTATTTTTTCAAGTTGGATAGAATCTGAAGGAAGGGTGATTTCGGGTTTAACGAAAAACAAGAATTCGTTTTTGCCAACCGGAGCATCGGTATTGTTATAAAGCTCTTCGAAATATATTTTATCGTTTTGTGCCTTTTTAATGGCAGCGGTAATAATATCGGTAAACTTTTCAGTTGCGGTCATGGTTTCCATTTTTTGAGGCGCAAAAATAGAGAAACTACTTTAAAAAAGGGTGATTTAATGGCTTTTGTTGTACATTTTAGTGATTTACAAGCTTAAACTGGTTTTTTGAGACCCCAAATTCGATATAAATTCGCACGGAATGACTACTGAGGAATTTAAGGCTTATCGCGAGGCGCTCCCTTCGTTACCGGGTATTTACAAATACATGAACGAGGAGGGCCAGATTATATATATAGGTAAGGCCAAAGATCTTAAAAAAAGGGTGTTTAGCTACTTTAGTAAAAACGACCACAGCAACCGGATTAAGCGGATGATTTACAATATCCGCACCATTGAGTTTGTGATTGTTGATACCGAACAGGATGCTTTTTTACTGGAGAACTCGCTGATTAAAAAGTATCAGCCGCGATATAATGTAATGCTGAAGGATGATAAGACCTATCCTTTTATCTGCATTAAAAATGAGCCTTTCCCCCGGGTGTTTTTTACGAGGAGGATAATACGGGATGGGTCGGAGTACCTGGGGCCTTACACCAGCGTGTATAACGCTAAGATTGTGTTGGATTTGATGAAGAATATTTTTCCGTTACGCACCTGCAACTTAAGCCTGATTGAAAAGAACATTGCGGCCAAAAAATTTAAGGTGTGCCTGGAGTTTCATATTAAAAACTGCATGGGCCCGTGTGAGGCGATGCAATCGAAAGCGGAATACGATTTGAATATTCAACAAATACGCAACATACTGAAAAGCAATTTTGCTTCGGTCAAAAATTACCTGAAGGGCAAGATGCATGATTATGCGGCCAACATGCAGTTTGAGCTGGCGGAAGAGTTTAGGCAAAAAATTGAGCTGCTGAGCAATTACGAGAGTAAGAGTACGATTGTAAATCCGAAGATGACGGATATTGATGTATACGGGTATACCGACAATGAGACGGCGGCTTTTATGAGCTATCTTAAAATTGCGAACGGTACCGTAGTAAAAGCACGCGCAATTGAAGTAAAGAAAGTGCTTGATGAAACGAGGGAGGAGTTATTGCAACGGGCCATTAGTGAGCACTCGATTGGTGATGGCGAGGCTGCCGCAGAAATTATTGTGCCGTTTGAAGTTGAGTTTCCGTTTGAGAATATAAAAATTACAATACCACAAGCCGGTGATAAAAAGAAGCTTTTAGACCTGGCTGTTAAAAACGCCTTGTATGCACGCGAGGAGCGCGTGAAGCAGAACATGACACCGGAAGAGAAGAAGCCATCTTTCAGAATTATGAAAACGCTGAAAGAGGATTTAAGGTTGACGGAACTGCCGCGGCATATTGAGTGCTTTGATAATTCGAACATACAGGGAACTAACCCGGTGAGCGCCTGCGTGGTTTTTAAAGAAGCCAAGCCTTCGAAAAAAGATTATCGGCATTTTAATATTAAGACCGTTGAAGGGCCGGATGATTTTGCATCGATGGAAGAGGTAATACACCGGCGCTATAAACGAATGTTGGAGGAAGGTGCGGATTTACCGAACCTGATTATTGTGGATGGAGGAAAAGGACAGTTAAGCGCTGCGGTTAAAAGCCTTGAAGGACTTGGGTTATATGGAAAGATACCCATTGTGGGTATTGCGAAGAGGTTGGAGGAAATTTATTTTCCGGATGATTCGGTGCCATTGTATATCAACAAAAAATCGGAGTCGCTAAAGTTGATACAACAAATGCGTGATGAGGCGCACCGGTTTGGGATAACGCATCACCGGCAGCGGAGAAGCAAGGCATCCTTAGTTTCGGAACTGATAAATATTAATGGCATTGGCGAAAAGACTTTTGAATTGCTTTTGAAAAAATACAAGAGCATGAAAAAACTGAAGGCAGTGCCGTATGATGAATTGAAAGAGATAGTTGGTGAGAGCAAGGCGAAGTTGTTGACGGAGGCGTTTGCGGGGCTTCCTGAGAAAGGGTGATAAATTTTCGCACGGAGGCCCGGAGGTGAACAGCCGAGAAATACATTTCAATACTCCCACATGTCGTGTTCGGTTTCGAAGATGTGTTGTTTGATGCGGTCGCTTTCTAACAGGGCATCTTTGCCGGAAGCATACTCGGTAATGTTTCTATCATATACGTTACTTTCTTTATATATTGTGCTTTCGAACATGCGCATGGCGAAGAGGTCGTCCCAACTATAATGCTGCCAGTCGTTTTGAGGATTGAAGACCTCCTCTTTGGCAAGCATCTCGCGCAGGTCAGGAAAATAGACCCAATACAAGACCATGTCGCCAAGGTAAACACCCTTGGCATCGGTATATTCCATCACCGGTGCCAGGCCGATAATACGGACCTGCATGGATGAAGTGCGGGTATCGAAGAACCATACCTCGCGTACTCGGAACTTGGTGATACGCTCCCACTTCAGGTCTTCGTGGGTAATGACGGTCTCTTCTATATCCGGGTTTTCGGCATTGGCCATTAGGCTGGTATCGCGCTTTACACCAATGGCCGCTACCTCAGCAGTCGACATTGCCTTTTTGAATTGGTCGGCATTTACTAATGAGGGGTCGTACACTTTTAGGTCGCCCCGCATTGCGGCTTCATGAATGATTTGGACCAGGGGCCTTTGGGGATAGGCAAAAGGCTTGTTCATTTTTTGGCGGACATCAATAACCCGCCAGATGTTCTTGCTCCAAAATACGTCGGCTTCGCGTTGGTATTGGTATTCCAGCGGCTTCATATCCTTGCGGTCACGTTGCTGCCAGGGTAATAGTTCGATATCCTGGGCTATTAAAGTTGAACCGGTTAGGAACCATGCAATCACCAGGGCTATAGCTTTTATGGCTTTCATAGTTTAGCTAATTAGATAGATAAAATATAATGAGACAATACAGACTTAGAGTGTTACCGCGAATATCAGAGAGTTAATCTTGCGCCTATCGCCGGCAGGGCCGCGCACAATGATATCATCGAAGAACACATCATCGCCGGCTTGTAGCCGGTGTTCAATAATGTCCTTTACCTGGGTATCGTAAATAGGTCCGGTAACGGTGATGGGCAGGCTGATGTTGTTGTCCTTATGCGACCTGAAACTCATTTTGTAGCTCTCGACTGTAAAGTGTACCTGGAAGTCGAAGTTGACTACCTTCGGTATTATGGCGCGACTGGCTTTCATTTTAGCAATAGAAATCTTGCCGCCGTCATAGGCGCCATCGACTGTGCTGATTGGGTCGGGGACGATTTTGGCCCTGAACTCCTGAGTGCCCATTACCATATCGCGACCATTCACTTTGGCCTTTACTATAATCTTAACGTGGCCGGGTTTAGAGGGCAATGCAATGTAATTGCCGTCCGCACTCTTGACTAATTTGCCCTGGCCATCGAACTCGGCTGAGACATCGCTGGCAGCCACGCCCGGAACTGACACATCCAATGAGTTATCCAGGCCGATATACATTACGTTCATCATTTTGGGTGATACTACTGCAACCTTCGGCGCTACCTGGTATTCGCCCTCGAATGGATAGAACTCATAACCCTCGTTAGGTGCCTTCACCCGAACCACGCCGGTGTATTTTTTATTACCTACAGCATTACCTGGCATCAGGATTTTGCCGCTGCCGCCTTCTACTTCTACCTTTTGGGGATTTAGCAAAGGCAAGGCATCGCTGGTAGAACTTATCATAGGGTAGTTTCCGTGTTCAGCCTTCTTTACGCTTTGATTGAATTGGCCAATGAAAACCTCGGGATGTTGCGTTGAACTGTAAGCGGCAACCATTACGTCAGCCTTGTATGGTTCGCCTTGCAAAACAAAACTGCTGGGTGACATTACCATCGCGGCCATCTTATCTACTTTATGTTTATCGCGGTCAATGCCGCCAAACAAGGTTTCGATGATGTGACTCTCGGCACTCAGCAGGTCATTCTGATATTTCGATAAAAGTGTAACTGCAGCAACGACAGGCACTAAGTTAAACTTGGCGTATTCCCAGGTCTTGCCATCGCCGGCTTCATCGGTTTTAAGGGGCATGGATTTTTCGGCTTCTGCTCTATCGGTTCCATCTAATAGGTTCAGCAACTCAAGGCGCGTGCTGTCAATCTTTAGCTTTAGGTCTTTTCCGGCTTTGCCATTATTCTCTACAAATAGGCGGGTAGCAATATCGATATCGTCATCGCGCTTAATCTTTCCACTTAGGTTGTCAATACCGCCGGCATCCTTTATCATTTGGCCTTTATACTGATCAAGAAGCGCATAAAGCTTAGCCGATAACACCTTTGCCTTATCGGCTTTGATAAAGGCCTCTTTGGCCTTTAATGAGTCCTTTTGATATTGCTTGCTTAAGATAGAATAGGTATCAGCATTTTTAGATTGCAACGAAACGTTAGAGGTGCTGATACCATCGTTTACCGTTTTGAAAGCGTTGAGAACTTCGGCAGAAACATTGAGCGCCAGTATTGCGGTTAACACGAGGTACATCATGTTAATCATCTTTTGACGAGGAGTTAATTTTAAATTCGACATAGTTGAAAATTTTAGTGGTGAAAAGATTCAATCAAAGTCGAAACGAAATCGGGTTTCAAAAAATTGCGGGAAACGAGTGGTTACATAATTTATCTGAAATTAAGTAGCGGTCTAAAAATATTGAATGAATGAAATGCGTTATAATTAGATATCCCGTTTTCATCCAGAGGTCAATCGGGATTGATAATAAAAAAAGCGCCCCGAAAAATCGAGGCGCTTTTTGATTTCTTATACCGGTAGTTTTCTAGTAGTTCCAAAGATCGTGTTCAAAAATGAAAACGTCGTTTTTAACTCTATCGCTTTCAAGCAAGGCATCTACGCCGGTAGCATACTCTTGTATGTTTCTGTCGTAAACGTTGCTCTCCTTATAGATATAGCTTTCAAACATTCTCGCTTCAAACAAATCTTCCCAGCTTAATCTAACTGCATCGTTCTTCGGATTGAATACCTCAAACTTTGCAAGAATAGGTCTTAAGTCAGGATAGTAAACCCAATACATGGTAAGATCACCTTCCATTGTAGTACCTGATGAAGTGGTAACCGGCATTACAGGTGCAACACCAATAATACGCGCTATCATAACTGAGTTCTTCTCGTCAAAAAACCAGTCTTCCTTAATCCTGTATTTCGAAATTTTTTCAGGTGCAAAGTCGTTCTTAACCATTACCGTATCAATCTTATCGGGGTCTAACGCATTGGGTTGATAAAGCGTATCGGCACTTGTACCAATCTTCTTTACGTCCTCAATGGTTAATACCTTTTTAAATTGGTCGGCATCAATAACACTCGGGTCATATACGGTAAGCTCACCGTTTTTAGCCGCGTTATGTATAATCTGCGCTAACGGCTGTTGAGGATATTTGAACGGAAGGTTCATTTTTTCCTTCAAGTCAATAGTTCTCCAAATGCGCTTTGCCCAAAATACATCGGCTTCCCGAACGTAATCGTATGGCACCACCTCTTTTTCCTTGGTGGTAGTTTTCACATACGCGCCGTCTAAGGGCTCCTGCGCAAAAACCTGCATTGCACCGCCCATTAGGGTAACAGCTAATAAAATCCTGCTTATCTTATACATACCTGCTTATTTATTGAATAGTAAATGTTACCTGGCCAAGTTTTCTTGGCTGGCCATCGGGTCCAACTGCTTTAATGTCGTCAATAATGATAATATCCTTAGCACGGCATCTGTCAATATATCCTTTCATTTTAGCTGTAAATACCGGCCCTTGTGCGTCGTCGTAATAAATTTCACCCTTAGACGAATAATACATTCTAAAGCTTATCACCTTAAATTTAGCATCAAAGTCAAAGTTATCAAGCTTAGCTGCAATACCTGATTGCCCTTTCATGATACCAGGTTGTGCACTACCACCTTTTAAACCACCATTGGTAGAAGGTGTTGGATCCGGAATACGTTTGATACGGAATTCCTTATTACCCATTGCCTGCACCTTGCCATCCATTTTGGCGTTAACATCAATAGTGCACTTTCCACTGGCTGTTACATTTGCGATATAACTGGCTGGATTAGCCGGATCTTTTTTAAGAGTACCAGCGCCATTTAAGGTAGCGTTAACATCATTCTGACCAACACCCGGAACCGAAACTTCAACCGGATTATCAACACCGATATAAAACACGTTCATTTTTGTTGGAGAAACCACCACAGCCTTAGGAGCAGTTTGGTACTTACCTTCAAAAGGATAGAATTTGTATTTACTGGTAACCGGGTCTTTAACACGAATCACACCGGTATAGGTTTTCTCACCTACGCCTGCACCAATAGCCTCTTTTTTACCAAACCCGCCTTCAGCTTTCATTTTATTTGGACTAAAGCCCGGAGGAAGTTCGGTATCCAATACTTTTGGTTCGTAGCTGCCATCCTTATTTTTGACAAAGCTGCCTATTGGACCTTCAAAAATTTCAGGATCGGTACCTTTGTTGAAGGCCGCCAAAAATATATCGGCTTTATACTGCTGGCCACTCAATACATAACTTGTAGGCGCAATAATTTTTGCCGAAAGGTCAGTAAATTTAAAGTCAGTAGCTCCGATCTTCTTAATCAAATACTCAATAACTGAACCTTCAGAGCTGATAGCATCATTCTGAAATTTAGATAGAATAGTCAATGCAGCTGTTGCAGGAGTGTGATTAAAGGTTTTAAATTCCCAAGCAAGCTTTTCGCCACCCTCAGCCTTAGGGTCCGGAGCGTCAAGAGAGATCTTGAAAGTAGCTTTATCCGCCGGATCAACCAGATCAAGAAGTTGCTTGCGAGTATCATTAATCATTTTCTGAAGGCCTTTTCCTCTTTTAACACCGGCGCCTTCCTCAACAAACATACGCGTAGCGATATCAATATCGTCACGACGCTTAATATCGCCTTCTTCCGCTTCCCCCGGAGGAATAACACCTTCCGCTTCTTTAATAACAGCTACCTTATAGGCGGCGAGCGAATCATCCAATGTTTTAGCTAATGCCCTTGCTTTCTGGGCTCTTTCGTTGTAATCCTTAGCTTTTGCCGGGTTATCACGCATCTGTTTTTCAAATGCACTGTATATATCACCATTTTTAGATGTTAACGAGGTATTTGACGATTGAAGGCCTTCATTTACTAAGTGAAAGGCGTTCAATACTTCGTTAGTTACGTTTAGGGCAAGAAGCGCCGTTAACACGAGGTACATCATGTTAATCATCTTCTGCCGCGGGGTTAATTTGCCACCTGCCATTTTCTTTAGTTTCTATTTTTGGGTTAAACCATTTATTTCAGACAGCAATTACACCGACTTCATTGCAGATAACATGTTACCATACACTGAGTTCAAAGAAGTAAGGTTCTTGTTTAATTGAACCAAATTGTCTTTGTATTTAACAGCATCAGTAGCAGTTTCGGAAAGAGCCGAAGCAGCCGAATTAAGGTTACCAAAGAACTTGTTCATCGCCTTTAAGTGGTTGTTTGAGTCTTGTAACTCAAGCTCGTATATTGCGTTAAGCTGAGAAAGATTCTTAACCATGCCCTGAACCTGCTCGTGATAAACTTTAGTATGCTCAGCACCCGAACCAATTGCGTTTACAGCGGTTGTTGCAGTTGCAGCAGCTTGTGCGAAGCTATTGATTTGACCAGAAGCATTTTTTGCATTTTTCGAAAATTCGTTAGTAGCAACAGTAGCATCAGTAAGGTCATTCAATTTAGATACGCTTTCACCCAAAGAAGTAAAGCCTCTACCTAAACTATTGATCAAATCGGGACCAACTTTTGCATCGCTTAACATCTTATCTAATTGTTGAGTTAAAGGTTTGCCACCTTTTACTATAGGAGCTGCATCTTCAGCTAGTTCTGGATATACTCTTTCCCACTCATATTCAGGATGGTATTCGTATTGAGGCTCGAAACCTGAAAGGAAAAATATCAATACTTCCGTTCCCATTCCCACGATAAGCATTTCTTTTGCATATGGAAAGTGATTGATTTTGAAAAGTGCACCTAAAATTACCACCGCAGCACCCCAGCTGTACGCGTAATTCATCCCTGTCTTTCCACCTTTAGTTTGAAATAATTTTTCTACAAAACTCTTGTTTCCTTGGGCCATTGTGTTTAAAATTTAAGGGTTAAATAATTGAATTGTTTAGCTTCAGATTTAAAAAATCGTACGAATTAATATAGGGATAAAAATTAGAGACACAATTAATTGTGTTGTTGTGTTATTTCTTGTCGGCAATATCTCTGCCTAAGAAAGTAGTTACGCATCTAAACCCGATAAAGGATTTTGAAGTATCGGCATATTCCCATTGGCGGGTACCGGTTTCAATAAAGTATCCAATATCTTTCCATGAACCACCACGGATAACCTTACGCTTCATAGCTTCAGGCTCAGAGTCTTTAGCGTCGTAGCGGATATCAGGGTTTAGGTCATGAATGAAAGCGTATGAGTTTTCGTAGAATGCAGATGATGTCCATTCAGAAACGTTACCTGCCATGCAATATAAACCGTAATCATTTGGCCAATATGCATCAGCACGAACGGTGTAGAAACCGCCATCTTCAGGATAATTTCCTCTACCAGGTTTAAAGTTGGCAAGAATACAGCCTTTAGAGTTTCTAACGTAAGGGCCGCCCCAAGGGTAAGGTGCCATCTTTTTGCCACCACGTGCAGCATATTCCCACTCATGCTCCGTAGGTAAGCGGAAGATATCCATCAAAGGCTCTCCACGAGGAGTTTTATAATCTTCCCAAAGCCTGCTTCTCCAAAAACAGAATGCGTTTGCCTGGTGCCAATTAATACCTACCACGGGATAATCATCAAAAGCAGGATGCCAGAAATAATTTCTAGTCATTGGCTCGTTGTAAGAATAGGTAAAATCTCTTACCCAGCATAAAGTATCAGGATAAACGTCAACCGATTCTTTATGAATAAAGCTGGTTCTAGCCTGTCCTCTGTTCTTCGTTTGCGCAGCAGCTTTGTAATCAAACCACTGATAGTCGTATTTTAACTTGCGGAGATCGAATTCCTTTCTTCCCCAAATTCTTTCATTTTCCGGAAGATACATGTCTTCAAGCTGAGCGTTAGCGCCTTTTCCTGACCAAGCGATTTTTTTATCCCAGTTTATGGACTCATGTCCATCGGCATCTGTATTCACATCGCCACCCATCTTATGGGCAACTGAATCGCGAACCCAATCAATAAATTGGCGATACTCGTTATTGGTAATTTCAGTATCGTCCATATAGAACCCAACAATTGACACTTGCTTAGCACGAGCCTGATGTGAACTGTTCACATCCTGATCGCTTGGGCCAATGTGCAAAACACCAGATGGAATGAACACCATTCCGTAAGGCGTTATTGGATTCCATTTCGGTCGGTCCTGTTCTCCAAGTAGCTGGCCGTTGTATCCCCCTTTACATCCGGCAGCAAAAAGCAAAAGCGCGAGAGACGCCTTGCATAGAAGACCATGTAAGTTTTTCATGTTTTTGGTTTTGATAGTTTTCCCCTGTTTTTTAAAGAAGCGTAAATATAATCAGTTTTTGTTTTTACAATAGTAATCAAAAAAAAAATCAAAATGCAATTGTTAAATACGATTTTACACACTCTGAAGTTGCAATATACAACAAAACCGAATCATCAACTAATCAAACCTGGGGTTGTGATAAAAGTACCCCTTGTTTTCCTTTTTCTTTAACCCTATAATGTAATTAACGCTCAATTCGTGCGAGCCGGAGTTGAAGTTAGTGAGATAAGAGAGATTGGCATCATATGAGTATACGAATTGAAATCCCTGATATCTAAAACCAAAAATCAACGACAACGCATCAATTGTATTTTTGTTGTATCCTCTAAACGAAATTCCTGCTAAAATATTGTCAATAATAGTGAAAGTACCACTCAAATCAACCTGAACCTGTTTAAAATCGCTTTTAATGATTGCGCTTGGCATAAACTTCAGCTTTTTAGTAAGCGTAATATCATATCCACCCATGATGAAAAGATTGCGGGCAAAATTAAGATCAACACTGCCAGCCGGGGCATTAATTTTCGCTGAAGCAAATGCAATATGATTGATAGAGGCGCCAGCAAAATATTTATCGTTGTTGAAATATAAGCCTATAGACAAATCAGGGGCGATTCCGTTTTGCAATGTATTCGGCAGATTGGGGTCATTATGATTCACCACACCCTGCGAATAGCTACCCTCGGGCGCTTGCAATTCGGCACCATTCAAAGAAGACTGAATAATACCCGCACCAATGCCGATACCCATTTTACCCCAGCTAAAATTTTTACGGTAGTCGTAATTAAGTGCCAGGTATGTAGAGCGCTGATAACCTATATTATCATTGATTGCAGTTATGCCTATACCTGAACTCGCAGCAGGTACCATCATATTTACATTAAACCCTTCAGTAGCAATAGGCCTTGCTGTAAGGCCAACGTACTGATTGCGATATAATGCAGATATATCAATACCGCCGGTACTCCCCGCATAAGCCGAATTAAAAAGGTACCTATTAAACATGTACTGTGTAAACTGAGGCTCGGATTGAGCGCAGGCATTTTTAAAAACGAAGTACAAAACAATTACTAGTAAACCTTTGCGCATAAACAGGCAATGAAAATAATTGAATCCTTTTTATTCAGCAACAATTATTTCACTAAAGTCCGATAAAATGCGATGAGCTATTTATTCGCTTCCTTTAAGTAATTATCCAGGGCCACTAAAATGGTTGGTGCATTGCCGAGCGGCGCCATTAAATGGAGGGTTAAACCTTTATCAAGTACTGAATCGGCTGTAATCTTGCCATAAACCGCAATTTTCAATTTATCCTGGCTAAATTTAGCGAAGTTGTGAAACAAAGCGTTGATGCCAGTAGGGCTAAAAAGAATTAACATGTCAAATTTATGCGGATCAATGGCGGTTAAGTCAACAGGTGAAGTTCTATACATCACGCCCTCAACGTAATTAAAGCCATTGGCCGCCATAAAAGCAGGTATCTCATCTTTTTTAGTCTCTGCACAGATATACAAAAAGCGCGTAGCGTCTTTGTGCTTCATCAGCAACATGCGCAACTCCTTGTTATTGTTCATATCACCAAAAAAAACTTTCCGTTTTCTGTATTGGGTGTATTTCTGCAAGTACAAAGCAATAGCTTCTGAAGTGCAGAAATATTTGGTTTCCTGGCTCATCTTAACCCGCAGCTCATCGCAAATGCGAAAAAAGTGATCGATAGAATTGCGACTTGTAAAAACGATTCCACTAAAATCGTTCAAAACAATTCTCTGTTTCCTGAAATCCTTTCCGGGTACACCGTCCACTTTCACAAACGGTACGAAGGTGAATTTTACTTTGAATTTTTGTTCAAGGTCGTAATAAAAAGATTTAGGCCCCTCAGGTTGGGGTTGGGCAACTAAAATGTTTTTGACTTTTGTTTTCGGCGCTTTAGAAATAAGCTCGGCGTAATTCCGCTCGATGCGCTGAGGTATGATGATTTGCGGCTTTCCGGATTGGGCCTTGGGCAAAAAAGAAGCAGTACTCTTTTCAGGTGATATCACATCAGCCTTCTTTTTAAGAGTACTGCTACTGTTGGATGTTTTGCTGCCTTTTAATCGTTTGGTTTTCGCAATCGGTTTTTTGGCAGCAGGTTTCTTTGATGCAGCTTTTTTAATTACTTTTTTTTTGCTGCTTTCTTAGCTGCTTTTTTAGGAGCGGCTTTCTTAGCTGCTTTTTTCGGAGCAGCTTTCTTTTTTGTTGCCATGGTTAATTAATTGTTTTGGTTAACAATTTAAACAGTAAAAATATCGTTGATATTTCTACAACACAAACGTAAATAAAAAAATGATATACGCTTCTGTACAATAATTTGTATGCTGTGGATAACCCTCGCCATACAAAGATCAGAACCATAAAAACAAAAACTAAAATTGAGATGATAAAAACGAAATTGAAAAATTTTTGAGGCGCTGTGTAAAATATAAATAACGCGGGGAGCAGCGCCAATCCTAATGTTTTGCATACCGTAGTGAAACTAAAAATGTATTCATCGCATACATCACTCACTTCAAATAATACGCCAATCACTTTCAATAAAGCTATCTTTCCAAGGTAAAAAAATGTGAATAAAAAATTCATGAAAAGTATTGAAGAGAAACTTTCGGACGCAGAAACGTGAAAGTATTTCACCAAAATGAATCGCACATACAAACTCATCACAACAATAAAATTCAAATTCAGCACTATAGTTGAGAAAGAAATTTCCCTCGACTGCGTTCTGAAAATCTGTTGCGCTAAGTTTTGATTACTTACCGATTGGATTAAATCATCCAGGTCTTTTCCGAAAGCGGTTTTAAGGTAAGTAAGCGCGCCAAGTAAAGCTACCAGTATAAGGAACACAAAGGCGTTGCGCCCGGATGAGTTTGATTGCTCAATATCATTCACCATTACTTTATTGCCGGTAATAAGAAGTGACTGCACACTATCAATGCCGGCATGTTTATTCAACGGGTTCGAATCCAACAAGGCAGTATTAAGAGTATCATTACCCGAATTGGTTTTAATTGTGGTTGTATCAACGGGAAAAGCCTTTAAGGACGCCGTCGAAACAATAAGAAAAAATACTGCGAAGAATTTGCCAGCCAACTAAAAGTAATTTACGTAGCCAAAATGAATCTTGGCTGAGTTAAAAGTGATTTTATTTCCCATTTGAGTACCCATTGCATAGGTAATGCCGAACACTCCTGCTTTAGTTTCAATTGCGGCGGTAACTCCAAATCCATAAGGGTAATCAAATCCCTTATGCGTTAATGAATTTTGAACCAACGCACCATTAAAGAACGCACCGAAAAATGAATTTTTAGAAAGCAGGAAACGATATTCGATATTGCCCATGGCGTAAAATGGCGTAAAGATAGATTGATCGTCGAAACCACGAAGTGAGTTAACGCCACCTAAACGATATTTCTCGTTTTGAAATATGGTGGGGGCATAAAAGTATTTGCCCTCGAAATTTGTTTTGATGGTATGTCTCGCAGCAAGCTTCCAGTATTTTTCTACTGTCAGGCCCAAATGAAACTCGAGAGTTTTCAATTTAATCGAGTCGTACAGGTAACTAAAATACTTTCCGCTTACCTCATCGTATAGCTGCGTAATGCCACTGTTCTGTTTTATATTTCTTACACCTGCCGATCCGTTAATAGTTAGCGTATATCCCGAAGTTGGATTGATTCGATAGTCTAACCGTTGTGTAAAGTATTCTAAGGCAAAATCATTGCTTATCAAATCCATATTGGGCGGCAAAGTTCTGTTTTGAATGATGTAAGAGGTATCCACATTGGTTACAATTGTAATTTTCTGTTTTAACGATGCCCGCAAATAGTCACTGCCCATTAACTGATATTGCAAACCATAATCGCCATTAACATCAACATACGAGGTATCTGCCTTGTAAAGATTAAACTTGGCGCTAATGCCCAAAGGCAAACCAAGCAAGTAGGGATAAGTGACCTTCACATCAAGGGTTTGAGTTTTGGGTTGCAATTTTTGCCACTGCAGATACAAATCCTCGCCATAACCAAACGGGCTTAACAAGTGAAGCTTGGCATCGCCGGTAATTAATAGTTTTTGGCCCGATGAGCCGGGCAACAATCCTAACAAAGCATCAAACTGGCTGGCCTTTTTATCTTTTACAAACACATTTACTTTTGCGTTGCCGTTTAAAAACTCAACCGTACGTGGCTGTATAACTTGTAAAAACTGAAGCTCTGCAAGTCGCTGGTTAATGCGCTTAATCGTTGCCTCGTTATACGGTTTGCCGGGTTTTAATCCCAGGTAGCTTTTCAAAAAGGGCTTTTTAGTGTGCGTTTTACCCAAAATATGAATGGTGTCGTACCTGATAAGGTCGTGTTTTTCTAAATATATTTTTGCTGTAAAGGCTTTACCACTTTGACCAAAGCTATCCAGCTTTACGGTTGCAAATGGATAACCGGTGTTTTCGCATTGCTGCAATATTTTGTCCTTTACATTTTCCGCGTCAGTTATTTTAATGGCCCTGCCGCTCGTTACAAAATATTTTACGCCGGCATCGTTCAACAGCTTGTCGTCAACGTTTCCATTTCTCAAAATGATATTGTCTACCTTCTGGCCTACATATATATATAGTATCATTTTGGTCGAATCGGCTTTAAGACTATCGACTGATGAGGCTGCATAACCCGCGGTGCGCAGCTTGGCAATTAAGTCTCTTTTCTCCTGTACGCCTTGCACAGAATCCTTCAGCTTCTCTTTATAAGAGAACCCTTTCGTAAAAAACTCTTTGGGCAGGTCGGATGAGATAACCTGGAACGAATATTTGCCCTGGCCGAAAGATACTTTCAGAAGAAGCATTAAAAAGATAATTAGAGCTATCCGCATTTGAATGAAGTAAAGATAACGGGAAAGACCGACTCAAATTATACTTTCGCACCTAAGCATTTAACGTTAAACATGGCAGGCGTCTATATTCATATACCATTTTGCAGGCAGGCTTGCCATTATTGCAATTTCTATTTTACCACCTCACCGGGAAATAAGGACAAGTTTATTTCCGCACTACTCCACGAAATTGAATTGAGCAAAGGGTACCTGGAAGGGGAGCGAATTGAGACTATATATTTTGGCGGGGGCACTCCTTCTCTCCTATCCGGGTCAGAATTAATTTCAATAGTTCGTCGATTGGAAGACCATTATGACTTAAGTGATTTAAAAGAATTTACCCTTGAAGCTAATCCAGATGATCTGAGCGCCGAAAAAGTAAAGGAATTTCAAGGGCTGCAGAGCTTGGGGTTAAACCGATTCTCTATCGGGGTCCAATCGTTTTTTGATGAGGACCTGAAATATATGAACCGCGCCCACAATTCGGAAGAAGCCATATCATCTATAAAGAGAGTGCAGGATGCGGGCTTTAAAAACATAACAATCGACCTGATTTATGGAACGCCAACCATGAATGACCAACACTGGCTTCAAAATCTCAACACTGCTTTTGCTTTGGGCATTCCACACATTTCATCATACGCATTAACCGTTGAACCGAAAACCAATCTTGAAAGAAAAATACGCCAAGGAGAAAGCAAACCGGTAAATGAAGAGCAAGCCGCAATGCAATTCAATATTTTGATGGAGGAGATGAAAAAGGCAGGGTACGAACAATACGAGATTTCAAATTTCGCTAAGCCGGGTAAGTACGCCATTCATAACTCCAATTACTGGAGCGGTAAAAAGTATTTGGGACTAGGCCCTTCGGCACATTCTTATAATAAAGTAGCAAGAAAGTGGAATGTGGCCAATAACATGAGTTATATACAATCGATTGAGAAAGACATAATCCCCGCAGAGGAGGAAATATTGACCAAAGCCCAGCAGATAAATGAACGTATTATGACCGCCCTACGAACAATGTGGGGGTTGAACCTTGCAGAGTTTGAAGCTGATGTGATGGTTTGGATAAAGGAAGATTTATCCGTTATTGACCCGGCACACTATACCATTACCGCTAACACTTTAACACTTACCAATAAGGGAAGACTGTTTGCCGATGCCATTGCGGCTTCATTATTCGTAACGGAAGAACAATTCTTATAAATTCGCCGCATTAAAACATTAGTATGGCAATTATAAAATCATTTAAAGGCGTTCGTCCCAAAATAGGTTTAGCAGAACAGGTGGCGTCATTGCCTTATGACGTAATGAATACTGAAGAGGCCAGAGAAATGGCCACCGGCAACCCCCTCTCCTTTCTTCACGTTAGCCGCGCCGAAATTGATTTCCCTTTAAACATAGATGAGCATTCTCAAATGGTTTACGATAAGGCCAAAGAGAATTTCTATAAAATGATAACCGATGGTGTGCTTTTGCAGGATGAGCAACCTTGTCTATATATATATGCACAGGTAATGAACGGCCGCAGGCAGATTGGTTTAGTAACCTCATCCTCCATTGACGACTACTTTAACGATGTAATCAAAAAGCATGAACTGACGCGACCGGAAAAAGAGCAAGACCGTATTGAGCATATGCAAACCTTGCATGCGCATGTAGGGCCAATTTTTCTGACTTATCCCAAAAACAACAGGATTGATTCTATTCTCAATGATGTGGTTATAAACTCAAAACCGGTTTACGACTTTACCGCTAGTGATAATATACAACATAGCGTCTGGGTGATTAATGCAACTGATAAAATCGACGACATTATATCAGTTTTTGAAAAGAGCATCCCCTTTACCTATATAGCCGATGGACATCACCGTACAGCCTCGGCTGCTAAGGTTGGGCAAAAATTGCGCGAGCAAAACCCGGGGCATACCGGACAGGAAGAATACAATTTCTTTCTATCGGTGCTTTTCCCCGATAACCAACTCGCTATTATGGATTATAACCGAGTAGTGAAAGACTTAAATGGACATACGACGGAAGATTTTCTTAAAAAAGTGAGTGAGCAGTTTTCAGTTTCGAAGGCTATGAACAAGAAGCCATCGCGCTTGCATCAAATGAGTATGTATTTAAACGGCGAATGGTTTGAGCTTATACCTAAAGAAGGAAGTTTCAAAAATGACCCCATTGGCATTCTCGATATTTCGATACTGCAGAACAACCTGCTAACCCCTGTTTTGGGAATTGAAGACCCGCGTACCGACAAACGCATTGATTTTGTTGGAGGGATAAGAGGGTTGCAAGAATTGGAAAGGCGGGTTGATAGTGGAGAGATGAAGGTTGCCTTTGCGCTTTACCCTGTATCGTTGCAGCAATTAATGGATATAGCAAATAGCGGAAACATAATGCCGCCAAAATCAACTTGGTTTGAACCTAAGTTGAGGGATGGATTGTTTTCGCATTTATTTTAAAACATTCTTTATGATTGGTTACACTGAGTTTTGTGAGCAATGGTTGAATGCGTGGACAGGAAACATGCCCGAACTATTGTTATCTTTTTATAGCGATGATTCCTTTTATTCCGACCCCGCGAATAAGCAAGGACTGTGTGGGCATGGTGAATTACTTCCGTATTTTAAAAAGCTATTGAAGTATAACCCTGATTGGAAATGGAAGGCCGTGGAAATAATAGAAACGGCTAAAGGCTTTACTTTAAAGTGGGAAGCGAACATTCCGGTTGGCGCGGCCTTGGTAAAGGTGTTAGGCTTGGACATTGTAGAATTGAGCAACGGTAAAATAAGCCGCAACGAAGTATATTTTGACAGAACTGACTGGCTAAAAGCAGCGGCACAGAAATAGTAAACGCTTTATTTAGTTTTACCTTATAAAATTTAAGACACGATATGAAATTCGGAACCAAAGCAATACATGCAGGCTTAGAGCCTGACCCAACCACCGGGGCTATCATGACTCCTATTTACCAAACCTCTACTTATGTACAGGAAAGTCCGGGAAAGAACAAAGGCTACGGATATGCTCGCGGTAAAAACCCCACGCGCGTCGCGCTTGAACATAATATCGCCGCTTTGGAAGATGGTAAACATGCCATTTGCTTTAGCAGTGGCATGGGTGCCACAGATGCTGTTATAAAACTTCTGTTGCCGGGCGATGAGGTGATAACCGGCGATGACTTATATGGCGGCTCTTACCGCATGTTTACCAAAATATTTGCCAACTACGGCATTAAGTTTCACTTCATTAATATGAGTGATGCCGCCAATATTGAAAAGCACGTAAATGAAAAAACAAAGCTGATTTGGATTGAAACGCCTACTAATCCTACCATGCAAATAGTAGATATTGAAGCCTGCGCTAAAATTGCCAAAAAGCATAATTTGTTGCTGGCTGTGGACAATACCTTCGCCTCACCTTATTTGCAAAACCCGCTAGCCCTCGGTGCTGATATTGTAATGCACTCGGTTACCAAGTACCTGGGTGGCCATAGCGATGTGGTTATGGGGGCACTGGTAATGAACGACGATAAATTACAAGAAAGGTTATACTTCATATTAAACTCATGCGGCGCCAACCCCGGGCCCATGGATTGCTTTTTGGTTTTGCGTGGTATAAAAACACTGCACATACGTATGGAGCGCCACTGTTTTAATGGCAGAAAAATTGCTGAATTTCTAAAAACACATCCCCGCATTGAAAAAATATACTGGCCGGGCTTTGAAGACCATCCAAATCATGCTATAGCTAAAAAACAAATGAAAGATTTTGGCGGAATGATATCGATTGTATTAAAGAATGCATCTCTAGATGATACTTTCAAACTGGCTTCATCATTCAAAGTATTCTCACTTGCAGAGTCGTTAGGAGGAGTAGAGTCGCTGATAAATCATCCATCAACTATGACTCATGCCTCTATACCAAAAGAAGAAAGAGAAAGGGTGGGTGTTGTAGATAACCTGCTGCGCCTAAGCGTTGGCATTGAAGATGTGGAAGACTTGATTGATGATTTGAAACAGGCATTAGGGTAATCTTCTTAGCCGTTATTCTAAGTTACTTCAAAACCACAAACTTTAAAATTTCAAGTCTGCCCAGGTGCTTTGTGCGGGCAAAATATACTCCGCTTGATAATCCGGAAAGCGCTACCTCCTTTACGCTGCTATTATTTTGATAGCATGTAATTATCTTGCCAAGAGCATCAGTTATTTCAATTGATCGGTTTTCTGCATCCGGAAAAGTTAGTGTGAAAGCCCCATTGTTGGGATTTGGAAACAGTTGAAAATTGTCGCTTTCTATATCATGAAGGTTATTTATTGCGAGTGATGAATCGCAATAAACACATGTCTTACATGATTTAGCCGGCACAAATTTCCATAAATCATTAAGCGCATTATTGACATTAGTTGGATACTGGCCACCAAATATCCATACTACATTATCCCTATCAACCCACGTGCAGTTTCCTGAACGGGCCGGAGGCATATTGGATGCAGCAGAAACTCCCAAGGCACCAAAATTACCGCCTGAGTTGCGTGTGCTATCACCGCTTATCCAGGTCCATTCGTTGGTTTGAGTATTAAAATACCACAGGTCATTAATAACGCCACCACCATCCGGAGTTGCAATTTGCCCACCAAAAGCAGGAAATATATGCGCTCCGGTTAATGAAGGCGCTGTCCGGTTTTCAAAGCGTGAAAAGGGTTCTACTTCACCATTCTCTTCGCAGTGTCGGCTATAATTTCCGTAAGAGTTGGGTGATGCATCACCAGCAATCCAGGTCCAATTATTTGAATTAGTATTATAGCGCCAAATGTCACTAAGGTTACCATTGTTGCAAGAGCCCCCCCATATATAAAAATATCCGGCCTCATCTTTCCATTGAGTGTATGTAAACCTAGGAGAAGGCAAATTAGATGGGCTCTCCACTCCTTTTGAACCGTAACTTCCATTATTTGTGCCATTCATAGATCCGCTCATCCAGGCCCACTGATTGTTGGCGACATTATAACACCACATATCATTAAAATCTAGTTGCTCAAAATTTCCGCCGCCAACTGGCACTGACCCATTTCCGCCAAAGAACCACAAGTTATTGTTGTCATCCACCCACCCCGAATTGGTCTCCATCCTCGGCGAAGGCAACCCCGTATCTGAGAATTGCCGAAGACTCCCATAATTTCCGATGGCATATCTTTGCTCGCTACCTCCCATCCACGTCCATTGATTTGAAGCGATATTATATCGCCACAAATCATTCAAAATATCCGGGTTTCCATTTATATCAAAACCATCTCCACCAAATAGCCATAAATCATTGTTTTTGTCTGTCCAGGCTATACTTCCCCAGCCTCTTCCCCCCGGGTTGTTGGAGGGTGCGGGCACACCTTTTACGCCATAAACACCGGCCTGCTCATACACCCCCGGGCCCTTCACCCAAGTCCACATGTTAGTTAAAGGTTCGTATTTCCATAAATCGCTTGAACCACTTGCACCTACAATAGGCACACCACCAAAAATCCAAAAAACACCTGCGGTATCTATCCAGTTGATTGCCTCATACAGGCCACCGGGTGTGTTATTAATTCCGGCAACCCCCTTGGCGCCATATACCGGTGATGCATTTACAGCGGCACTTCCGTTCATCCATATCCATGCATTTCCCTGACCATAACTGCAATAGCAGACGCCGAATGCCCAAAGTAATATTAAGCTTGTACCTTTCACCCCTCTAAAAATACATATAACATTTCAATTGGAAAGGTGTTTAACACAGTTGCAATCATTATAACAAAGAAAGGCGCGAATAAAAATTCGCGCCTTTCTTTTTAGCCTTTAGCAGCTTAAAGTATCACATCCTTTACTTTGATGTCAGCCTTTTGTTTTTTGACCGTCATGGTTTGAGTTTCCAAAATATTTCTTACCGCTGTATAACGGATAAACCTGAACCGAAGGTATTTTTTAAGTTCAGGGTTAGTTAGCTTTCCGAAATTAGATGCAATGCCATTTACATTGGTAATTACCTGGCCAAGTATCGATTTATAATATTCCTCTTCGTCCTTTTGATCCTTAGCAGATAATGATGTTGCCCCGGTAATACTGTCGATAATAGGGTTTCCCGAAGGCGCAGCTCTTTTTAATGCATCCAGGTTATCAGCTAAATCCTTTAATGCGCTTAATCCTTTGGCGTTATCATCCATAGCCTTAATCATGGCCTGGTCACTAACATCTGTAAAAAATATTCTGGCACTATCCAGGTTAAGTTCAATTAAGGAAGCGTAGCCGCTGCTTTTCTCACTCATATTAGTATTCCCTGCCTTGTCGTATATGCGCGCGGCCAGCCCATAACTGCCTTTTGCCTGGCTTTCGTTGGCAAGTTTTTCTAAAGCCCCGTCGTCTTTTTTAGTGGCGTAAATGGCAGCAATTTTCACATAAATGTTATCAGCCTCATCATTTCTGCTTTGAGAATACAGGTAATCGGCATATTTCTTCATTCCCTCTGCTAAGCTACCAGCCTGGTAAGCATCATTCGCTTTGCCGTATTCTTTCCTATTATAATAAATATCGCCGGCCTTTTGGTAGCCTTCCGGTGTTTTCATCCTCAAATAAACTTCGGCAGCTTTGTCCTCATTAGCGTCGCCCTTACCAAAATATTCCTTGGCAATTTCTTCCAGCTTAACATCGGCACCGCCTATAACGTAATAGTCAAGTGCTTTTCCGTATCCTTCTTCGCCTTTAGCATAGTATTTGTCGCCAATATTTCGGGCACCCTCTTTCAAAGCATCCGCTTTTTTATAATAATCCATGGCTTTGTTTATAGCCTTGGTTTCTGCTTTTGCATCGCCACCAAAAGCTGTTTCAACATAAGCATCAGCCACTTTTTTAAACCCGGCCTTTTTATCCTCTTTGCTTGAAGTGCTGTACGAATTGGCTGCATTCACCAAATCACCTTTATCTAAATATGTATCGCCTAAAATAACTCCAACTTCCTGTGGCTTTAAACCGCCTTTCTGAAAATCCGCCCTTGCCTCATTAATCATTTCCTGTTGCTTGCTGCGGTCCTTTTGATCCATAGCTTTAGCAAGTATTGCCTTACCCTTATCAACCTCCTTATTTTGAGCTGAAGCCGTACAAATCATTAGCATCACTATACTTACGGTAAGTACATTTCTTATAGTCGTAGATCCCATAGCCGATTGTTTTGTTGAAGAATTGTTTAAAGATAATATTTCGTGAAATAATACAAGAAATTGCCAAAGATTATTCTTTTAACACTTTCATTATTGGCAATTTTACACTGTTTTATTGAAACTAAAAATGAGATTTAGCAGATTGATGTTTATTAATCGCATTTATAACAGAGATTTGCCTATAAAAGGGCTGAAAAAATGAAAAAATTAGCGGCCAACCGCGATAAAATATACGACTTACTGGAGCGGAAATACGTTGAGTTTAATGCCATCTCATTTATTGAAGCCGATCCTATTTCTATTCCTCACTCCTTCACAAAAAAGCAGGACATAGAAATAATGGCTTTTTGGACAGCGATGCTTTCGTGGGGTAACCGTAAATCAATCATTACCTCCGCCAAAAAACTGGTTGATTTAATGGATGGGGCGCCGCACGATTTTATGCTTGGTCATCAGGAAAAAGACCTGAAAAAGCTTTTGCCATTTAAGCATCGTACGTTTAACGCCACAGACACGCTTTACTTTATTGAGTTTTTTAAATACTACTACCAAAAACATGAAAGCCTGGAGGATGCCTTTTATACCACGCTGAGCAAAAAGGATGCACATGTGGGAAATGGATTAGTGGGATTTCATGACCTCTTCTTTTCGTTGGAAGACGCTCCTCACCGCACTAGAAAACATATAGCAACGCCGGTCCGAAAATCAAGCTGTAAGCGAATAAACATGTTTTTGCGGTGGATGGTTAGAAAAGATAAAAGCGGGGTGGACTTCGGCATTTGGAACAAAATCAAACCCGCACAGCTGCTATGCCCTTTGGATGTTCACGTTGATAGAGTAGGACGGAAGTTGGGTTTGATAACCCGAAAACAAACGGATTGGGAAACTGTTTTAGAACTGACAGAAAATTTAAAGTCGTTCGATGCGAAAGACCCGGTTAAATACGACTTTGCTTTGTTTGGAATAGGGGTATTGGATAAGGCCGACATTGGAAGTTTCGGTAAAAAGTAAAAATGAATATAGACGACATACAACACGAAGTTTTTGAATCGTTCGAAATTGATGGCCAATTACTGCCTGTTGTAAAAAACGACGAGGAAAAGTTTCAGGCTTTCCGCAACCTGCTTATTGCAAGAATTGAAGAACTGGCCGAGAAAAATATGGATAAGCTAATGTGGCTTTTGTATAGAGTAGATGTAAGCGAGAGAAAGTTGCACGAAACATTGAAACAAACAGCACCTGAACAATTTGTCACGGTTATTACTGATATGATCATTGAAAGACAAATTCAGAAAATAAAAAGCCGCAGCGAATTTGGGGGGAAGGAAAATGATTGGAATTTCGATATTTGAATCCATTACAATTTACCGCCAAGGGCGCGGAGAGCGCAAAGAGTTATAAAAGTTTTTAAAAATCGAACATGAGCAGAGCAAATAATCCGAAATTAAAATCGTGGATTGAGGTAAAGACCGGAAGTGACTTCCCTATTCAAAATCTTCCGTTTGGAGTATTTAAAACGGATGACCGCAGCGCGCGCGCAGGGGTCGCTATTGGTGATTATATTCTTGACCTTTCCGCACTGGCAAAGGCCGGTTTGTTAGACTCAATCAATTTTGATAAAAAGGTTTTATGGCAAAAAACTTTGAATGACTTTATAGCGCTTGGCAAACCAATTACCAATGCAGTGCGCGAAAGGCTTTCTGACCTTTTAAATATTGATAATGCTGAGATGAAAAACAACACCGAATTACAAAAAACGGTGTTGGTAAAACAAAGCGATGCCCAAATGCTTTTGCCGGTGCATGTTCCTAACTACACTGATTTTTATTCGAGTAGAGAGCATGCTACCAACGTTGGCACAATGTTTCGAGACCCTAAAAATGCTTTACTGCCTAACTGGCTGCATTTGCCAGTGGGGTACCATGGCAGGGCTTCATCTATTGTAGTATCCGGCACACCCATTCATCGCCCAAAGGGACAAACAAAAGCTGATGATGCAGAAAATCCTTCATTCGGGCCATCGAAATTGCTTGATTTTGAACTGGAGGTTGCTTTTATTGTTTCGAAAGAAACCGAGCTGGGTAGTTCGGTATCAACTCAACAAGCAGAGGATCATATTTTCGGTTTGGTACTTTTTAATGACTGGAGCGCACGCGATTTACAAAAATGGGAGTATGTGCCCCTTGGGCCTTTCCTTGCTAAAAACTTTGGTTCGATTGCATCTCCATGGATTGTTACGTTGGAGGCGCTCGAGCCATTTAAAATTGAATCGCCTGAACAGGAGCCGGCTGTGTTACCTTACCTGCAATTTGATGGACAAAAAAATTATGACCTGCATTTACAGGTTGATATTGTTACCGGAAACGGCGTTAGCAAAACAGTATCGAACAGTAACTTTAAGTACATGTATTGGAACATGTGCCAGCAATTAGCACATCACACCGTAAACGGTTGTAATATACAGGTAGGCGATTTGTATGCCAGCGGCACCATCAGCGGGCCAACACCCGATAGTTACGGCAGCATGCTTGAGATTAGTTGGCAAGGCAAAAACCCCGTTGCCATGCCTGATGGAACTGAAAGAAGATTTATACTGGACAATGATACGGTAGTGATAAAAGGGTATTGCGAAAAAGATGGTGTGAGAATTGGGTTTGGCGAGTGCAGTGGTAAAATTTTGCCGGCAAAATGAACGTTAGACCAGCCCTGGTAATATTCATGTTAGTGGCAATCGGTTTTTTTGCCTGCCAAAACCGTTCCCCGCATATTGGCCGGCCATCAACCTCCATTTTTGCGGACTCGTTATATCTGTTTGTGAATTACACCGGAATGGTAGAAGACACACTTATCGATAGTCGTCTCGACAAAGGTTTTGATGTCGATAGTAATATTGAGCAGAAGATATTGAGTAACTTCCATCCTTTCGATAGCACGAGTTGGACAATGGTGCGTATGAAATACTATGCAAAATTGCATTCGACAATTAGCATTCAACCTATTTTGGTTCATATAAGTGCAGATGATTACGGAGCATTGGTGCTAGTAAACTTTAACGACAAAGGTGAAGTGCTGGATAAAATGGAGTTATCGGGCGGACTATGCGCCGGGCCCGATGAACAGGATGATAGTTTATTAGTACTTTGCCCATCTACGCATTCAGTTATAATTGATAGTAACCATATTGCCTTTTACAAAATCAGGTCGACATATTCCGCTCTGTTTTCTGATACTTCTTTAAAAAAAACAGGTTCGCAATCGTGGGTTGGTTATGACACCATTCCTTTCATTGATTCATTGAGTTATAAGCTTGAAATAAAGAAGGATGGCAAGATTGTTTCGACCTTTTTAGATAGCGTGCGAATTGATGTGCACAAAAAAATCAATAGCAAACCATGAAATATTACCTGATTGCTCTGCTTTTCGTAATTATGGGTGCCGGTGCCCGAACAATGTTTGAAATAGCATACCAGGGCATGGCGCTTGAGCATGATGCCGCTCCAAACCCCAAAACTTACTTTTACATTTTTATGGCGTTGTGGTTTGTGTTAATGATGGTGGCCGATATACTTCTGATTACCAATAAAACGCTCAAATTCAGAAAGGCTTTGATCGGTGTCCTATCTATTGGGGTGCTGGCGCCTATTGCATACATGCTTATTTTTAGCAAGTAGTTTATTAGGTTGCTGTTTTTAAAGACTATAACATATGAAATACTACTGGGCAGTATTACTACTATTATTGGCCATTGGGGGCTTGCGTACACGCAACATGTTTGAAAATTTACAAAGCATGAAACGCTACCTGGCCGTATTATTATGGCTAATTATAGTCGCCGGCATGCTATGCGCGTTTGCAATAATCGGCTCCATGGACGAAGGTCCCAGCCGGGGAACTTACTTTTGCATTTATCTGATTCCCTGGTATGTGTTGATGATGTTGGCTGATATACTACTATTAAGTTATCTAAATCTGAAATACGGAAATCTGTTCATTGGTTTGTTATCTATTGGTGTAATTGGCCCCGCCATTATTTACTTGATTATTATTAGCGGGTAGTTTATTAAGTTTGTTCGATGCTAAAAATTAAACCCGGCGAAGTTCCGGTTCCGAAATTACATGAGTATTTATTGAGTGCCGTTGCTCCACGGCCCATTGCTTTTGTAAGCACTATTGACAAAGCGGGTAATGTTAACCTGGCTCCCTTCAGTTTTTTTAATGTGTTCGGTGCAAATCCTCCCACCTTGATTTTTTCCCCTGCCCGGTCTGGCAGAACCGGTCAGTCGAAAAACACGCATGATAATGTGCTTGAGGTTGCAGAATGCGTTGTAAATATTGCGCATTATGATATGCTATACCAAATGAACCTGGCTGCCAATATGTTCCCTAAAGGGGTAAACGAGTTTGCTAAGTCTGGCTTAACGCCGGTGGCTTCCGAAATTGTAAAACCACCGAGGGTTGCCGAAGCCAATGTGCAAATGGAGTGCATTGTAAAACAGGTAATTGAAACAGGCCCGCTGGGTGGTGCCGGCAACCTTATTATTTGCGAAGTGGTAATGATGCACATTAACGAAAAAGTATTAGACCATGCCGGCAGCATCGACCCTTATAAAATGAATTACATAGCCAGAATGAGTAAACAATTTTGGTGCCGCATTAGTGAAGAAAATATTTTTGAAGTGCCATCGTTCAGAATGGCAGATAGCCCGGGTTTAGGGTTTGATGATTTGCCGGAGGGGATTAGAAAATCAAAATACTTGTCGGGCAATGATATTGCTTTAATAGCCGGTTCGGAAAGACTGCCCGAGGAAAAAGAATTGTTTGAAATGGGGCCTGTACCTGAGGTAAAAATGCTTATTGATAAGTACGGCAATGACTTTGAAACTTTTGAAAAGGAAATGCATTTGCTGGCCAAACAGGAAATTGAACAAGGCAATATTTGGTTTGCATTTAAAATACTGATGATAGTTGAAATGACGCGTGAATCGTTAATCGCGTAAATACCTAACTCTTTTTTTATTTCTTAAACCAAATTACATGGCCAGACTGCGAGCGTTTCTTATTAAGAAAATGCTTTTAACCCTCAAAGCCAGAGTTGATTATACCAACCTTCTGCTTGCCCGCCGCGGTTTTGAACAGCTAGCCAAAAGATTCAGAGGCCCATTACCCGGCTTTACCTATACGCCGGATAAAATTGGTGATATGACGGTGCAATGGATAATACCTGCGGGATGCAACGTAAATAAAGTGCTCTTGTATTTTCATGGTGGTGGTTATGCGACAGGCTCCATTAACACGCACCGCGCGCTGGTTTCACAATTAGCCCTGCACTCAGGTATAAAGGCACTGATGATCAACTACAGGTTAGCACCGGAAGATAAATATCCCGCGGCGGTTGAAGATGCCGCTACCGCTTATCATTATCTTTTGCAAAGCGGGTACACACATAACGATATCTGTTTTGGCGGCGATTCTGCCGGTGGTGGTTTAACCGTTTGCTCACTGCTTTACCTGCGCGATAAAAATATACCCCTACCCAAATGTGCCATTGCACTTTCCCCGTGGCTAGACCACACTATGACCGGCAATTCCTATCTCGGCAAAAAAGATATTGACCCTATGCTCGTTGCAGAGGGTATGCCTATATGGAGCAAACATTACACCGGCGATGCAGATCCTAAAGGCCCATATATCTCACCGGTTTTTGCCAATTTGCAGGGGCTCCCACCTATTTATATACAGGTGGGCGAAGAAGAAATGCTACTGGATGACTCAACCCGCTTTGCTGAAAAAGCGAAAGCCGTAGGTGTGGATGTGCGTTTGGATATTTTTCCTGAAATGTGGCATGTGTTCCAGGGGTTTTGGCAAGTGTTGCCTACTGCCCGCAACGCCAATAAGCGCTTCGGTGATTTTTTGAAGGAGCAAATGGTTTAAGGATGTTACAAGAGTTTAGAGTCCACAACTTTTTTTTGATGCTTTTTCCAATCTGCCCTCCTTCCCAAAATAAGCTTAATGATGCCTTTATCAGTAGCTGGCGTAAGGCCAAACATATATCCCACGTTAATTTCCCAAAGCGGTGAAATATCGATATCGACCACGGGACCCAGCTGATGTTGCTGCAATGCAAGCGGGTCTATCTTTTTAAAAGCGCCTAGGCTGCCGTAATACTCAAACCCAACCTCGGCCTTAACTTTATTGCCGAATTTGTAACTCATTTTTATAGCAGGCGAAAACTGTGGACCGGCATCGTGATTCAATCCCCGAATGGAATAATCAACGGCGGGGTTAAAAGCAACATAAAAGTTTTGATACTCCTTATCTATAATGGGGCGAATCTCCAACGTCCAGGTGTCTTCGCTATACTGCCTTCTTTGATAACCAATTTCGGTTGAAAGGCTTAAACCCAAGGGCCAATTCCATTTTTCGGGAATGCGGAAGCGCGGCCTGATGTGGTTGCCAACATAGTGCAACAAATAGTCGCCCTTATTGCCACTCAAAAATAAGTAGGAACCAATTTCGAACCAGGGGGTTATACCTTGGGTTATTTCAACCGTCTCGTGCCATGCATATTGGTTGGGCACCACACCGTTTACACTTTCACGCTGACCAAAAACAGTAACATTTGAATGGAGTTCGAACATGGTAGAATAATTCGGCACCGTTTCAGAGCCATATACCTGTATCTCGTAATTGTCTTGTGCCATGCAATGTACCATGCTAGCAAGTGAGCAAAAAACAATCACTAAGTATCTCAAATAAAAAGCCTGCATGCTGCAACAGTTTTTACGGGCGAATTCCGCCCTTTCAGCAGGCTACAAGAAAATACTTTTCAGTCTGTATATCACATAAAACACGCAAATCGGGATATTTTAAAACTATTTATCATTTCGCGAAAGGCGGTTTCAGACCCTGTTTCCTCCTCCATGGTTCTAAAAGTCTGTTATTTTCGCACACGCTAAACCATTTATGTATGAGTAACCATTTAAGCGAACAGGAAATTATTCGCCGCGACAAGTTAAAGCAGTTGGAAGACCTAGGTATTGAAGCTTACCCGGCAGCTATGTTCGAGGTAAACTGCAATACACAGCAAATATTGAGCACTTATGATGATGCAGCAAAAAACCTGCAGGAGGTTAGTATTGCCGGCCGCGTAATGAGCTTAATCCCTAAGGGCAAAATAACCTTCGCCAAAATACAGGATGAAAAAGGTAAGATACAGTTGTTCCTGGCCATTGATAACATATGCCCCGGGGAGGACAAAACCATGTACGAAAAAGTAATTAAACACATATTGGACATTGGTGATATTGTTGGCGTTAAAGGTGAGGTGTTTATTACCAAAACCGGTGAAACCAGCATACGTGTAAAAGACTTTAAGTTTCTGGCGAAAGCGCTTAGGCCATTGCCAGTCGTAAAGGAAAAAGACGGTGAAACCTTTGATGCATTTACAGATCCTGAACAACGTTTCCGTCAGCGTTATGTTGACCTGATTGTAAATCCTCAGATACGCGAAACATTTATTAAGCGCACCCACATGATACGCGCCATGCGCGATTTTTTGAACACCCACGGTGCTTTGGAAGTTGATACCCCGGTATTGCAAAACATACCGGGTGGAGCAGCTGCAAGGCCTTTCATTACGCATCACAATGCGCTTGATGTTCCTTTCTATTTGCGTATTGCCAATGAGCTTTACCTGAAGAGATTGATTGTAGGCGGATTTGATTTTGTGTATGAGTTTAGCCGCAATTTCCGTAATGAAGGTATGGACCGTACGCATAACCCCGAGTTTACCGTGTTGGAGTTTTACGTGGCCTACAAGGATTATTTCTGGATGATGGACTTTACCGAAAAGATGATGGAGCAAGTTGCTATGGCCACTAACGGAACTACCGAAGTTACCGTTGGCGATAAGGTGATAAGCTTTAAGGCGCCATTTAAACGAGTTTCGATACACGATGCAATCCTTGAATTTACCGGTATTGATATTTCGGAAATGGGCGAGGCAGAATTGCTTACTGTTTGCAAAAAATTGCACATTGAAACCGATGCCAGTATGGGTAAAGGGAAACTGGTTGATGAAATTTTTGGCGCTAAATGCGAAGGCAATTTTATACAGCCGACTTTTATTATTGACTACCCGGTTGAGTTAAGTCCGCTTACGAAGAAACACCGCACTAAAGAAGGTTTAGTTGAACGTTTTGAGTTAATGGTTAACGGCAAAGAAATTGCCAATGCCTACACCGAACTAAACGACCCGCTTGACCAACGCGCCCGCTTTGAAGAGCAAGCCAAGCTAATGGAACGTGGTGACGATGAAGCCATGTTTGTAGATAACGACTTTTTGCGTGCACTTGAGCATGGTATGCCTCCCACATCGGGCATAGGCATTGGTATTGACCGTTTGGCAATGCTAATGACTAACCAGGCGACTATACAGGAGGTTTTGTTCTTCCCGCAAATG
>CAIOTH010000009.1 GCA_903861145.1 uncultured Bacteroidota bacterium | reverse complement strand
TGATGATATTGACCACTTGAGCAATCGTCGTGTAAGAACAGTAGGCGAGCAGTTGTATACCCAGTTCGGTGTAGGTCTTGCACGTATGGCAAGAACTATCCGCGAGCGTATGAACGTGCGTGATAATGAAGTGTTCACACCGGTTGATTTGATCAATGCAAGAACACTTAGTTCAGTTATCAATTCATTCTTCGGTACTTCGCAGTTATCTCAATTCTTAGATCAAACAAATCCTCTTGCTGAAATCACGAACAAGCGTCGTGTATCGGCCTTAGGGCCTGGTGGTCTTTCGAGAGAGCGTGCAGGTTTTGAGGTGCGTGACGTTCACTATTCTCACTACGGCCGTCTTTGTACCATTGAAACACCGGAAGGACCGAATATCGGTTTGATATCTACCCTTTGCGTTCATGCTAAAGTGAACAAAATGGGCTTTATTGAAACACCTTACCGTAAAGTTGACCACGGTAAAGTAAACCTGAAAGGTAAAGTTGAATTTTTGAGCGCTGAAGAAGAAGACTTAGTAAAGATAGCCCAAAGTAACATCGGGCTTGATGAGAAAGGTAACTTTACCAGCAACAAGATAAAATCACGTTTCCAGGGAGACTTCCCTATCCTTGAACCATCTGAGGTTCAGTATATGGACGTTGCTCCGAACCAAATCGTGGGTGTATCTGCATCCCTGATTCCGTTCCTTGAGCATGATGATGCTAACCGTGCCTTGATGGGTTCAAACATGCAACGTCAGGCCGTGCCTTTGTTGAAACCGCAGGCTCCTATCGTTGGAACCGGCATTGAAGCAAAAGTTGCCGTTGACTCGCGTAACCTGATAAACGCTGAAAGAGATGGTGTGATTGAGTATGTTGATGCCAATCAAATCATCATTAAATACGACAGAACTGAAGAAGAGAAACTGGTTTCTTTCCGCGATGACAAGGTAACTTACAATCTTCCTAAATTCTTAAAAACCAACCAAAGCACTTGTATTAACTTAAAGCCAATCATTAAGAAAGGCCAGCGTGTTAGCAAGGGGCAAATTCTTTGCGAAGGTTTTGCTACACAAGGCGGTGAATTAGCATTGGGTGCTAACTTAAAAGTGGCGTTCATGCCATGGAAAGGTTACAACTTTGAAGATGCCATCGTTATATCTGAAAGAGTTGTGCGCGATGACGTGTTTACTTCAATTCACGTTGAAGAATTTGAATTGGAAGTGCGCGACACCAAGTTAGGAGAAGAGGAGTTAACACCGGATATACCTAACGTAAGTGAAGAAGCAACTAAAGACCTGGATGATAACGGTATTATCCGCGTAGGTGCTCGTGTTAAAGAAGGCGATATCCTGATTGGTAAAATCACACCAAAAGGCGAAACCGACCCAACACCTGAAGAGAAATTGCTTCGTGCTATCTTCGGTGATAAAGCCGGTGATGTGAAAGACGCTTCGTTGAAAGTTCCACCTTCAATTGAAGGAACTGTTATCACTAAAAAATTGTTTGCCCGCGCCAAAAAGGATAAGACTTCGAAAGCAAAAGAAAAAACAGCTTTAGAGAAACTGGATAAAGACTATGAAAAGAAACTGGCTGATATTAAGGCTACTTTGATTGACAAAATCATGACTGTGTTAAGCGGCAAGGTTACCACCGGTATCCAAACCATTTACAGAGAAGAATTAATCAGCAAAGGAACCAAGTTTACTGCCAAAGTACTTTCCGACCTCGACTACGCAGTGGTTGACGGTAACAACTGGACCAAAGACGAAGACAGCAACAAGATGGTGAAGATGATGTTGCATAACTACAACATCCGCGCCAACGAAGAAACCGGTAAATACAAGAGAGAGAAATTCAATATATCTATCGGTGATGAATTACCATCGGGCGTATTGAAACTGGCTAAAGTTTACATCGCTAAAAAGCGTAAACTGAAAGTAGGTGATAAGATGGCAGGCCGCCACGGTAACAAAGGTATTGTTGCACGTATTGTTCGTGCAGAAGATATGCCTTTCCTTGAAGACGGAACACCGGTTGATATTGTATTGAACCCACTGGGCGTACCTAGCCGTATGAACTTAGGCCAGATATACGAAACCGTATTGGCTTGGGCCGGACAGAAGTTAGGCGCACGTTTCAGCACACCAATTTTCGACGGAGCATCGTTGGACGAAATACAGGCTTATATTGCCAAGGCAGGTTTACCGGCTTTAGGTTCAACTTACCTGTATGACGGCGAAACCGGCGAGCGTTTCCACCAGCCAACCACAGTAGGTATCATCTATATGTTGAAACTGATACACATGGTTGATGATAAAATGCACGCACGTTCTATCGGGCCTTACTCACTCATTACTCAGCAGCCATTGGGCGGTAAGGCACAATTCGGTGGTCAGCGTTTCGGAGAAATGGAGGTTTGGGCTATCGAGGCATACGGTGCATCAAACATTCTTCAGGAATTGCTTACCGTTAAATCAGATGATATTGTTGGCCGTGCAAAAGCTTACGAAGCTATTGTTAAGGGAGATAACCTTCCTGAAGCCGGCATACCAGAATCATTCAACGTGTTAATGCACGAGTTAAGAGGCTTAGCCCTTGACTTGAAATTTGAGTAATCGCTTTAAACTACTTTCTTCAGCAAAGAAGAAACGCATAAAAATCCCCGAACATTAATTTGTTCGGGGATTTTAGTTTTTTAGAACAAATTTCGGGTTGATAAAGGACAGGATTCGCCTCGCTTCCATAGTCCGGTGATGCATCATATTTAAGCTGGGGAATATAAAATATTGCCTAATTTTACGCCCGCATTTTGTTACCTGCGTGCATGTGGAATTACCGGCAATAAAGGACCTCACACCAACACCCATAATATAAGGGCAGAATATTTGATCTGCCAAAATCTATTAGCCATGAAGAGAAACGTAATTCTGTACATACTATGCCTTTTTGTCTGCGGCGCTTTTGCGCAGGTACCCCAGGCAATTAACTACCAGGCTGTGGCCAGGGATGCAGGAGGGTCGCCGATACCCAACCGGACTGTTGGTCTGCGCGTTACCATTCTGGATGGCATAAACCCCGGCACCCCGGAATACGAGGAAACACATACCGTAGTAACTAATCAGTTTGGTTTGTTTACCACCAAAATTGGGCAAGGAACCCCTATTAGTGGCACGTTTCCAGGCATAACCTGGGCTGCCGGAAATAAATATATGCTGGTTGAAATGGACATTAATGGCGGCACCAATTACTTAAGTATGGGGGCTACTCAACTGGTTAGTGTTCCGTATGCTTTGTACGCCGAAACATCGGGAGGTACCGCGGGTACTGGTCCTACCGGGGCGCGGGGCATAACCGGGGCAACAGGGTTACAAGGCCTTACCGGGGCAACTGGGGCTGGAATAACCAATATAACCACCAACGCCAATGGCACTTTAACTATAACACTGTCAAATGGTTCAACCTACAATACCACTTCTCTTTATGGCCCAACAGGTGCTACAGGACAAGCGGGAAATAACGGAAATAACGGTGTAAACGGGAATACGGGAGTCACAGGTACTACAGGAAATAATGGCTTAAACGGAATTACCGGAGCTACCGGCTCAAACGGTGCTCAGGGAGCTACTGGCATTGGCACGACCGGCGCAACGGGAAATGATGGAATTACAGGCGCTACTGGTGCAACAGGCATACAAGGCGCAACGGGCAACGATGGTGTTACTGGAGCTACCGGCTCGGGTGGCGGTGCAACGGGCCCAACCGGTAATAACGGTAATAATGGAATTACCGGAGCCACAGGCGCTACTGGTGCACAAGGCTCAACAGGATTTGGTGTTACGGGCGCAACTGGTAACGATGGAATTACCGGCGCTACCGGTTCAGGTGGAGGAGCAACAGGCCCCACAGGGTCAACAGGTAATAACGGTAATAATGGAATTACCGGAGCCACGGGCGCAACAGGTGCACAAGGCTCAACAGGATTTGGCGTTACGGGCGCAACTGGTAACGATGGAGTTACCGGCGCTACCGGTTCGGGCGGCGGCGCAACAGGCCCCACCGGGTCAACAGGAAATAATGGAACAAATGGAATAACAGGAGTAACCGGGATTACTGGCCCAACCGGTGCACAGGGCATTACTGGCTTTGGTGCTACTGGTGCAACCGGAAATGATGGAATTACCGGAGCTACCGGTTCAGGCGGTGGAGCAACAGGCCCGACAGGAGCAACAGGAAATAATGGGACAAATGGAATAACAGGAGTAACCGGGATTACTGGCCCAACCGGTGCACAGGGCATTACCGGCTTTGGTACCACCGGTGCAACCGGAAATGATGGAATTACTGGTGCTACCGGTTCTGGCGGCGGAGCAACAGGCCCCACAGGGTCAACAGGAAATAATGGCGTAAATGGAATAACAGGATCGACCGGGGTTACTGGCCCAACGGGTGCACAGGGTGTTACCGGCTTTGGTGCTATCGGTGCTACCGGAAATGATGGAGTTACCGGCGCTACCGGTTCTGGCGGCGGTGCAACAGGTCCCACAGGGTCAACAGGAAATAATGGCGTAAATGGAATAACAGGATCGACCGGGGTTACTGGCCCAACGGGTGGACAGGGCGCTACCGGCTTTGGTACCACCGGTGCTACCGGAAATGATGGAACGGTTGGCGCTACTGGCGCTACTGGCGCACAGGGAGCTACAGGATTTGGCGCGACAGGTGCCACTGGAAACAACGGCGTTGCGGGTGCCACAGGAAATAATGGTGTAAATGGAATAACAGGAGCAACCGGAATTACTGGTCCAACCGGTGCACAGGGAGTTACCGGCTTTGGTACCACCGGTGCAACCGGAAATGATGGAATTACTGGTGTTACGGGTTCAGGCGGTGGAGCAACAGGCCCGACAGGAGCAACAGGAAATAATGGAACAAATGGAATAACAGGAGTAACCGGGATTACTGGCCCAACCGGTGCACAGGGCATTACTGGCTTTGGTGCTACTGGTGCAACCGGAAATGATGGAATTACTGGCGTTACGGGTTCAGGCGGTGGAGCAACAGGCCCGACAGGATCAACAGGAAATAATGGTGTTAATGGAATAACAGGAGCAACCGGAATTACTGGCCCAACGGGTGCACAGGGCGCTACCGGCTTTGGTACCACCGGTGCTACCGGAAATGATGGAACGGTTGGCGCTACTGGCGCAACAGGCGCACAGGGAGCTACAGGATTTGGCGCGACAGGTGCCACAGGAAATAATGGTGTAAATGGAATAACAGGGGTTACCGGTGCCACCGGTTCGCAAGGTTCAACAGGGTTTGGCGCTACCGGAGCAACTGGCAATGACGGTAATACCGGAGCAACCGGCGCTGGCGGCGGTGCAACGGGCCCTACTGGTGCAACGGGCAATAATGGCACCAATGGAATTATAGGTGTTACTGGCGCAACCGGTGCGCAAGGTATAACCGGGTATGGAGCTACAGGCTTTACCGGAAACGATGGAGCAACCGGAGTGACCGGCCCGACCGGGCTGCAAGGTGCCACAGGTGCTGGTGCCACTGGAAATAATGGAGCTACCGGCGCAACAGGTTTAGCAGGAGCTACAGGGCTTAACGGCCCTACAGGCGCTACGGGCGTTGGCGCTATAGGTGCCACCGGTAGTAACGGAATAACCGGTGCAACGGGGTCCACCGGCCTTCAGGGAACCACTGGTGTGGGCATAACGGGAGCAACAGGAAATAATGGCGTTACAGGCGCTACCGGATCAACCGGTAACACTGGCAATGACGGAGTTACAGGCCCAACCGGTGCTCAAGGTGTTACGGGCGTTGGCGCTACGGGTGCCACAGGTAGTAACGGAATAACCGGTGCAACGGGTTCCGCCGGACTTCAGGGAGCCACTGGTGTGGGCACAACGGGCGCAACAGGAGCGACAGGAAATAATGGCGTTACAGGCGCTGTCGGATCAACAGGTAATACTGGCAATGACGGGATTACGGGTCCAACCGGTGCACAAGGTATTACAGGCGTTGGCGCTACAGGTGCTACCGGTAGTAACGGTATAACCGGCGCAACAGGTTCTTCCGGGCTTCAGGGAGCCACTGGTGTGGGCACAACGGGGGCGACAGGCGCCAGCGGCGCGACAGGAAATAGTGGCGTTAATGGAATAACCGGTAACACAGGCGTTACTGGTTCAACCGGCTTGGCTGGCTCTACGGGGGCAATTGGTGTTACTGGAGTAACAGGCGCCAACGGAGATACGGGTGCCACAGGCTCAAATGGCATTACCGGCTCTACCGGAAATGTTGGCGCTACAGGTGCCAATGGTGCTACCGGATTGGTTGGCGCTACTGGGAGCAACGGGGTTACGGGTGTTACAGGTTCAAATGGTGCTACGGGCGCCAATGGAGTGACCGGTGTTACAGGTTCAAATGGCATTACCGGCTCTACCGGAAATGTTGGCGCTACGGGTGCCAATGGTGCTACCGGTTTGGTTGGTGCTACTGGGAGCAATGGAGTTACAGGTGTTACAGGTTCAAACGGTGCTACCGGCGCCAATGGAGCGACCGGCGTTACAGGTTCAAATGGGATTACGGGCGCTACCGGTGCTATAGGTGCCACAGGAAACGCGGGAAGCACCGGTGCAACTGGAAACAACGGCGTTACCGGCGCAAGCGGCTCTACCGGTGCAACGGGTCTTGATGGCGCACTTAATGCCTGGGGCATAACGGGTAATACTGGTACCACGGCGTCAACTTCCGCTATCGGCTCAACGGTAAACAATAATTTTATTGGTACAACAACTAATACTGATTTCGTTGTTGCTACTAACTCCTTGGAAAGAATAAGAATAAAGGGCAGTTCGTTTTTAAACGGTTTTGGCGAGCAATCACCACAATATTCACTGGATGTTAAAGTAAGCCCGGATGGACTTGCGCCGGCTACCAGAAACGGCCTCCGGATGACAACCAATGGCCTTACAAACGATGTGAGTAATGGTTTGTTTTTCGGTTTCGATAATTCAAGTTTTTATCAAGGAGCTTCACTTTGGAATTTAGGTAATGGTGGATCGGGTGCTGCATACCTTCGGTTTGGGTTAAATAGTTTTTTGAGTACCGAAGTAATGCGTATCACTGATCAATATACTGTTGGAATTGGAATAACCAATCCTACAGCAGTAGTGCAACTTACTAGTACCAGCGGAATTCGTAATGGTATAATGATGACCCAACCCACTATGCCGCCCAATACAGACGGATTATTTCTTGGGTATATTCCTGGCGACCTATACAATAGAGGGGTATTGATGCATTACTATAACAGCAATCTTGTTTTAGGAACTAATAGCGCAGAAGTTATGACAATTTATCCCACTTATAATGTGGGTATCGGTACTATTGCCAACGACCCCTCGGCTTTGCTTGAATTAAACTCATCTAAATCGGGCTTCTTGATTCCAAGAGTTGCGCTAACCGGTGTAACTGATGCAACAACTATTACATCTCCTACTACTTCGCTTTTAGTTTATAATACCAACGCCTCTATCTCCGGCGGTTATGGAATCGGTTACTACTATAATTCCGGTAGTAACATTTCGCCAAGTTGGAAGCAATTACAAGCCAACATAGGTGATTCTATTGATTGGCATACTACCGGTAATAGTGGAACGGCGCCTTCAACAAGTGCCATTGGCACCGCTGTTAATAATAACTTTATGGGCACAACGGATAACAAAGATTTAGTATTTGCTGCCAATCAACTTGAAAAACTTAGGATAAAAGCAAGTACCTATCAGGTTGGTATTTCAGAGCCGAATCCTGCTTACACCTTAGATATTAAAGTAAGCCCTGACGATGTTTATGGGCCCGGTATTAACGGTTTGCGTTTAAACCACCCGTTTTTTTCAAGCTCAACTTATAATGGTATTGCTCTTGGTTTTAAGGATATGACAACCGGAACCGGCGCCACCTTATGGAATATGGGCAGCAATGGAGCGAACGCCCAATATATTATGTTTGGTTTGAATGACCCTACACAAGGTCAAAACGCTGTTATGACTTTAGTACCATACAAAGTTGGTATCGGCGTATTTAACCCAATCTCTACATTAAATATTCAGGATAACGGGGGCTACTATAACGGCTTAACAATTAGCAATCCGCTTCTGCCTTCGGGCAACCTTACATCTTCGGTGTTTTTGGGCATTGAAGCTGGTACTTCAATTACCGATTTGATAAATTATATGGCGGGCGGTAGTTTAAAGATTGGCGCAGCTGGCCTTACACAATTGTTTATTGATGGTTCAACAGGTAAATTGGCTATTAATAACAATGCAGGCCTTATACCTACTAATCAATTAGACGTTTCAGATGCTACTGACCCGGTTCGTTTCAGGGGGCTGCAAATATCATCAACAGATGATACAGTTATTGTAACAACAAATCCAGGTGTATTGAAAAAACGCGCAGGCAGCGACCTTCCCGCCAACAAAAACGACTGGCACATTACCGGCAACAGCAGTACTGTTGATGGTACTAATTTTATTGGTACTATAGATAATATTCCGCTAAACCTAAGGGTGCATAATCAAAAGGCTGGGCGCATTGAAAGTGCAACTCCGTTTAATACATCGTACGGCTACCAAAGCTTAAACAGCAATAATTCGGCCAGTTACAATGCTGCGTTTGGGTACCAGGCTTTATATAGTAACGGCTTATCCAGTGCCAGTGGCAATAACGCTATTGGTTACCAGTCGCTTTATACCAATACGTTGGGTGCTTTTATACAGCTAACGGTTACATGACACTTAACGCTAACCAGAGTGGCAATTATAATATTGCTACCGGGGCACAGGCTCTTCAGAGTAATATTTCGGGTGGCAATAATATCGGCGAGGGAGATGCCGCACTTTACAAAAATACAATAGGCAATAGTAATATTGCCATAGGTATCGACGCTTTATTTAATAACACTACTCTTTCCAACCAGGTAGCTGTTGGCGACTCTGCGTTGTTCAACAATTATAGCGGAGGCAGCAATACAGCAGTGGGTAGCAAAGCCTTATTTGCCACTACAATCGGTAGCTCTAACAACGCATTTGGCAATAGCGCCTTATATAATAATACCACCGGTTATAGCAACGAGGCTTTTGGAAATGGCGCTTTGATAACCAATACCAGCGGGTATCAAAACGTGGGTATTGGAGATTTTGCCCTGGCATTAAACACATCGGGTTTTTTGAATGTAGCTGTAGGCGATGGCGCTATGGATCATAATACACAAGGCGACCATAATACGGCCGTAGGGTTTTGGGCCCTGCGGCTTAATACTACGGGTACCAGCAATACAGCCACTGGCTTTGGTGCTTCTTATTCTAATGCAGCCGCCGCCGCTAATACTGCTGATGGTTATTATGCCCTGTATAATAATGCAGGTTCAGGTAATGCGGCATCTGGCTATTATGCCTTAGAGTTAACTACAACAGGAGGATACAATACCGCTATTGGTTACTATGCCATGGAAAGCAACACAACCGGTAGCAATAACGTTGCCGTCGGCGCAAGTGCTTTTCCTACCTCAGGCGGCGGATTAAACAACTACGTGGGTTTAGGGTATAATGTAGGTTATGGCACTAGTATTTCAAATAGTGTTGAATTGGGCAATACAAGTATTACTCGGATTCAGGGTCAGGTTGCTATGAGCACATATAGCGATGCCCGGATTAAAGATAACATTGAGGCCAACGTGCCTGGCCTTGATTTTATAGGCCGTTTGCGTCCGGTAACTTATAACCTCAACATACATAAACAGAACGCAATAATGTATGCTAACAAACCCGATCAAAAAGAATGGGAAGGCAAATATGATATTGAAAAAATGAAGATGACTGGTTTTATAGCACAAGAAGTTGATAGCGCCGCCGAGGCAGTTGGCTATAACTTTAGTGGCCTTGTTAAGCCAACCGGACCAAATGACCTTTACCAGGTTCGCTATAGCGATTTTGTTGCACCACTGGTAAAATCAGTGCAGGAATTGAAAAAGATGGTTGATGACCTGAAGCTTGAAAACGAGACGATGAAAAGGGAACTTGAAATTTTGAAAAAGAAATAACCGGGCGTTTTAATGGATAGGGCTTGTCTTTCGGGCATGTTAAACACCGGTAAGCTCATTTAGCTTATTCAATTGTTCAATCGATCCCATGGCGATTAAACGCTGGCCGTTGTTTATTTGAGTTTCAGGTAAGGGATTGAGTAAATATTCCCCTTTCTCGGTTTTAATACCTAAAATAGTTGCTCCCGTTTTTTGCCAGCCGTTTAGTGCGTCAAGCTTGAATGGTTTTTGGCATTCAATTTCCCGGATTGAAAACTCGGGTGAATTTTGCGAACTGAGTAGGTCAACAAACTCCTTTATATCGGGGCTTAAAACCATGCTGGCCATTTGCTCACCACCTACTTTATCCGGCATTATCACGCTATTGGCACCGGCTATTTTCAGTTTTCGTACACTGGTGTCTTGGCTGGCCCGGCTTATTATTTTCAGATTAGGGTTTAACTCACGGGCGGTTAAAACAACAAATACATTATCAGCATCGGCGGGGAGCGTCGTAATTAAGGCACTGGCCTTTTCAATGCCGGCTTGTTTAAGCGTTTCATCCCGGGTGGCGTCCTCCTGTAAATAGTAAGTTATTGGGAATGTACGGTCTTCGGGTTTGTGGGTAGCTTTTTCAAGTATCACAAAGTCTTTACCGCCTTCGTAAAGGGTGCGTGCGGCTTCACTACCATTGCGGCCAAAGCCGCAAATAATTATGTGGCCTTCCAATCGGGCAATTGAATTTTTCATGTTATATAATTTATACTCTTCCGAAAATTCTCCTTCCAGGAAGTATGAGGAAATCAGTGCTATTACATACGCAAAAACAACAAGGTCGAACACAATAAGCAGGATGGTAAAAACTTTTCCCAAAGTTGAAAGCGGGTGCGGACCCAGGTAACCAACAGTTGAAAGCGTGGCTATGGTCATATAAACAGCTTCGAGTGGCGGGAAATGCTCAATAACCATATATCCAATAGTTCCGGTTAACACTGCTACCGCGAAGAGGATCACTGCATAGTATATCTTACGAAACGGACGAAATGCTTTGGTCGTCATATATTCAAAAATAAACCGAAAAAACTGCTGATGAAATGATTTTTATCTGTCCCGGCGAATATCTAATCCATTTGGGCAAAAATACCTGATTAAAAAGGCAGACAATCATTAATTACGGCCTAAATTTGTGTCTTGATGAATGCTACTACTACGTATTCCGGCCGTCAAACGATTAAAGAAGCCCTCACTATCTTTTTTGAAAAATACCAACTCGGCCCCGATGGTGGTATGAGCGATAGATGGGTGAAACTCAGGTTCGGTAAATTCTATTTCCCAATACCTAATACTGCATCGCGCAAAAAAGCATTGATTTTTCACGACGTGCATCACATTGCCACCGGTTACCAAAGCAATTGGAAAGGAGAATGCGAAATTGGCGCATGGGAAGTATCAACCGGTTGCGGAACTTATAGCGCCGCCTGGGTTTTAGACCTTGGCGTATTTGCCCTGGGGTTACTTATTTTCCCTCTTGCTACATTCAAAGCGTTTGTGCGCGGAAGAAGAACCGGTAATTTTTACAGAAACAATTATACCAGGGGCGAACTGATGGGCATGGAAATCGAACAGGTACAAACCATACTCAAACTAAATACTGCAAGTGGTGCACCGGCAAATGCAATTGAAATACTTGGTTTTTTGGGGTGGTCTATTCTAGCTGCGGTGTTCTCAATCACGGTTTTCTTTGGTCCTTATATTTTATTGATTTGGCTGTTGATGCGATAAATCTGTCGGTTCTCAATACGTTATAAGTCTTTTTGAGTAACCTTCTGAAACCAAACAAGCTGTTGATGAAAACTTATCTGTTTCCCTATATTCTTATGGTAGTAGTGGTACTTGACGGTTGCAAAGTCGAGCCACCTAAAAATATTCCTACGATAATGTCATCTGTGCTTTCGTTCAATGCAAACCCTTCGGGTAACTGGCAGGTGGGCTATTCAGTAGGAAACATACTTGATCCATCTCAATTTGCAATTTGCACCAGTATTGATACAAGCCATGTTATTGGTATTTGGCACCCTACAAACGGCCAAGTGGGATATTATCCCTACACCGGACAAAACCATACAGATTCTACGCGGCTAGACCCCACCGGAAGTTGGGCCGCAAGACCCGGTGAAATTGTAATGGAAGGAAGCAACAGCGGGCAATATAGTATGCTCAGGTTTACAGTGCCCGTTACCGGAAAATATAGAGTAAAGGTGATTTTTGAGGGAGTGCATTTCAGGATTTCGACTACCGATGTGCATGTTTTGCTGAATGCCCAAAGTTTATTTGCCGATAGCATAAACGGGTACGGAGGTGATAGCTTGTTTCATGCAATACAGGGTATTCGGCCAACTACCACCTATAACGATACTATTGTGTTGCAGCAAAACGATGTGCTTACTTTTGCTGTGGGATACGGACCTGATAAAACAAACTTTAACGATACAACCGGTTTATTGATTTACCTTGAATTAATTGCTTAAGCATTTTCTTATTTTTAGCGGCGCGGCATTATCCTTTATTGCATGAACAAAAAAAATCCTCAAATATTTATTACTGCTCTTTGCTTTGCAGTTTTTGCAACCGGTTTATTTTTTGTGGCGCTTTACAATCATTGGTTTGGCAGCGACCCTAATCTGAGTATCCCATTTTGCGAAGCGGCGCATTCGGGTTTAATTAAAGAGCCCGCAAATACGTGGTCTAATCTGGGGTTTATAGTGGCGGGGCTAAGTATTGCGTGGCTTTTATCAACCGGTAGGTTTGCCGATAACGCAAATAGCTTTACCCGCAAAAAGTTTTATGCCTTTTTCTTCCCCTGTCTCGTTATTTTTCTTGGCCCCGGCTCAATGGCTATGCATGCCACCAAAACGCATATTGGCGGCTTTTTCGATATGCTCTCTATGTATTTAATTGCCTGTTTCATTACGTCTTATGCCATTCAACGGTTTTTTGAATTAGCCTGGTGGGGGTTTACGCTCATATTTATAGTTGCCCTTTCAACCTGTATATGGGCCAACTTTACTTATTGCCCAATTGTGTTCAGCTTTTTCGGTAATACGGCATTTGCATTTTATTTGGTGGTAGGCGGGGTTTTTGAAATATCGAATGTTTTTGTAAAAAAACTTCAGCACGAAACGCGTTGGGCATATTTCGCCCTGGCAGCTCTTCTGGTATCATTTACCATTTGGAACTTAACGCTAACCGGCACATCGTTATGCGACCCCGACTCCATTTTTCAGGGCCACGCTGCATGGCATTTGGGCGATGCGTTAAGCGCATTTTTCCTGTTCAGGTATTATGTTTCTGAAAGGAATATTGCATGAATAATGATATAAAGGCTAACTAATAAATTAGAATAATTTATTTACTTATGTTTTCTTTATTTGCCATTTAGAATCTGCATTAAAATACCAGAACTAATTTCCATATGAACAGATGCATTATCGCCGTCCTGATTTCCTGCCTTCCTTTTTTTGTTTGGTCGCAAATAGATAAATCATCGGCTAATAACTCAAAGGATCAAAAGCAATTGGACAAACTGCACAAGCGACATGCCAAATGGAAAAGTTGCTTTGTTGTTATGACGAACGGCGATACCGTATTAGGTAAGGTACGAAATGAAGATGATTACAGCACCTCTACCGGTGCGTTCCCAACCGGCGACTTGCTTTTTGCAAAGGTGGATGATGAGGAAATAAATCTTCCGCTACCAACCTTTAAGGAACTTGACATTTCAGGAGAAAGCATTGAATATACCAAGTACATTACAACTGATTCTCCGGCTTTGCAGGCGGGTGTTTTAATGTCTCACTTGTACAGGGTTATTGTTGATGGTAAATGTATGCTTGTGCTTGATGAGCAGCTACGGGAAGGAACATCGGGTGCAGGTGTGCCGAGAGATAGATATTATACTTATTACAAAGGGATATTAACCAAATTGCATACTGAAGATTTTATTAACTCGAGCAAGGATTTTATTAAAAACAGCAGCGATGTTTTTAAAGAATGTACGGAAATTGTGCAGAAAATTGCGAACAAAACATATGGCCCGAATGATTTGCGAAAGATAGTAAAGGAGTTTAATCAATACCTTGCTGAACAGAAAAAATAGGTTGTTATGCTACATGGCATTTAAGCGATGCGGTAAGTACAGTTTTCCCTTCCGGGTATTATGCTTCTGAACATTTGGAGGATAGAAATGCAAACGCAGCTTAAACCGGAAGCAAATTTAATTTTGCTTCAAGTTTTTTGATAAACTCTTTTTCCTTTTTGCTGGTTCGGTGATACTTGTCAGCCAGTTTTTTTGCAACTTTAAGTGTTACTTGCCGCATGCGGTCATCAATGGCCGAGTGATGGTTTTCGATAAAGAAGAGGAATGAATCAAACGCCTGTTCCGGATCCATCATCGTATCCTCTAATATATCGAATTCCATTTCGGTATAATAAGCGGCATCGGTGCCAAATTTATCAGTGTGCTTCTCAGACGGAGCAAGCTCTGTTTTTACCAATTGCTTTAGCGCTTCTCTTTCTTTATTAGAGATACTGCCGTCCACATTTGCCAAACCAAAAAGTAATTTGCCCAGTTCCGAATAAAATTGTCTGTAAAACATAACGTTGGGGTTTAGTTTAATACCAACGTAAAGCTACCAACTACAACCGCATTAGCCGGCTGAGAAAAATCATTGTTATTATTGTTTTTTTTTTAGTTTCTGCACCAACAAATTCGGTGGAAGTTAACTATCTCGAAACCTTCCAGTCTTTTGATACAATATAATTACCCGGTTCACCTTCTCCGCCATGCAGGTAAACCGTTGCACCAACAAAGTAAGCTGCAAACGATGTGGAATCAGCATTAGTATATACTTTTTCAATACTATCGATGGTAAGTTTGATTTTTTCAACATCGCCCCTGCTTTGAACCAGATCAGCACTATCAGTGTTCATCTTCGCTGCTTGTTGTTTTAGTGATGCATCATCATATTTTTCGCCGTGCTTTTCATACATGGTTTTTTGCATCCTCATCATCCCCAATAAAGCGGAATCTGCCTTTATCAAATCCAGTTTAGACTCATAAATGGCGTTCATGCTTTTGAGTACATTATAATTTCTGTCCAGCGAAATTTTTAAAATATTTTTTTGGGTTAGCGTATCTATAGACGCTATGCCAATGCTGTCGATTTTAAGCATGTCCTTTTTTTCAACCCCAGTGGTAAGGTAAGTTGTAATGCTTTCTTTAATTTTCGAATCGTCGGATGTTTTATTGCCGGTGCATGATTGTAAGATCAGTGCTGCGCAGACTAAGTATAGCGTGTATTTCATTGTATTAAGTTAATTCGTATGAATAAGGATGCAATTTATAATTAAAGTTTGTGAACAGTCTGGTTGGTATTTGCCCTGCACCCTGCTTGATCCATTTGCTTAACTGACGGCCCTTAGGCGGTTGCCTAACTTAAATCATTCCCTTATAACAAAAGCGGGGTAACTTTGTAATAATGAAAACCATTGCAAAGCACTTGCTTGCTTTTTGGCACAGTTTTATAAACAGTTTCCGGCTATTCCGTAAGCATGATACGCTTACGCTTGGCGCTGCCCTATCCTATTACACAGGTTTTTCGCTCATACCAATTATTATTATTGTTATCTCGGTTTTGGGTGCAATAGTTGGCCCACAGCTGGCACAGCAGGAAATTAAAACGCAACTGCAAAATTTTCTAGGTACCAAAGGTGCCGATGAATTACAGGGTTTAATTAAGGTTACTTACCAGGCGGGCAGTAATATTTTTGCTACCATCGTTGCTATTATTCTTTTGGGCATTGGTGCCACCAGTGTTTTCAGCCAAATCCATACGTCGCTCAACCTTATATGGGGCGTAAAAGGCAATTTAAGGCAGCCCATTCTCAGCTTTTTCATGCACCGGTTGTTTTCATTCGCCATGATTATTTGCCTCTGTTTCCTTTTGCTGGTTTCATTTATTGTTCATTTTGCGCTGGGTGTATTCTCGGGTTATCTTAATAGCCATATACCACATACTTCTGTCTTAATATTAACCGCTTCCGAATTTATTATCTCGTACTCTTTCACCACTCTGCTTTTCGCCTTGCTATATAAATACATGAGCGATGCAAAGCCACGCTGGCGAAGCGTTTGGCCCGGTGCCTTGTTTACTGCCGTATTGTTTATGATAGGAAAATACATTTTGGGAATTTACATCACTAATTTCAATTTAGATTCTAATTATGGCTCGGCGGGTGCCATAATATTACTGCTTACCTGGGTGTTCTACTCCTCGCAAATAGTCTTTTTCGGTGCCGAGTTCATTCACGCCCTTGCAGCCGAACACGCCATAATATTAGACCCCGAGGCTATTAAAGCCCATACCGATAAAGGCCTTAAGCACACACATGTATTAAAGGAGTAGTACGGCGATAAGAGTGGTTTCTTTTAAAGCTAAAAGCGATATTATAATTTTCTCATCTCACATTTTGCTTAACCGCCTTTACTTTGATGTCGCCATATCCCGTTTTCGTTTAGGCAACTACAAAACAAAACAGCGCCAAAAATTATGGCGCTGTTTTGCAAAAGGTATTAAATCAGAAATCTATTTGTGTTCTTCGTTATTATGCGGTGGTGCAGGGTTATTATGCTGCTGTGGGGGAGCCGGATTGTTATGTTGTTGTTGTGGCTGTGGTGCGTTCATGTGTTGTTGTGGTGCGGGGTTGTTGCGCTGTTGCGGCTCGGGATTGTTATGCTGTTGTTGCGGCTGTTGTGCGTTCATATGTTGTTGAGGTGCAGGGTTGTTGCGCTGTTGCGGTTCGGGGTTATTCCTTTGTTGTGGTTGCGGATTATTATGTTGCTGAGGCGGTACCTGGTTGCTACGTTGCTGAGGTTCCGGGTTACTGCGCTGTATTGGTTGCGGATTATTGTGCTGCTGTTGAGGTGCGTTCATATGTTGTTGTGGTGTCGGGTTATTGCGCTGTTGTGGCTCAGCAGGAACGGTACGTTGTTGCGGCGCTGCATTTGTATGTTGCTGCGGTGTCGGATTATTGTGCTGCTGTTGTGTTGCATTGTTGTGCTGCTGAACTGCCGGAGCACTGCGTTGGGGTTCGGTGGGTTTTGCGCCGGTTGTATGAGGAGCGGCCGGTGAGTTGGTTGTGGCGTGGCCTTCCTGGCTAAAATGTTGACCCCCTACCTTATTCATAGCCGCTGTTGCCGGCTTTCCTTTATTCACTGCGGCAAACTGGCTTCTATCTTTAGCTGCCACTTGCTGATGCGATTGCTGTTCGGCAGTAGCTTGTCCGTGCTTTTCATTCATCACAACCTTTTCGTTAGCAGTGGGCTGTGAAGTAACTCCGCCACGGCCATTAAAACTAGCCCGGTTGCCGCCGTTACTGTGTACTACGGTATTGTTTACATAAGTATTGTGTATTACAACGGTGTTAACTCGTACTACCGAAGTATTGTATTGGTAAGTTTCTCCTTCCCAACGCCCTCCATAAAAGCCTTCGCCTCCGTAACCGTACCCATAGTCAACTCCTCCGTAATACCCTACGTGCTCACCCCAATAACCGCCTCGCCAGCCATAATAGCCGCCATCGTAAGCCCAGTAGCCGGGGGTCCATAAATAGCCGGTACGGTAGGGGCGTACCCATACACCAGGTACCCAATAATAATCGCCATCGCCATATGCCCAATAACCGGGTGTCCATAAGTAACCTTCAACCGGGCAATCAGGTTGAACATAAACAGGCAGCGCCGGGGGTTGAACTGTAATTTGAACGCTGGCAAAAACTTGCGCATAGCTTTTTGTTGCAATAGCCATTGTTGCACACGCTACAGCTATAATTAAAATGATTCTTTTTACGAACATAAATGGATGATTAACATTTGGGTGAATACAATAGAATGGAGTGAACTTTTGTATAAGTTATGTAGTGCAAAGAAAGCCATGCATGGGCGCTAACCTCTTACACAATTGCAGCAAAGAGTTACATAGTTCACACATGCAACTTTTGGATATTACTATTTGCAGTTGCGGGGATTTTGACGGCCGGTTGGTTTAACCATTTATGGCCTTTGTGTTAACCTTAGTGCCCGTAGTAATTGCCGCTCTTTCGATTAGAAAACGAAGGCGAAAACCCGCCAAGCCAAAATGGTTAACAAAACGCGAAAGTGTAAACCATCTTTTTGTTAAAACCTTTGTAATCAGCTTAATACCAATTGATTATAAAAATGGGGTGTGTAAACCATTTTAGCGCTTTTTATGCAAATCTATTGTATAGTGTAATGATCTTTTGTTGCGATTTTGAGGTTGGAATATTGCTTAATATTGACAATGGATTCAACCAACTTTTCAAAATATATCATCGCAATACTAGTAGGCATGTTTTTTAGTATCCACCTCAAAGCACAGGATAGCAGCATCGCCCAAAACTTCAAATACGTAGTACTGCATGCCGATCATAAAAATAATGCCGCCCCCGATTATCCGAAATTCAGGGCTAATCTGGAAGATGGTATTAAAGAATTACTGGTGCGCAACAAAGTACCTATGCTGAAATACCAGAAGGAGGCAACAGAAAAAAAGCTGCAGGATTGCGATACCATAATCTGTACCTACGCCATCAATTATGCCACCGGCATGATGCTGAATGCAAAAATTAAATGCATCCTCACTTTTACCGATTGCCATAAAAAAGAAGTTTATACCATTTCCGAAAGTAAAATGACGGGTGCGGTAGCCGGTGCCGATGCTTACCTTAAAGTGTTTGCAAAACTTATTTCGCCTGATTTGATGAAGCATCTAGTAGTGGGGAAGTAATGGTTTTTGAAATTCCGCTTCTTGTATAATTTAAGCAATCGCCATTCGCGTTGAAAGCGCTAAAAATACACGCATTATAAATGCGAATGCCAAGTAATCCTCGTTGAAATAAACGAGGACCCGTGAGGAAATTAATATTTCCCGTATTTTTTTGCACCGAAGTTGGAATTGTATATTTTTACTATAGTTACAAATGAACAAGTGTAATTTTTTTCATAAATTAAAGCACATACTCATGAAGAAAAGAATTTTACCCATCATTGCCTTTTGCTCTATTTTTTGTGGGTTCAGTAACCTATATGCACAATGGTCGGTTGTTGGAAGTGCTTCGTTTTCGCCTGGGCCGGTAAGATGGACATCGCTGGCAATAGGTGCTTCGGATATTCCGTATCTGGCTTTTATGGACAATTCAACCAATGGCAATGGCCGTGTAACTGTAATGAAGTATGAAAATAATACATGGCAAAACGTTGGGGCCCCTCATTTTTCAACGAACGCTGTGGGTTATGTTGTATTAACTACGGACAAGAACCGCGATACGCTTTATTTAGCTTACATTGATGCAGTAATAGGGGTTGTTGTAAATAAATGGAATGGCAGTTCTTGGGTTAATGTAGGAACCCCGGGGTTCATTCACGGTCAGCAAGACGCTTTGGGCATGGTGGTTTCATCAACCGGCGTTCCTTTTATTACCTACCGCGATGCTAATCAAACAAATAAAGCATCGGTTATGCAGTATGCAGATACTGGTTGGACCTATGTAGATACCGCTAATTTTTCCCCATTTGCTATTGATTATGTAGCCTTAGGTCTCGATAATAATGGGGTACCTTATGTTGGGGAAATAAATAGCAATCAGGCATTAATTTTTGTTGAAAAATTTAATGGTTCGCATTTTGATACTCTTGGTGGCTACCGTATAACCCAGTCTAATAGAGGAGCAAATTTATCGTTGGCCTTTGACAGCATTAACACTCCTTACATTGCTAATATTCAATCGGCGCTATATCCCGATGCATGGAAGTATTTGGACGGCCAATGGAATGAAGTTGTACCTGGAGGTGCAATCAACACTTTTGGAGCATTTGTTGGCTTACTTATTTCTCCGCAGGGGGCCCCGATTGTTGCTTATAGCGACACATACAATGGTGGGCCGGCATCGGTTAGTTATTTTAAGAACGGCCAATGGTATGGTTTAGGAAATTCAGATTTTTCGGGGGGTGAGGCGGATTTCGTTACCATGAGCATGAACAGTCACGGAGATGTTTACGTTGCGTATGAGGATTATGCCAGTGGTTATGGGCCTACTGTTATGAAGTATAGCGCTACTACAAGTGTAAATAGCATTAACAGTCCATCTGATATTAAAATATATCCCAACCCTTGTAATGGGCGATTTGAAATTGTTTTTACTGCAACGGATAACGACAATGCGCAGCTAACGCTGGTAAATTCGCTGGGGCAAATTATTTGGCAAAAAGTGGTTGAACAATCCAATGGCAAATTTACTGTGCAGGTAAATACTGCCCAATACGCTCCTGGTATCTATACATTAAGGATAAAGACCAAAGAGGGATTCCAAAACCAACTAGTTGAAATTATGTAATTATTCCCTTCTAGGACGGAATATAGATTTTAAGATAAAAGGCAGGGTAATGCAAACTGAGACCTCTCAGATTGCACCTGCCAACTATTTTAACAAAGCCCTTGCAAATCGCTTGTTTTTCCCAAATAATTGCACTACATTCGCACCTCACTTTACAAATCTGGACAACTTCTTAGCTGCAAGTATGCAAGCCGGCAGGCGCGAAAACAGCTTCAGTTTCAGAGTGTAAAGGTTGCCCCGGGCCCTATGCATGGTTTGTATTTGTATGTCTGTATCAGTTGTCAATTTTTATTTTTTTGTTAAATAAACAAAAGCAATGGGACCAAAAAAAGAAGTGAAAAGGGTTGATTTTACAAAAATCACCATCATGCTTGCTTCGCCTGATGCTATCC
>CAIOTH010000008.1 GCA_903861145.1 uncultured Bacteroidota bacterium | reverse complement strand
TGCGGTCACCCTCTCCATCGCAAGCGATAGAGAGGGAATCAAAAGGGCAAACAGCCAAAATTGTCTGAATCAGGATTGAAAGGCAGATTTTAGGATTAACAGCCGATTTATGTTAGCGCAAACATTGCATTTTGCCTTTATCCTGAAAATCTTTTAATCCTGAAAATCCTGATTGAGACAATGGCTGTTTTGGGTTAGCGATAAGAGCGTAAACCCCGCAGCGAGGCCCTGCGAGCAAGGAGTTGCAGCGGATAGCGCGGGCCCGGAGGGCAACCCCCATATTTCCCCATAAGTTCCCCAATTTGTTAAATGGGATATGACGACAATCATGGTGTGTTTTAATACAAAGGCCCGAACTTTACGTAACAGAAAGCAGAAGTAACCTATAGGGTTTGTAACGTGTGCTGTTTGCAGGTTTTAGTTTTTAAATAGCATTTTTAAACAACCAGTATAAATTTAACCAACGGAGTATGAAAACTGTTATTACCATTTTGTTTTGGGTTGCTTTATTAACCGCCTTTAGTGTGCATGGCGCAAAAACGGTTAAGGATACTAATAATAAGAGTGCGGAGAGTGTAGCTAAATAGTGTGTTCAAGTGCTCACGTGTTCATGTAAATACAAAAAGTGGTTTGGCCGGAAGGACAGACTTTAAAAATATAGGAGTATTGATGTTGTGTATGAAGTTGGTGGGGTACGTCAACTTCTAAGAAACAAAAAAACCATCTCACAAATTGTGCAGATGGTTTTTTTGTTTTTGGGGGAGTAGATGGGCTTTAATTGCTTATTTAGAAGTCAAATTTGCCTGGCCGATGAAGAACAACTACCCACAACAAATAATAATTACCGTTGTATTGATGCTTGTTTGTGTATTAAGCACTTACGCGCAGGCTCCGCAGCTAATAAACTACCAGGCTGTTGTACGCAATGCAGCCGGGCAACCGGTGGCCGCCGGCACAGTAGTAAGTTTGCGTTTTACCATACATGATGCCACCGGTACCGGCACCGCGGTTTTTACCGAAACGCAAACAGATACCGCTAACCAGTTTGGTTTAGTTACAGCCAAAATTGGCAGGCTGAATAACCTTGCCACCGTTGACTGGAGCAATGGACTTAAGTTTTTACAGGTTGAGCTTGACCCAACCGGTGGCAGCAATTTTACCGATATGGGCACCCAGCAGTTGCTAAGTGTGCCTTACGCTTTGTTTGCAGCCAATAGCGCACAAGGCCCACAGGGGCCAACCGGGCCCGATGGGTTTGGAGCCACCGGGCCAACCGGCCTGCGGGGTGTTGCAGGCACTGCCGGTGCAACGGGCGCTACAGGCGCCAGCCAGTTTTCGCATTATATAGGGCAATTGTACGGGGGCGGTATTGTGGTATCGGTATGGCAGGATAGCAGTGTTGAGCACGGGCTTATTGCATCGCTGGCAGATTTAGGCACAAGTGTTGAGTGGAGTAATGTTGATTCGACATTGATAGGTACTACCGCACAAAGCCAGTTTGCGGGCGAGGTAAATACTGCAGCGGTTGTTGCACAGGTAGGCCAAACAGCCAGTGCGGCCTTGCTTTGTAAAAATTACACCGGTGGCGGATTTAGCGATTGGTACCTGCCCGCTATTTGGGAGCTACAGCAGGTATACGATGCCTCGATGATAATTAACCGGGTTATAGGCGGTACCACCGGTATGCAGTTTAATGCGCGTTACTGGAGCAGCACCGAGTATGACATTAGCACGGCGTGGTCGGTTAATTTTTTGTATGGCTTTGGTAGCGCCGGTACCAATAACGATAAAAAAGTCAAGCTTTATAGCGTAAGGGCGGTTAGGAGGTATTAGTGAGTGTGCGTCCCGATAGCTATCGGGAGTGTTAAGGTGCGAATGTAAATACGGGTTTGGTGAACAGCTTTAAACTTAGTAGCACAATATTTATTACCGGAATAACCGCTTCGGGGTACCGGGTAAGGAGTTCACTTAACTCGAATTGAGCATTTATAATTTCTTCGGCATACCGGCGGCGCATGGGGCCAGTGCTGGTAAGGAGTAAGTCTTCCAAATCGGCAATATGTATTCTTATACTTTTTATGCGCTCTTTCATGTAAAGGGAACGCCACCATTGCACTTTAAGTTGTGTTAACGGATGCCAATAATTTATTAAAATTATTATTTATAACAATTGGCTTATTTGCGGCACAGCGGGTTTCCGTTGTACCGGTTGCGGCCTGTAACGGGCTAATGGCTAATTTGAGCGTAACACTTTATCAATTAACTTGCAAACAATAAAAAACTGAGTAGCATGTACCCAAAACAAATTTTAGTAATTGCCTTTTTGGCTTTAACCACATTTACGTTTGCACAAAGCGCAGGCACCAACAACTTTGGCTGGTTAATGGGCGCTTGGAAAGGTGAGGGCGATGGCACACCCGGCAATGGCAGCGGCACATTTACTTTTGCTTACGACCTTGATAAGAAAGTAATTACCCGCAAGGCACATTCAGAGTACCCTGCTACCGATAATAAGCCATTAATTATACACGATGACCTGATGGTTATTTACGCCGATAACACCGGTGCCTTTACAAAAGCAATTTATTTTGATAACGAAGGCCACACTATTAATTACAGCATTACTTACGCCGATAAAGCCATTGTTTTGCTGAGCGATAAAATGCCTAACATGCCGGTTTTTAAATTGACTTATACCTTACTGGATAACGAAACCGTTAACACTAAGTTTGAAATGAGTAAAGACGGTGTAGCTTTCTTCACTTATGTTGAAGGGAAGAGTACGAAGGTGAAATGAGGAGGAGCATATAACCGTATCGGCCTGTAGCTCCTCTCCCAGTGCCAGCCTGCCGGCACTGGTTTATTAACGGTTTATTTAAGTTTAATATTTAATCGTTAAGTTTGTTATATGAACGAAAGGATAAAACAACAGATAAGGCAAGGCTCATTAGTAACAACGTTGTTACTGGTTTCGCAATTTATTTTTGCCAGCGGGCATATGGGCGACCTAGGGGAGATTTTGTGGATTATGGCTTTAGGGATTCTTGGCACCTGGGGCACGGGGTTCCTGGCATTGATATTTGCATTTAAATACAGGAAAAACCAGGGTAGAAATTACCAGGTAGCTGCCTGGGCCTGCGTGCTGGTTTCTGTAGCGGTTATTCTATATTTTGCCGTAAGCATTTTATCCTCCGATCGCGGCACATCATACCCGGATGCCGGTGACGATTATATATTATCAGCCCTTATGATACCGTTGGCTGTGGTGGTGGGAAGCATTTTTATGCTTCTTACAAAACCGGACGAGCTTGTTGCTGATGATGCGCTAAATTATCAGGGCGAGGCAGGAAATTACCCAAACACCGAACTGAATAAATTACCAGGTAAATGGATAACTCCGTTTAAGGTATTTGTATTTGTAGTTTACCCGTATAAGATAATAACAACCCTTTCCTTTTTTGCCGTGCTACCGGGGCGCGGATTTTCTATTTCGTTTATGCACAATAGCGGCACGCACACCGCAGATATGCACACCAATATTTTGCTTACCGTGCAAACGGTTATTGGCTTTTTATCGCTGCTTTATGCACCGGCCATTATTTACTTTATGATTAAAAAAAGCAAGTGGTGCTGGGTACTGTTGTGTGCCGATAGTGTGTTTGCAGGTATCAATATGTTGCTTAGCGGGCTTACCTTTTCGTGGAACCACCTAACTGAAACTGCGCTGATTGTTGAAGTGGCATTGCTCTTTTTTGTATGGCTGGACGAGGTGGCCGTTTATTTAAATATAAGCAAGCCCGAAAAAACGAAATACACTATAGCCATTTCAATAGTGGGCGTTGTGTTGGTAGCGGCCAAAATTATGACGCGGTTTTAAAATAGCGTTTAGCCTTTTGCAACATTAAGACGGGAAGAAAGGCAGACCATACCGGATTATAAAAAGCAGTATTATTACAATATGAGAAAGAGCAATTTCGAATTCCGCTTCATCATCATTTTTCTGCTTATACCGGTAATAACCATCGCCGCCGGCGGAGCAGACACCAGTATAGGCGAAGGGCTTGCTATAGTGGGTGGATGTTTATTGCTGTTTGTAATTCTACCCCTTGCTACACTGGTTACAACCCTACGTTTTTTATTTGCAGGTGGCGAAAAAAGGAAGGCTATTGCATATGCGGCTACAGCCATCAACGTTGTATCTTCCATCTGTTTACTAGGTTACTCAATGGCCCCCAAGCAAGATTATTGGGGAACGATGCAATACCCTCACCGCAACGCCCAGGAGCTATTGAGGTTACTGCTAATGATAGGATTAGTACCCGCCTTATGCCTGGTTATTTTACTCATAAAGGAATTGTGGAGCAGGCGGGGGAGTAAGTAAGAGTTTCGCCGTGATTGACCGGTGGTCAACTAAGGAGGGAAACTTCATAACCGGAAAGGGAGACCTGGGGACGGAACCACGTACCAAATTTAGTTTGTACATTCGGTGTTATGATATTAGCCTCTAGCAACCTGTTTGGCGGCATTGCGTTTGATAACGAAATTATTATATACCGGCCAATTAATGAAGTTTATGCTTTTTTATCAGACTTCGAAAATATGCCTAAATGGAACTATTACCTGTTGTCTGTAAAAAAAACATCGACCGGTGACCTTGGAGTAGGAACTACTTTTCACCAAATAAGGAAAAACGATAACCAGCATTACCGGATTATTGAATTGAACTACCCCGATACCATTGCTATTGAAACGCTGCCCCCTGAGAGGAAACTGCTGATGCGCTTTAAACTTATAAGTACGGGGCAGCAAACCAGGATAATTGACACATGTGGGTACGCCGGTCAAACTGACCACCTAAGGCCGGAGCAAATTGACCACTGATTTTGCTGGCGAAGATTTTAGAAGTTCATGCATTATTGGATGGTTAAAAAAATATGGTTTTTAATGTCAGATTCTCGTCAATTCGGGGC
>CAIOTH010000007.1 GCA_903861145.1 uncultured Bacteroidota bacterium | reverse complement strand
CGACCTCTTGCACCCCATGCAAGCACGCTACCAGGCTGCGCCACACCCAGATAAAACGAAAACCCAGGCAGTGATTAATTGCCCCGGCTTTCGCTTATCCGGATTTTTGCATGTTGAGGTGAGTACCACCCTGACATGAGGCAAACCTAAAAGATTTTGGAAATAATTAAAAATGTGAGCCGGTTAAATTATCGGATAGGGATTGAGTTAATCCGTTAGCTTTTTTCCATTTTAACGTTGCCGGTTCTTTTTAAAACGCCCCAACCTTGTAGCTCGCCTTTCATGGCTTTGTTTAGGGCTTTGAAAAGGATATAATACATTAACCAGCGATAAGTAAAACGCTGCGGAATAAGCATCCATAACTTTGCAATGTTCTGACGTTCGAAACTAAAGGCCACTATTGCCCCGGCCAAATCCACTAACTGAAAGATAAGATAATAGAAACCGATTTGGCCGGCATTGCCGCTAAACAGGCCGGCTATCATCAAAAGGTCGGCAAGGGGGCTAAATAGGGGAAGAAGGATTTGAAATATTAAGATGTTGGGTAACGCCACCAGGCCAAGGGCTTTGTATTTGGGATTAAAGCAGGCATCGCGGTGTTTGTAAAAGGTTTGCATTACCCCAAAACTCCAACGGAAACGCTGCCTTAAAAACTGCTCCATTTTTTCTGGTGCTTCGGTCATGGCTATAGCCTCGCTATTAGTTCGTATTTTGTATCCAGACCGTAAAATGCGTATTGTTAGGTCACAATCTTCGGCAAGAGTATCGGTTGTAAAGCCGCCGGCATCTTCAATGGCTTCTTTTCTAAACGCGCCAATGGCCCCTGGTACTACCGTAATGCAATTCAAAATATCAAAAGCTTTTCGGTCAAAATTTTGCGCAGTTATATACTCAATGCTTTGCCATTTGGTAAGCATGTTTATTTCGTTGCCTACTTTTACATTACCGGCTACGGCACCGGTATCGTCATCAATAAAACTCTCCATCAGTCTCGAAACTGCATCCGATTTTAACTGAGTATCTGCATCAATACATGTTACAAAGTCGCCGTTCGCATGTTGTATTCCGAAATTTAATGCCGAAGCCTTTCCTCCGTTTGGTTTATCAAAAACCTTTATTTTTTCGTTGTTCTGATAAGCTTCTCTAACTAATTCAAAGGTATTATCCTTCGAACCATCGTTTACAAAAATAATTTCGAAATGGGGATAATCAGATTTAAGCAAGTTGGCTACTGTGGTAACCGCGTTTACATTTTCGTTATAAGCCGGTACTATAATGCTTACAAGAGGTGTAGCCGTCGATTTTTGTTGCAAGCGCTTATCGCGCCCATTTTGAATGCTGGCTAAAACACCCATAAACAACATACGGCCAATAGAAAGAAAAATGCCCACAAAAAACAATCCATAAATAAAGTGCTCAACAAAAAATATCCCATCGGCCACCAAATAACTTGCCCCGTTAAGTAGTTTTTCATTGGGATTAGTAACTGTTGGCATTAAATCTTCTTTGGTTTTGCCTAGTAATTCAGCTATTGTTCCAAAGTGATAATGCTTTTCTTTAAAGTAATGTATGATTTTAGGCAATGCCTCAACCGTAGCACTACGATTACCTCCGGCATCGTGCAAAAGAATTACCGCACCTAATTTTTGATAGCGTAAGATACGGTTAAAAATACTATCCGCATTAATTGGGGGATTTAGAGCACCGGTAACATCCCAATCCTGCGGATCAACCGATTCGCCAATGGTTATGTAGTTTTCTTTACGGCTTTCTTCTACCGGTATAATTTCTGCAAGATCCTGAGGTTCGGCATCGGCATTAAACGGTGGGCGGAACATGACGGTTGAATGCCCCGTTATTATTTCCATTAACCTTCGGGTACCATTCATTTCTAATCGTGCCCTTTCGCGTGTTACTTCAGCGAGGTTTGGATGAGTGAAGGTGTGGTTGCCAATTTCATAACCCTCGTTGTAAATTCGCTGAACCAATGGAATGTTGCTTTCCATGTTTTCACCTACCATAAAAAAAGAGGCTGGCACATTTTCTTTCTTAAGTATATCCAGTATTTCGGGTGTATACTTCGGGTCGGGCCCGTCATCAAAGGTTAGTATTACTTCGTTTTGCTTGGCCTTGCCATATTTGCGTATTACATACGGGAAAGGAAGTTGCAAATATGTTTCGTCTGTAATCAAATCTGTTTTGGTATTGTAATCGGTAAAGATATTTCCCGGCTCCGGTGTTTGAAGAATATCCAATACTTCACCCTCCTGCATGTAAACAACAACGTTGGATGGTGCTACGTTTTTAAATTTCGAAAGGTCAACAGGTTTCGCTTTTATTGAATCATCCGAAAGATTGTCTTTAAAAAAACTCCAAAGTCGCGAGTCCTCTGCACCAATTCTCCAAATGGCAACGCCGGCAAGCCCGTATGGCGAAGCCGTACGCATTACATTAAAGTTGGTGGCCGCATCAGCAAACCAAACATTGTGTGCATGGCCTTCGTCATCTTTGTAGCTAAAGTGAACATTGTCCGATTCTTTATCGTAGGCTATTTTCTGATCGTTTTCTTTACAAGTAGTAAGAGCCTCTTGGTAAGTAACCTGCACACCGGTGCCTTTTGCCAACCAGTCGTAACCAAAACCGGCCATGCACAGCACAAACTTTTCAGGGGTAATTTTTGTGTTGCAATTATTAATTACGTCTTCAACCCATTTGGTTGAGCTTACAGGGCCAGGGTCCGATTCATCAAAATGCTCATCGTAGGCCATTACAAAAACATAGTCGTTGTATGTACTAACCTCGCTAAGTTTATAATCCGTTGTAAACGGACGCACGCATTGTGTTGCCAGGTAATGATGTGCGTGTAGTGAGTCGCTTAATTGCTTATGAAAACTCATTAATGCTTCTGCAATTGCCGGCTCGTCTTTTATATCGTCGAGGTTTTCGAAGTCCACGTTCAGGCCATCCATACCGTATTTCTTCAAAATACCCAAAGCACTATTGATAAATGCCTTCCGTTTTTGCGGGGACGAGACAATTCGGATAATACAGCTATCGTAATAGGCTGTATCCACATTGCTAAGCATCGGTATTATTTTGGCCTGCGATGAATCGAGTAGGTTAAATGTCCCCCTATCAAGGTGCGATATAATGGTATCTGCATTTCGATCAATAAAGAGCCATTGAGGCAATACCACATTCATTTTAGCAACATTGGCTTTCAATACGCTAAACGATTGTGGGTCGGCTTTATCCGGGTAAAAACCGGCCCTTATTTTATTATTTATCGGGGATTTACGAATAGCTTCGTTGTGCTTTCTTTTTTTGCTATGCTCCTTATACTCATGCGATTTTTCGGGAGTAGATAGCGGCCTTGAGCTTTCAATACTTATTAATTTCGGAAGGTTGGGGTTCGAATTTTTAAACAGGGCCACACTAAGAGCAACCGCACCCAAAAAAAGGATGAAAATAACTATACGGGCGCTCCACTTAAAAGTGTTCCAGCGCGTGGGTGAGTCAGTTTGAAAAATTTGACGGTTATGGGCCATAAAGTCGCCGTAATCTACAACAGCTTCAAAAGTTAAGGATTTTGTTTGGGTAAAACGCCTTGGTTATTTGCAAAGATGCTACAATTGTTTGTTTTTAGTGTTTGTAGTTAAGAAATGTTATCAGCAGGGTGTGAGAAGTTAGAAATTGGAAATAACATTTAAAATGCGGCTTGCGTTCAACCCAAACACTTAATACTAACTACTAAATACTATTATTTTAGCCCCATGCAATTTCTTCACAGTGGCTTTTTGTTTGCGCTTTCGGCCCTCGCCATTCCTATTATCATCCACCTGTTTAATTTCAGACGGTATAAAACTGTTTACTTCAGCAACGTTACTTTTTTAAAAGAATTAAAGGATGAAACTGCCTCGCAAAGTAAGCTGAAACATTTGTTGGTGTTAGCCTGCCGTTTGCTGGCGCTTGCCTTTTTGGTTTTTGCCTTTGCCCAGCCATATATACCCAATAAAAGAAACCAGGTTTCGGCTGGTAAAAAATTTGTAAGCGTTTATGTCGATAATTCGTTTTCGATGAACGCCATGAGTCAGGGGCGAAGTTTGTTTGATAAAGCAAAGCTTGCTGCTAAGGAAATAGCTCATAATTATTCGGCCGATGACCAGTTTCAATTGTTGAGCAATGATTTCATGGGAAAACACCAACGACTGGTTGGTAAGGAAGAGTTTACCAATATGGTTGATGAGCTTGAAATTTCGCCCTCAGTAAGAACACTTTCAGAGATTACCAAACGCCAGAAAGATGCGTTAAGTCGTGAAAATGGCAAAAATCAGATTGCATACCTGCTTTCCGATTTTCAGAAGAATATGGGGGATATGAGCGTTGACTCATTAGTAGGATATAACTTGATTCCCTTGTCCGCCGATGCCCAGGAAAATGTTTATGTGGATACGTGCTGGTTTAGTGAACCGGTGCAGCTAATAGGCCAGCAGGCACAACTGATAGTTAAAATCAGCAATGCAGGCGAAAAGAAAAATGAGAACAACCGGTTGGTACTTAAACTGAATGGCCAAACCAAAGTTATGGCCGATTTTTCGGTAGATGCCGGCTCATTTAAATATGATACACTTAGTTTTATACCCGCGCAAGCTGGCCTCAACAAAGCAGAACTTTCAATTCAAGATTATCCGATTAATTACGACGACAACTATTATATCGCGTTCAACGTGATTGAAAAAATAAAGGTGGTTGCAGTTAATGAAGGCCGGGCCAATATATTTTTAGATGCTCTTTTTAAGGACCAGACAGAATTTAATTACTCTTCTATATCCCTTAGTGGTTTCGACCCTGCCGTTTTGCAGGGCACACAACTTGTGATTTTGGCTAATTTGAAAACAATACCCACGGGCATGGCCTCTGCCATCACCCAATATATTGCCAATGGCGGGGCAGTAACTTTGTTTCCCGGCGATAAGTGCGAAACGGAAGCTTATAACCGCTTTTTAAATAACCTGCAGGCCAATTCAATCACTGGGTTTTCAGAGCAGCAACAGGATATGGCAACCATTAATCTGCAGCAAAACATTTTTAAAGATGTTTTTGAAAAAGTGCCACAAAATATGAATTTGCCTCAGGCTAAAAAGTATTACACTTTTTCACATTCAACGGCTTCGAACGAGGAGGCGATACTGAACCTAAAAGACGGCACTTCGTTTTTCAGCCGTTATCCTTTTCAGCAAGGCTCTCTATATGTTTGTGCAGCTCCGCTTGATAAAGATTTTTCTGACCTGCCGGTGCACGCCATATTTGTGCCTATGTTATATAAAATGGCTGTGTTGAATATTAAAGGCGGCAACATCAGTTATTTTATTGGCGACAAAACCCGTATTGAGGTTGATGCACCAAAAGTAGCCAGCCAAAAGGTTTATAAAATAAAAGGCGAGAATGTTGAGTTTATACCCGAGCAATTCGCCGTTGGCAACAAAATGTTGCTTGGCTTAAGTGATCAAATTAAAAAAGCAGGGTTTTATACCATAGCTCTTGAAGGTTCAGATTCTACCCAGGTTTTGGCTCTTAATTTTGACCGCCGCGAAAGTGACCTTAAGTTTTCTACTGCGGCTCAGCTAAAAGAAAAATACCCCCAGAGTAATGTAAACGTGGTAAGCACCGCAAATGCCGAAGTGGCTTCTATTGTAAAGGAACTTGACCGCGGTACACCCCTATGGAGGTGGTGTCTTATACTGACACTTCTCTTTTTAGGCCTTGAAATACTGCTGTTGAGGTTTTGGAGGGTGTAGTTTACCATGGGTAAAAACTACCAGTTTACCCACAAATAATACAAGCAGGGTATTACAAGTACTGGTATCTTTGCTTCGCAATGGCAAAGGTTATTCCAACATACGATATCTGCACTATTAAACCCGAAAGGAATTCTTCCAACGAGTTATTGGTAAACAGGTTTGCTCCGTATCTCAAAGTTCACTCAGGTTTGTGCGCTGCTCACCGGCATAATTTTTACCACCTTATTTATTTTACAAAAGGCAGCGGAACGCACAATATCGATTTTGTCAATTTTCCCGTTTCGGCTGGCGAAATATATTTTATGTCGCCCGGCCAGGTACATAGCTGGAATTTTAAAAGCGAACCGGATGGCTATGTCATTAATTTTTCCGAAAACTTCTTCCGCTCATTTTTAGCCAACCCTACTTACCTCGATCAATTCACTTTCTTTTTAGGCGATGCACAACAATGTGTAGTGTTTTTACCGCTTGCAGCGCAGAAAAAGGTGAAGGATTTATTCGATAAGATTCTGGCGGCGGCCAATAACACCAAGACGACAAACCCTGATTTAATTAAGCTTTGGATGCTGGAGCTTTTTATAATAACAGCAGACCAAACAAAATTGCCAAATACCGCTAATAAACAACATGGCAATCACGTGGTAATAAGCAGCTTCAAAAAGCTGATAGAAGAAAAATACCTGCAACTGCACATGCCTAGGGATTATGCAGCGCTGCTTTTTGTAACGCCTAATTACCTTAATAATTTATGCAAGCAGGTGGTAGGAAAACCCGCCGGTGAAATTATTCGCGACAGGGTTTTGCTGGAAGCCAAACGTATGCTGGTTAACCAGGATATGCATATATCTGAAATAGCACATCATTTAAGTTTTACTGACCATTCTCACTTTAGCAAATTCTTTAAGAAGGCAACCGGGCAAGCACCTGAAACTTTCAGAAAGAGCATTATGAACCATTAAATTTTGAATTTTATGATACAGCATGAACAGGTGACCAACCACTTAATGACACCGACAGCATCAGATTTTTTTGCCGGAAAATGCCCTCGTTGCGGGCAAGGCAAGGTGTTTGTTTCCTCCAATCCTTTCAACATACGCAAAATGGCCGCCATGCATGAACATTGCGACCATTGTAATCTCGAGTTTTCACCAGAAACCGGTTTTTATTGGGGTGCAACATATATGTCGTACGCAATTACCGTGGCGTTTAGCTGCTTTACTTTTGCCATTTCAACAGTAGCGTTTGGGTTTATGAATTCACTTAGTTTAAACTACGTGCTTGTTAACGGCATTTTGCTGGTTCTGTTAAGCCCTGTATTTTTTCGCTTTTCACGTCTAAGCTGGCTTTGGATTTTTTACAAGAGGGGCTGATATCCTCCCGGTTTTAAAAAAATAAATTCGGTGTACTTTTGTGTACTTTTTTAGTAGCCCATTTCTCTAATTCCCTTAAAATTAGACAGGTAAGGTGGTTTGATATATATTGCACATATTTTTAACTCAATGACTTTTTCAATAGCGCGATCAAACTCCAAATTCTAGAATTTGTCGGGTTTTGTCAAGTTTTGTCAACTTTTCGCTCGCACTTTAATAGATCAGGACTCTCTAAAGACCTCTCCCTCAACCTAAGATTATATTCTCATCATGTCAAACAACAGTCCCACAGGTCCTCATAGTCCCATAAATTCACCTCACAAAACTAAACATACACTCAATAACCTATGTAAAAACTTATAGGCAGGGTGAGCATAACTGGCTGTTCGCTTTAACTGTGCAGATTTGGAATTTCTTAAAGTAAGGCCAATGTCAAAATTTCGTTCTCCTTCTCTATTTTGCTCTGAAAATGGAGAAGGAGATGTCCGAAGGACAGAGGATGAGGCCTCATTTTTTTCTAACATTTAATTACCACCTTTACCTCACAAAATAACCGATGCAGTTAACTGAAAAATATGGCACATGGGCCTTAGTAGCCGGTGCATCAGAGGGAATTGGGGCTGCCTATGCAACTTACCTGGCATCCTCGGGTTTTAACCTGGTGCTGGTGGCGCGGCGTAAAGAGCCTTTAGAGGAATTAGCAAAAGCGCTTACCAGTAAGTTCAAAATACAGGCCAAATGTATTAGTTGCGATTTAGCCAATACCGGTGCTGCCCTGCAACTGCAAGAGGCAACTAAGGACATGGAAGTTGGTTTGTTGGTGTACAACGCAGCCCTTTCACACATTGGGGCTTTTGAAAAGGATACGCTTGAACATAACAATAAAATTGCCCAGGCAAATATGGTTACGCCTATGAACTTGGTTCACCTTTTTGCTGAGCCAATGTTGAATAGGGGCAACGGAGCTATTATTTTAATGGCTTCGTTGGCAGGTTTTCAGGGTAGTGGTTTTTTAGCCACTTACGCCGCAACCAAAGCCTTTAACCGGATATTTGCCGAAAGCCTATGGTACGAGTGGAAAGATAGGGGGGTAGATGTTATAGCCTGCTGTGCCGGCGCCACCGCAACGCCCAATTTCATTAACACAAAACCAGAGAAAGCCGATTTTTTTGCGCCACGCGTTCAAAGCCCCGATGAGGTGGTGAAGGAATGTTTTGAGAAACTAGGCAAACAACCCTCTTTCATAACCGGCACCGGTAATAAGCTGGCAAGCTTTATCATGCAAAAGCTAATGCCCCGAAAAACGGCTATTAATATTATGGGCGATACTACCCGAAAAATGTACCGGCTTTAATAATGGGCTGTTCCCCTCTCTGTTTTCATAAGGAGGTGTTTCATCCCGCGGTTTTGGGCGGGAGGTGGCACGAAGTGACGGGGTGAGTCTGGCTGCTTGAGCATTTTCCAAAGGAAGCTATTGAATTCTTTGGATTTCCCTTTGCGCTCTTTGTGTCTTTACGGTAAAAAATCAGTACACAAAGGGTATAATACGCTTTGGCACTCGCTTCAAATACTCATCCCAAAGTGCGCCATATTTTAATGCACATCTGGCATCATCGTCAGCCTGCCTTGGAAACAGCAGGGCCACATAATACAAAGGATACAACCACGGCCATAACAATAAAGGGTGTCCGGTGCAAAGCGCTAAACCTACAGCCATTACTATTTCGCCTAAATAATTGATGTGCCTGCTTAGGCCCCAAAAGCCATTTACCAGTAATGTGCGGTTACCATCCGTAATCGTTTCAGGTGTTATACCTAAAAAAGTATCCTTGGGGTCTTTCTTAAAAAAATACTTCTGCAAATTCGCCCCGCGAGATAAGCCCCAGCCTGTAAAGAAAATAAGGACATATAATATTAATAGTGGTGTAGCTGTATGTGTAGGAGCAAGGGCTACTGTTGACCACAACGGTATGGCGTAGAAATACGGGTAAAAAGCAATGCACCCCCATCCCAGCTTAAACCCAACCCTCTCTGCAAAAAAATCATAGGTATACAAATGCACCTCTTCGAAAGTCAGATAATCTATCAGAAAGAAGGTAAGCAACCCAGCGCAGAGAAAAATACCTTTCGATGCTTCCGCTCCATAAATGAGGTAGTGATGGGCCGCAAAGCTTAAAGCGTTCAACTCAAGCATAACCGCGCCTATCAGGTAAAGCCACATTTTGGCATCTATTCGTCCACCCCACAGTTGCGGGTTCTCAAGCCTGCCTAAATAAAAGTCAGCTAAGAATGAGTCCTTAACAGGGACATTGGGTACTACTAATACCAGCGAGAAGGCGAGCCCAAAGGTAACGGCACCTGCCAGGCCATACCACCGGTATTGATATAGCCAATCCCAGCTTAAAAAGCCTGAGTAGCACAATAGTATCCACCCCGTAACTACTGTAATTAGCACCAGTAGTCCGTTAAGGCGGTAGCGTAGTTTTTCGGCTGAGTTGGGTTTTGTAACATATCCTGTTACCCATCGGCCTGGTAATACCGCGTTTAATATAAAAATGACCAAGTAAACCGCTATTGGGGCCAAAAATCCTAAAACGTTTTCCATGGGTGCTAATTAATGATAAATCCTGCAAAAATTTGTAAGCAATCACCACCATCAAACTAGTGTATTCTTTGCGCCCTTTGCTTCTTTGCGGTAAAAAGTATCCCAATTCTGCTATATTTGCGTTCCGGTAAACAAAAACATGGAAATACTCATCCGCTCAGCACGAATAGTAGATACCGGCTCTCCTTTTAATAATCAGGTTAAAGACATTTTGGTTTCCGACGGAAAAATCAAAAGGATAGGCACGGGTTTACGAAACACAAGCAAGGCTCAGGAAATTAAAGAAGACAATCTGCATGTCTCAATTGGTTGGTTCGACCTCAATACCTTTTTAGGCGACCCCGGTTTTGAACAAAAAGAAACAATTGAATCGGGTTGTAAAGCCGCAGCGGCCGGTGGGTTTACCCATATATGCTGTATGCCAAACACCCAGCCGGTAATTCAAACCAAAGCGCAGGTAGAATATGTTTTGGGTAAATCTACCGACCAACTGGTAAGCGTTCACCCAATCGGTGCTGTTACCCACAATACAGAAGGGCACGATTTGGCCGATATGTACGACCTGCACCAGGCCGGTGCCATCGCCTTCAGTGACGGGCTTAAACCAAGCCCTACGGCTGGAATGATAGAGCGGGCCTTGTTGTATGTAAAAGCATTTGACGGCTTAATTATGGTTCACGCTGAGGATAAAAGCATCTCTAAAAACGGTGCCATGCACGAAGGTTTGGTGAGCACGCAATTAGGCTTACCAGGTGCACCGGCTTTGGCCGAAGAAATAGCCGTTAACCGCGATTTGTTTGTATTGGAATACACGGATTCGAAATTGCATCTGCTGGATATTTCATTGAAGAAATCAGTTGATCTGATTCGCGCCGCTAAAAGAAAAAAACTAAATGTATCGGCCTCGGTAAACGCATACAACTTAATGCTGGAGCATAGCGCCGTAGGCGATTTTGATACCAATTATAAAGTTAACCCCCACCTTCGCTTACGGGCCGACATAACAGCGCTGGTTAAGGGTGTTGCGGATGGAACCATAGACGCTGTTAGTTCAGCCCATCAGCCGCAAGATGAAGATTGCAAAAAGCTGGAGTTTGACAAAGCTGATTTTGGAATGGTTGGTTTGGAAACCTGTTTTGCGGTGACCAATACCGCTTTAAGAGGCGAAATAAAAGTTGAAAAGATAGTTCAACTGCTGGCACAAAATCCGCGCAAAATATTGGGTATAGCAATCCCGAAAATTGAAGAAGGCGCTGCCGCCGATTTAACCTTATTTAATCCGGGCAAAAAGTGGAAGTTTACAGCTGATGATATTCAATCAAAATCAAAAAACACCCCCTTTATCGGAACAGAATTTATTGGCAAAGTGGTTGGTGTAATAAACAAAGGCAAAGCGCTTCTAAACCGGTAAAATCTATTTTATGAATAAATACTCCTCCTCCATAAAATACGGTGTTATTGCAGGCGTTATCATGATTATCATAATTCTGGTTATCTATTTTGTAAGTATCTCAGCACTTGCAGGCATGTGGCCCAAAGTAGTATATCTACCACTTATATTTTTGATGATTTGGGGTGGGATAACTATTAGAAGAGAATTAGGTAAGTTTTCTGATTTCGAGCATGCCTTTGTAACAGTTTTAATTATTTCCCTTACTGCTACAATGCTATTTGACTCTTTTAACTACGTATTATATAATGTGATTGATCCTCAAATACCTGTTATTGTTAAAGAAAAGAAAATTGAAATGGCTAAGGACATTTTGGAGAAATTTGGATCTACCGATGAGAAGATAGATGAAGCAGTAAAAAAGATTGAGGATGTCAGCGGTAAACCGACTTTAAAGATGCAGCTGATGATTTACGTTCAATCGATTATAATTGGTGCAATATTTTCACTACTTATTGGTTTATTTGTGAATCGGCCCGATGACAGGCCCGTAATAAAAGCGCAGGAATAAATGCAGATATCGATAGTAGTTCCCTTATTTAATGAAGAAGAATCGCTGCCAGAGTTAACCGCCTGGATTGACCGCGTAATGAAGGCTAATAACTTTTCGTACGAAGTAATACTAGTGGATGATGGGAGCAAGGATAAGTCGTGGCAGGTTTTAGAAAGCCTTACAGCACAAAATCCAAATCTGAAGGCCATTAAGTTTAGAATTAATTACGGAAAAAGCGCCGCTCTTAACACTGCCTTTCAACTTGCTAAAGGCGATGTAGTAATTACCATGGATGCCGATCTACAGGACTCGCCGGACGAGATTCCCGCTTTGTATAAAATGATAACGGAAGATGGTTACGACCTGGTTAGCGGATGGAAACAAAAACGATATGACCCAATAACCAAAACGCTCCCTACAAAAATATATAACGCTGCAGCACGGGCTATGTCGGGCATTTACCTGCACGACTTTAACTGTGGTTTAAAGGCATATAAAAACGAGGTAGTGAAGAGTGTTGAAGTATATGGCGAAATGCATCGTTACATACCCATACTGGCTAAAAAGTCAGGATTCAGCAAAATAGGAGAGAAGGTAGTGCAGCACCAGGCCCGTAAATACGGCGTAACCAAATTTGGTATGGAGCGCTTTCTCTATGGCTTTTTAGATTTGCTATCCGTATCGTTCATGACGCGTTTTGCAAAACGCCCTATGCACTTGTTTGGTGGTTTGGGTGTGCTTAGTTTTTTTCTGGGCTCATGCATGGTAATCTATTTAACCATCGCCAAGTTTGCATTTGAGGTATATCGTATGACGGAGCGTCCTATATTTTACATCGGTATGCTCTCCATCATTATCGGTGTTCAACTATTTGTAGCGGGTTTTTTAGGTGAACTTGTTTCGCGCAATGGCGCTAACCGCAATCAATACGACATTGCAAAAACTGTGAATTTGTAAAATTAGTTTTCGCCACAAAGACACGAAGGCACAAAGGTTTAATCAATAAGCCCGATTATCATAACCTGTATTTCTTAGTGTCTTAGTGCCTTTGTGGCATATAATATCTTCGATAATGAAAGTTATAATTTTAGGTAGCGCTCACCCATTACGCGGCGGCTTGGCATCATACAACGAACGCCTTGCGCGCGAGTTTGTAAGACAGGGACACAGCGTTCAGATTTATACTTTCAGCCTGCAATATCCTTCATTTCTTTTTCCCGGCACCTCTCAGATTAGTGATCAACCTGCTCCCGATGACTTATACATTCATGTAAAAGTAAACTCCATCAACCCGCTTAACTGGATAAGCGTGGGCAGAGAAATTGCCAAACTGAATGCCGACCTGATGATTGTAAAATTTTGGCTGCCGTTCATGGGCCCGTGCCTCGGCACCATTTCACGGATTGTGAAAAAGAACAAGAAAACCAAAGTCATTTCCATTATTGACAACATCATTCCTCACGAAAAGCGCCTGGGTGATTTTCAACTTGCTCAATACTTCGCAAATTCTGTAGATGGCTTTATTGCTATGAGCGATTCTGTGTTAGTTGACTTACAGAAATTCGATTCTAAAAAGCCCAAGGTTTTTTCGCCGCATCCTTTGTTCGACAACTTTGGTGAGGCTATCAAAAAGACTGAGGCCTACGAAAAACTCGGCCTCGAAATCAATACCGAATACATTTTATTTTTCGGCTTCATCCGCGATTACAAGGGGCTTGACCTTTTGTTGAATGCCATGGCCGATGACAGAGTAAGAAATCTGAATATCAGGTTAATTGTTGCCGGCGAGTTTTATACCGCCGCTAAACCATATTGGGATTTAATTACCCAGTTGAACATAGCCGATAAACTTATTTTAAGAACTGATTTTATTCCTGACAACGAAGTGCGCAATTACTTCTGTGCTGCTGATATTGTTGTTCAGCCCTATAAGCATGCTACGCAAAGTGGCGTTACCCAAATATGCTATCACTTCGATAGGCCAATGTTGGTTACCAATGTTGGAGGCTTACCCGAAATAGTGCCAAACGGGAAAGTAGGCTACGTAGTTGAACCCGAACCCAAAGCCATTGCCGATGCACTGGTAGATTTTTATGCCAACCACCGCGAATATCCTATGCGCGACGCCATAAAAACCGAGAAGAAAAAATACGCCTGGAGCGAAATGCTAAACCGCATTTTTGAAATGTACCAACAAATCAGTGCTTAGTTTTATAAGCTTAGTGCTCCTGTGTGTCCTTAGTGCCTTAGTAGTTAATTTCTCTACCCCCCTACATTCCCCGAAATCATTTATTTTGCAACCATATGATTATAAGAAGTAAAGCCCCTTTGCGTCTTGGTTTGGCAGGCGGTGGTACCGATGTATCGCCCTACTCTGATTTATACGGTGGTGCCATCCTCAATATGACCATTGGCATGCATGCCTATGCAACTATCAAACCGTCAAGCGGCAAAAAGATAACTATCAAAGCTATCGACAGAAACGAAGAGCTGGTTTTAGAAGCCAAAAAGCATTTGGCTATTGACGGGAAACTCGATTTAGCCAAAGGCGTTTATAACCGGGTGGTAAAAGACTTCATTAAAAAACCATTCGCTTTTGAACTGACGACTTATGTTGATGCTCCCCCAGGTTCAGGGCTAGGCTCATCTTCAACACTGGTAGTGGCTATTCTCGGCGCTTTTGTTGAATGGTTCAAGTTACCCTTGGGTGAATATGACATTGCCCATTTAGCCTATCGTATTGAGCGCGAAGACCTGGCTATGCATGGTGGTAAGCAGGACCAGTATGCAGCCACTTTCGGCGGAGTAAACTACATGGAGTTTTATGCCAACGATAAAGTAATTGTAAACCCGCTGCGCATAAAAGATAAATGGTTGAATGAGTTGGAAAACAACCTCATCCTGTTTTTTACCGAAACCTCCCGCTCTTCCTCCGAAATCATTGCCCGCCAATCCGAAAACGTGAAGAAGAAAAACGTAAAGAGTATCGAAGCTATGCACAACCTCAAGGAGCAGAGCGTAATGATGAAAGAAGCCATTTTGAAAGGCGATGTAGATGGTATAGGCAAAATTTTACACTACGGCTGGGAGCATAAAAAAGCCATGGCCTCAGGCATTTCAAACCCTATGATTGAGGGCATTTACGATACAGCCATTAAAGCAGGCGCAACCGGTGGTAAAATATCCGGTGCCGGCGGCGGCGGATTTATGATTTTTTATGCACCCTACAATGCAAAATTTAAAGTGATTGATACGTTAAATAAACTGGGCGGCCGCGTAATGAAATATAACTTTACCGAATACGGGTTAACCACCTGGACTATTTAATGTCAAAAGAATTAACCGATGAAAGACAAAATAAAATCCATCATATCTGCTTCAATCGAAGTCAAGAAGAAAGTATTGGCTGACGAAGAATTGATAAAGCGAATTGAGGAAGTAGCCTTTGGTATTGCAGGTGCCTTTAAAAACGGCAATCGCTTATACCTGTGCGGCAACGGTGGCAGCGCTGCCGATGCACAACATTTAGCCGCCGAGTTTACTGGCCGTTTTTATAGTGATAGAGAACCCCTTCCCGCAGAAGCCCTGCACGTTAATACCTCATTTTTGACTGCCGTAGCAAACGATTACTCCTACGATCAGGTATACGAACGTGCAGTAAAAGCGCATGGCCGCAAGGGCGATGTTTTGATTGGTATTTCAACCTCAGGCAGTTCAAAAAACATTATTCTCGCTCAGGAAGAGGGCAAGAAACGTGGCATGACTGTTATATCCTTTACCGGCGAAACCGGTGGCAAAATGAAAGATAGCTGCGATTATCTTTTTAACGTTCCCAGCAAAGATACCCCTCGTATACAAGAGAGCCACATCTTAATTGGCCACATCATCTGCCAGTTGGTAGAAGAGGAGCTTTTTAAATTCAAGTAGGATGGATGTTAAAGATTATCCAGCTATTGTTTTAGCCGGTGGCCTTGGAACCCGCCTGCGCACTGTAATTAACGACCTCCCCAAACCAATGGCCCCGGTTAACGGAAAGCCTTTTCTACATTACATCTTTCAATATTTAAAGAGCGAGCAAATAAAGGATGTAATATTATCGGTTGGATATAAGCATGAGGTTATTAAAGACTTTTTTGGCGAAGAATACCTGGGCATCAAAGTTCGTTACTCAATTGAAGAAGAACCGCTGGGCACCGGTGGCGGAATTAAACAAGCCTTTGATTTGATTGACGGCCCAGCCTATGTTTTAAACGGTGATACCTTTTTCGGACTGCCTTTGTGGGCATTACAGGAATATTATTTTGAGAGCAAAAGCGATATTACACTAGCCATTAAACCGCTTGAGCATTTTGACAGGTATGGCACCGTGCAAATGAATGAAGCTTTCAGAATAACGAAATTTGATGAGAAGAAATTTGTGAACAAGGGATTCATAAATGGTGGCATTTACTTCTTCGATAAAAAGCTCTTTGATAAGGTCGAAGTAGGGCCGAAGTTCTCCTTCGAAAAAGATATTCTTGAAAGATACACCGGTGAACTAAAGTTTTCAGGTAAGGTGTTCGACGGCTATTTTATCGATATTGGAATTCCCGAAGATTACAACAAAGCGCAGCATGACTTTAAGTGAATTGAAAATAGATAAAGGCTGGACGCTGTTTCTCGATAGAGATGGAGTAATCAACCTGCACTATCCAAACGACTACGTCAAGTCGTGGGATGAGTTTTATTTTCTGGAAGGCGCGCTTGATGCCATGACTCAATTAGCCAAAGTATTTCGACGCATACTAATCGTTACCAACCAACAAGGCGTCGGGCGTGGCTTAATGACGCATGACGACTTAGAGTTTATACATGACGAAATGCTGAAAGAAGTGCGCAAGCATGGCGGCCGCATTCATGCCATCTACTCCGCTACAGAGTTAGTTGCTAACGATGTTAAACAAATGCGCAAACCCAATATCGGTATGGCCAAGCGCGCTAAAAAAGACTTCCCCGAAATTGACTTCGCCAAATCCATCATCGTAGGCGATTCAATAAGCGATATGGAGTTTGGCCGAAATGCAGGTATGATAACTGTGTTTATAGGTGAACCAAACAAGCCAACCGATGAGCAAAAACTGCTGATTGATAATTATTGCGAATCACTATCTGCATTTGCGGAAATATTGACCCATAATACAACGTTGTAAGAAGAAAAATTATAGGTGAATAATTCTATATATTTTTTAATATTTCCGTATTAAATTTTGCTTACATGAAAGGAAGCATCTTTTTTAGGCCACTTTGGGTAATTACCTTTTTGCTTTTCTCCATCTTTTTTGTTCAGGCTCAAGATGGCATTTATAAAACTTATGATGATTATTTAAACAAGAGATTGATTCTGATTGATAGCAATAGCCTGAATGCATTGCGCGGATCCAACGCGTTACTTCGTTATAAGATAAATGGTGTACTGGAATTTCATAAGCAAGAGGATATTTTTGGTGTAATGTACAAAGGAGAGTTCTGTAGAATAGCATTTGGATTGAATTTTAAAATTGAACGCGAAGGAGAATATTATTTGTGGCATCATTATTCTGTTGTGGAAACGCCTAATGCTAATGGTAGTCCACAATCACAGACTTATGACATTACATGTATTTCAAAAGGTATTGATGGAAAAATATTTCATGCCAGAACATTTGCTACTCTTAAAGCCTTGGCGAATAAACAACCTGAGTTTGCTCCGTTTTTTAATTGCGTAAATGAACAGATAAATAAACTATCAAGGGCTTGGCAAAGGGTTTATCATCGGCCAGACTGTGACATTGATAAATTTTTTGAAACGTGTGCAAGCAGTAAGTAGGTGCCAACATTGAAGAGATGCGATGCACCGCGTCTCTTCAAAATTAATTCACCAACTCCCTAACCATCGCCTTAGCATACTCCTTCAACCCTAAATCAAGGCATTCCGCCGCAGCTGTAAGGTTTTCCGTATTCAATACATAAGCAATACGCACCTGGTTTTTACCAGAACCTGTTGTTGAATAGAAACCCGATGCCGGCGCCATCATTACTGTTGCCCCGTTATGCGAAAAGTTTTCGAGCATCCATTGGCAAAAATGGTCGCTGTCTTTAACGGGTAAAGAAGCTACCGCGTAAAACGCCCCACCAGGGTTCGGGCAGCTTACACCCGGCATTTCGTTCAATAACTTTACAATAACATCACGGCGCTTTTGATATTCTGCTATAATGCCATCGTAGTAATCCTTACCTAAATCAAAAAGTCCTTCGCCTGCAATTTGCGCCAGCGAGTTAGGGCTCAACCTTGCCTGCCCAAACTTTAATGCCGCCGCCAACACCTCTTTATTACGTGTTACAATGGCACCAATTCTTCCACCACATGCACTAAACCTTTTCGATATTGAATCAAACACCACAACGTGCTTATCCATACCATCAAGGTTAAGGGCACTGAAAAACGTTTTGCCACCATATAAAAACTCACGGTAAACCTCATCCACAAACAAAAACAGGTCATGGCGTAGGCAAATATTACGTAGCGTAAGCAACTCTTCCTTGCTATATAAATAACCGGTAGGGTTATTCGGGTTACAAATCAATATAGCCTTTGTTTTGAGGGTAATCGCTTTCTCAAAATCTTCAATAGGAGGCAAGGCAAACCCGTTTTCAATGGAAGTAGGTATAGGCGTTACTCTTATTCCACCAGCTGCCGCAAAACCAATATAATTGGCATACATAGGCTCGGGTATAATTATCTCGTCATCCTGGTCAAGGCAGCTCATCATAGCAAACGAAAGTGCCTCGCTTGCTCCCTCGGTAATCATAAAATCAGTAGCGTTAACCGGTATGCCAATGCGGTTATAATATCCTGCAAACTTCTCGCGGTAAGATGCAATACCATTACTGGGGCAATATTCCAGCACCTTAATGTCAAGTGTTTTCAACTTATCCCAAAACTGTTTAGGCGTTTCAATATCTGGCTGCCCAATGTTAAGATGGTAAACCTTAACTCCCTTTTTCTTAGCTGCATCTGCATACGGCACTAATTTCCTGATAGGTGACTCAGGCATCGACATTCCTTTGTGCGAAACACTTGGCATAGTGAAGATTTATTGATGAAGGGATAAATTCCCCTTTTGTCATGTTGAGCGATAGCGAAACATCTTGATGTGGAATCTTGGGCAATTCTCAAATGGCCAGATTCTTCACTTCGTTCAAACCGACTGTTTTATTAATTAGTTCCCTTTGGCGAAAGCATGCTTGGTTGCTCAAGCGGCTCGTACTTGGCAGGGTCAACTTTTTCAACGGTTCCGTTAATGTAAATAACCTTGCTTGGTGTGGCGGCATTGCTTGTAATAGTAATGCTTTTGGTAAACTTACCGGGCCTCCCCTGGGTATTATAAGTTACTAAAATGGTAGCCTCTTTACCCGGTAAAATAGGGTCCTTAGGCCAGCTGGGCGTTGTGCAACCACAACTTGCCTTTACGTTCGATAAAATCAAAGGCTCCTTACCATTATTGGTAAACTTAAACTCGTGGGTAATTTGCGGACCCTCGCCAACATCACCAAAATTGTAGCTCTCTTCCTTAAAATCGGCCGTAGCAGCATTAGGGTTAACCGGCGCCTGAGCGGGCTTATCGTCTTTTTTAGGTGCTGGGGTGGTTTTAACCTGCTGGCCAAACGAAACTGAGCCAAGGGTAATCAATAAGAAAAACAAGAAAGTCTTTTGCATAAAATCGGTTATTTGAAATGCTAAAATAGCAGAGTTGGGGTTTTAATTCTAAATTTTTGAGATTTGGTTAAATTCCTTTAACAACATTTTAGCCTTAAATATCGCCCAAAAGGGGCCTTAAAACTATTTCCTCCACCACTGTATTGGCCGATAAATTGTAGATATCCCAAACTATATCGGCAACATCTTCAGCCTTCATAAAACGAGAGATTGGCAAGTCGGTCCCTTTCCACGAATCTGTAAGCGTTGCGCCTGGCAGTAATGCCGTAACCTTTATGTTAAAGTCTTTTAGCTCCTCGCGCAAAGCCTTTGATAAACCCAACATCGCAAATTTCGAAACGCTATAAGAGCCCCCATTTGGGTAAGCCGTTAAACTGGCCACCGAACACATATTGAAAATATGCCCCGTATTATGCTTTATCATTCCGGGTATTAACCACCTGCTCAAATTATATGCGCTGTAAAGGTTAGTCTCTATCAGCTTTTCCAGTAACCCATCTTCTTCCTTGTGTATCTGCCCCGGTAAAAATACGCCACCATTATTTACAAGCATATCAACGCGGCCAAACTCGCGCAACACGTCATCCGAAAATGCTTTTAGTTCATCCTTTTTGCTGATATCGCATTTCGCCATGAGTATCTTCTGGCTTTCGTGCCTGCGAAGCGCAGCCAATGCGCTATCCAGTGCCAGTAAGTCATTTTCGTTCCGCGCGCAAACAGCAACATCAAAACCACCCATGGTAAACTTTCGGGCTATAGCCAGGCCAATGCCCTTAGTGCCTCCGGTAATAACAATCTTCTTGTTCATCAGGCAAACATAATTAAATGAGGCTAATCTTGAATGGAAGAAGCCTTTGCCCGGCTTTAAAACAACAAAGCGCAACCAAACGATTTATTAAAATGGAATAGGCCGCATGTATTTAAACATTTGCACTTTAACACCTTAACACGTTCGCACCCCCTCACCCCTTCACCTCCAAAATATACCCGCTTTTGTGCAGGTTAATGATGCTGATATTTGAATCGCGCTGCAGGTATTTCCGCAACTTTACTACGTAAACGTCCATACTCCGCCCGGTAAAATAACTAACCTCCTTCCACAAGCTGCGCAGTATGTCTTCACGCTTTACCAACTGGTTCTTTTTCGAGCAAAGCATTAACATCAAATCCGCTTCTTTAGGCGAAAGGAGTTGCTTTTCACTTTCAAGCGAAAGAGTACGCGATGGAAAATGAAAATGAAATTTGCCAATTTTAAACTCGCACTGCTCAGGTTCTGTAGATGGGTGTTCGTTAGTGCGTTTAAGTATGGCCTTTATTTTATGCATTAAAATATCGGCGTCAACCGGTTTAACAATATAGTCATCGGCACCGTTTTCGTAACCGGTTACCATATCGGCCTTCTGCCCTTTAGCCGTTAAAAAGAAAATAGGAATAGTTGTATTTTCCTTTCTTATCTGCTGTGCAAGTTCGTATCCATCCCGTTTGGGCATCATAATATCTAAAATGCATAGGTCAAAGTGATGGTTCCTGAATGTTTTCCATCCGTCAATGCCATCCTGCATATGCATCACTTCAAACGAATTCATGGATAAATAGTCCTTCAGGATTTTCCCAAAGTTCAAATCGTCCTCTACTAAAAGTATACGCGTTTTTCTGTCTTCCATGTCGTGCAAATATTAGCTTATCGGAATTTCTATAAAGAAAGTACTTCCTTTTCCTAACTCACTTTCCACCCAAACCCGCCCTTTCAAATTTTCTATAACATCCTTTACAAAGCTTAGCCCTAAACCAAAACCTTTTACATCGTGTCGGTTACCGGTGTGTGCACGGTAAAATTTTTCAAATATCAGCGTCTGGTCAGCTTTGTTTACGCCTATGCCTTTGTCGCTAATGCTTAACAAAGCCTTGCCCGAAACAACTTTAAGCGCCACATTAATCTCAGGCGCTTGCTGCGCGTATTTTATAGCATTATCAAGTAGGTTTGATATCGCGCTTCGCAGCAAATCAGTATTAGCGCATATTCTCACTGGGTCTGCGGGTAATTGAGCCATTAAACTGCCCCCCAATTGCTGCCCCCTCGGCTTAAATACCACCAACTCATCTTCAATTAACTGATTTATTACTACTAGGTCCTGTTGCCTGTCTTTTCCATTTTTTTCAAGCAACGCAGCCTCCAGAATTCTGTCCACATGCTGCGCCAGTTTTTTTACTTCATTCTTTATCATCCCCGAATACTCTGCAACCAAACCGGTGTTTTGATTGACCGATGGAAGTGCCAGTGTATCAGCCGTCATCGAAATTGTTGCCAGCGGGGTTTTTAACTCGTGGGTCATGTTATTAATAAAATCGTTGGTTATGTCAGATATCTTCTTTTGCTTGAAGATAACATGCAACGAGTAAGCAAACGTGGCTATAAGCGACAGTGTGAACAGCAACGATAAGGCAAGCATGCTGGCAATTGAGGCAAAGAGATATTTAAAATGCTGTGGAAAGTTAAGTAACAACATGGTGCCACCCTCAATAAAATCTGTGGCAATAAGTGGCGCATGGTAACTAAAATCGTTTAGTGGGTTTTTAGAACCCTTTTTATTAATGATAAGCGAATCGCCCGCCATTGAGTATGTTGCAAATTCAAATCGGTCATATAACCCCTGCTTGTGAAATTCTTTTTCTATCGTCGATCTTATTTCGCCCGAGTCTAGTGCTTCACTTATATCGCTGGCACTCATTTTACTCATGGCCCATTCATTGGCTGCACTTTTTACAATATTAATCAACTTACCTGCTTTTGCCGGGCTTGGCGGCGGGGCTGGTGGTGTTGGTGGTTCTGGCACTTCGCCTAAGGTGCAGTTTGCAACCATTTCGGGTTTCTTATGTCGCTTAACATGCACCACTTTAATTAACCGGTTTTGTGGGGTACCTCTATCTGCCTGGTCCGAGTAATGACTGTTAATAGTGTCTCCGTCAATAGCGGTAATAAGTCGTTCTTCAACATCGCGCTGCTCGGTATCAACATCGCCATCATCGGTCGCATCCCTTCCATCGTTTACCGATATCATAAACTTGTAAAACCCCGGATCTTCGCTCAGCACCTCTTTACGTACATTCGAGTCGGAAGTAAGTTTTTCAGTAATCCAATGTACTCCATATTTATTCTCCAGGTCAGCCGATACTCTCACCAGTGCAGCGCTAATACTGCGCTCGCATTGTTCCTGCTTCATTTGCAGGGCATTTTTTATCCATAAAAACTGAATAATAATTACACCTAACAAGGCCAGGCTCATTAATGCAATCAAAATCCGTATGCTTTGCCTCGATTTCATTGACTTCTAAATATTTAAACATCGCCTTTAAAGCGCTGGTGTTTGTGTTGTCAAAAGTAAAAGGATGAAGCCGATGCGTTTAGCATTTAACTTTTCATTAACCCCCTTTAACGTGGTATTAACCCAAACGTGTTTGTTTACCTGCCACCTTTGTATCAGCAATAAAATTTAATCACTAAATACAGTTTTATGAAAACAACAACTACCATCATCAAAACCGTTGTTCTCGCTTCAATTGTTTTATCAGCGCAATTAATGTTTGCCCAGCAAGCTACTGAAAAACAAGAGCAACAAAAATATCAAATCAAAATAGTAAAAGATGAAAACGGTAAGCAGGAAGTAATTGATAAAACTTTTTCCAGCAAAGAAGAATTGGATGCTTACATGAAGGACAATAATCTCGATGCTCCCGAAATAGTTGAAGCTCCGCTGCCGCCGGTTCCGCCGGTACCTCCTTGTCATGGTGCAGGCAATAAACATTGCGATAAGAATATGAAGAGTATAGTGGTTACCGAAAATGCCCCTGTTAATGGAAACGGGCATTCTACGCTCGAGATTACATATGAGAATTTTGCCCCCGAAGAGAGAACAGAATTGATTGACGAAGTATTGAGCCAGAAAGAGGAAAACGTAAGAGTTGAAATAAGAAAGGAGCGCTCTGTTCACCACGAAATCAATTCCGAAACACAAACTCCTGAACCTCCACAACCACCAATGTCGGTAAAAGAGCCTGCAACATCGGCCAATAACTTAAACGATGTTAAAGTTTTCCCAAACCCTGCAGGCGGGCAATTTCATGTAGAATTTAGCGTTTCGAAGCCAACAACAGTTCATGTAAAACTAACAGATTTAAATGGCAAAGAGGTTTACAACGAAACGTTCGATAACTACTCGGGGAAATTTGAAAAAGACATTAACAACACCAACCTTGCCGGCGGAACATATATTATGGAGATACAAGCCGGCGGTGAAAAGACGACCACGAAAGTGGTAATGCAGTAAGTTAAGAAATAGGTTATCGCAAATACACTAATTCCCACCTTCAACTGCTATCGGCCCCGAATATTTCGGGGCCGATTTATTTTGTGAAAGTTCCTTCTTTTCTTTCGGGGCTTCGCACTTTCACCTAAACGATTATCTTAGCAACTTTTTGCAGGCATGGTAAGAGTTTTCGAAACTTTCGGCGAGTATATTACTATTATGTATAGGGCTTTCTCAAAGCCCGAGAAAGCAGCAATGTACTGGAGAGAAACCTTCAGGCAGGCTAAAGATATTGGTATAGGCTCTATGCCAATTATTGCCATTGTAGCTACATTTATTGGCGCTGTTAGTGCCGTGCAGTTTGCCTACCAGTTTAGCTCGTTGAACCTGGTGCCTATGTGGTGGATTGGTTCAGTAGTGCGTAAAGCGATGATATTAGAGCTGGCACCAACTATTTCTGCACTCCTTTTAGCCGGTAAAGTAGGTTCAAATATCGCCTCAGAATTAGGTACCATGCGCGTAACCGAGCAAATTGACGCTTTAGAAATTATGGGTGTAAATACCCCGGCGTATTTAATAGGCCCCAAAATAGCGGCGGCCGTGTTTGTGGTTCCCATGCTGGTGGTTATTGCAGTTTTTTTAGGTATTATGGGTGGATGGGCTGCCGGTGTTGGCGGCCATTTTTATACCACTGCTGAATATATGCGTGGTGTGCAGGATGGCTTTAAATCGTACGACGTATTTATTATGCTGGTTAAATCTGTGCTTTTCGGGCTAATACTAGCCACGGTTTCTTGTTACAAAGGATTTACCGTAAAAGGTGGTGCAGTCGAAATTGGCCAATCAAGTACTCAGGCCGTAGTGTATAGTTCAATTTTTGTGGTAATTGTAAATTTTGTGGTTGCATTCCTGTTACTGTGATAGAGATAAAAAACATAACCAAAAACTTCGGTGCCGCCCCTGTGCTAAAAGGCGTTTCTGCTACTTTCGAAAGCGGAAAGTGTAATTTAATTATTGGCAAGTCCGGTTCAGGTAAAACTGTTACCTTAAAATGCATGGTCGGGCTGCTTGAGCCCGATAGCGGCTACATTTTGTTTGATGGCAGAAACATTACCGAAATGCAGTTTAACGAACGTAAGGAAGTGCGCAAAGAAATCGGTATGCTTTTCCAGGGTACGGCTTTGTTCGACTCCCTAAGTGTTGAAGAAAACGTAAGCTTCCCTTTGGACATGTTTTCTAACATGACTAAGGAGGAGAAACTTGAACGCGTTAATTTTTGCTTGGGAAGGGTAAATCTGGTAAATACTAATAGAAAATACCCCGGCGAGCTATCGGGTGGTATGAAAAAACGGGTGGGCATCGCTCGCGCTATTGTAATGAACCCCAAGTATCTTTTTTGCGACGAACCGAACTCGGGTTTGGACCCTAAAACCTCTATTGTAATCGACCACCTGATTCAGGAAATAACTGCAGAATATAACATAACCACGGTTGTTAATACCCACGACATGAACTCGGTAATGGGCATTGGCGATAAAGTGATTTTTATACATGAAGGGCTAAAATATTGGGAAGGGACCAATAAAGATATCCTTAAAATTACCGACGGCGAGTTATTTGACTTTATATTCGCCTCCGACTTTTTGAAGGAATTACGGATGAGGGCCCATTACGAAAACGATAAATAATATTCATCTGGTAGAGTTAAAAATCACTCTGCCAAAAAACAGATAAACTATGAGCGTTTTAGTCAATAAAAATTCGAAGATAGTTGTGCAGGGGTTTACCGGCAAAGAAGGAACTTTCCACGCCTTGCAAATGATTGAATACGGCACTAATGTGATTGGTGGTGTAACTCCCGGCAAAGGCGGCGAAAAGCACCTCGATAAGCCGGTGTTTAATACCGTATCCGATGCACGCAAAGCAACCGGCTGTAACGTATCTATCATTTTTGTACCACCGGCTTTTGCTGCCGATGCTATTATGGAAGCTGCCGATGCTGGTGTTGAACTAATTGTATGCATTACCGAAGGTATTCCGGTGCAGGATATGGTAAAGGCTAAGGCTTATTTAGTTGGCAAAAACTCTCGCTTGGTAGGACCCAACTGCCCGGGCGTAATAACCCCTAACGAGGCTAAAGTTGGCATTATGCCAGGCTTTGTTTTCAAAAAAGGCAGAGTGGGTATCGTTTCTAAATCAGGCACCTTAACTTACGAAGCGGCCGACCAGGTTGTAAAAGCCGGCTTAGGCGTTTCTACCGCAATAGGCATTGGTGGCGACCCAATTATTGGCACAACCACCCGCGAAGCTGTTGAGTTGTTTATGAACGACCCCGAAACCGATGGCATTATTATGATTGGCGAAATTGGCGGAAGCCTGGAGGCCGAAGCCGCCCGTTGGGTTAAAGCCAATGGTACCAAGCCTGTGGTTGGCTTTATTGCTGGGCAAACTGCACCTGCAGGTCGTCGGATGGGTCATGCCGGCGCCATTATTGGTGGTAAAGATGATACCGCCGCTGCCAAAATGCAGATTATGCGCGATTGCGGTATAACGGTAGTCGATTCTCCTGCCGCAATTGGAGAAACTATGGCCATGGTTTTAAAGAATGCCGCTGTTGTAGCGTAGGCTTAGCCCCAGTTTTCTTTTTATTACCGTTGCTTTCTATGCAGGCACACTTTTTGCCCGTTATTGTGTAAATTGAGTGTTATGATACGAAAATTAAAGTCGGGCCAATACCGCATATTCTCACGAAAAGTAAACGCCAAAACTCATAAGCGTAAAAACCTGGGCACCTTTGATTCTCTCGATGCTGCCAAAAAGCACGAGCGCGAAATTCAATACTTTAAACATCATTGATTTCCTGCTTAATTGTTCTATATAACTCTATATCAATCATTCTTCTATTTTTACCTTTAAATTGTTTGGTATGGCTCAAAGAATTTTGATCACCCTGGTTGCCCTGCTTTTATTCGCGGGTTGTAAGGATACCGATAATGCCTCTAAATGGGCAGGCACCTATATTACTGCCGCCGGTGGTTTATATCCCAACAGCTTTTACCGCGTTGTAGTGGGCGAAAACAATTTGAATAGTATTAGAATTGAAGCCGATAGCAGTGCCGGCTTCTCACAGGCACCCAATGTTATTTACTTTGTTTTACAGAACGTATCAGTACAAAACGCCACCGGTACTAATTTTAGTGAAAACGATTCGGTAGTGGGATTTCTTCATCCTTTTCTTCTTTCGGGTACCGCAACGCTAAATGGTGCCGCAATAACCCTGCAAGGTACCGGTGTTAATGCCTACGATACAATCCATTATTATTTCTACGGAGTTAAAATTTAATTATGAATTATACCCTTATTACAGGAGCCTCTAAAGGCATAGGAAAAGCCATTGCTATTGAAGCTGCCAGCCGTGGAATGAATTTATTTTTGGTGGCACGATCTAAAGATCTGTTGGAGAAATTGTCGGCTGAACTGACAACTAAAAATGTATCTGTCAAAACTTTGGCAATAGATCTTTTTGAAAAAGATGCTGCCGATAGGATATTTCAGTTTGCTAAAGAGAATTCGTTTAATGTAAACATGCTGGCTAACAATGCCGGTATGGGCTATTACGGCAATTTTGAAGATTGTCCGCTAAGCAAACATTTGGAAATAATGCACCTTAATATGGATGCCTGCATTTCGATAGCTTATACATTCCTTAAAAACTCTGATAGCAAGCAACGCAGATATATACTCAACACGGTTAGCACCGGTGCTTATCAGCCGGTGCCAACAATGGCTATTTACTCTGCAACCAAGTCGTTTATGCTTTCATTTTCGAGGGCATTGCGTGAGGAATTAAAAAAGAAGAACGTTTACGTAACGGCCCTCTGCCCTGGTGGAACTTACAGCGATTTTTTTGATGCAGCACAAATGGCCAAGGTGATTGAAAAAAACGCGCAGTTTATGATGACCGCCGATAAGGTTGCAAAGGTAGGCTTACAGGCTGTTATGAAAAACAAAAGTGTTGCAATTCCTGGCCTGGCAAATAAAGTTGGTGCCCTTGCCTCTAAACTTACTCCTCACGATATTGTGGTTCCTATGGCAGGTAATATTTTCAAAGTATAGGGCGCAGCTTGTTGTAAAGGCCACAAAAACGGTATTCTTCATGGTCTTTGTATAAACCTTAGTGTTCTTTGTGTTATACTGCCTTTCTCATTATAATTACACATGAAGCAAATTGCCTTTATTCTACATGGCAAAATAAAGAACCACTATAAAATAATTGTGGGCATTAAAGCGCACTTTGGCGATACTGCTACCCTAACTTTTTTAGTAACACAACATGCCAACCACGCCTCCGAATTAGCTCGCACAGCGGTGCTCAATGGCGCAACGCATGTGGTTTGCATAGGCGGCGATGGTAGCCTGAATGAGGTTATTAATGGCGTAATGAGCGCCAATAGTAATAACGTAAACGAGATAAGGATAGGGCTTTTGCCTAATGGCACTGGTAACGATTTTGCACGAACGATCGGCGTTACCTACGAGATAGCACTTCTAAAAAAGTGGATAGAAGAAGATAGCTACAGGGTAGTAGATATTGGCTGGACGGAATATTTTGATGGTGATGGCCAGCAGGCAAGTCGTTATTTCGTAAATATTACCGATGTAGGTATCGGTGGCGCTATTGCTCAGCGCCTGGCAAATTCTTCAAAGGTTCTGGGGCCAACCATAACCTACCAAAAAGCGATTTTAACGGCATTGCTTACTTATAAAAATCAACCTGTAAAAGTGCATGCCGATAGTTTTGATTATGAACGTGAGGTTATGAGCCTGATAGTTGCCAATGGCAGGTTTTTTGGTGGCGGAATGGGTATAGCACCCGATGCTTTGCCCGATGATAAATTGTTTTCGGTGGTAATTGTGGGGAAGATTTCAATTCTGGAATATCTGATGAACCTTGGAAAAATTAAGAAGTCCAAAAAAATTGAACACTCCGAAATTAAGTACCTAACCGCAGCGCAATTGTTAATTGAATCATCTATCGGGCCATTGCCAATTGATATGGATGGCGAGTTTGTAGGTTATACCCCTTTGAAATTAAAGGTTGTTCCGGCGGCTATAAAATTTATCTCACCTAAATAACAAAGGCCCCCATGTTTGCATGGAGGCCTTTACAAAAATTGCTCAACAAAAATTATTTAGCCTCTTGCTTAAGGTAAGCCTTTTTGCCACTTGCGTTAAGGTAGTATTTGCCACCTTTAGGGCCGGTGTAAACTGTTTCACCTTTAGGCCCTTTCATAGTAGCATCAACTTTATCGGTTGATTTTACATCAGCCGGTGGGGTTGAAGTTTTGGCTGGAGTTGCAGTTGTAGTTTTAGCCGGTGTTGCTGTGGTAGCCTTGGCACCGGTTGATGCTTTTGCCCCGGTTGTTCCCTTTGCTCCTTGTGCGCTAACGCCTAAGGTAATAGTGGCTGCTATAAATAACATAGCCAATGTTTTGATTGCTTTCATTTTTTGTTTTGTTTTTAGTTATGTGTAAATATATGAACTTGTGAATTGAGAAGAAAATATTTTCTCTTTGTTTTAAATAATAGAGACCCCGGGATTTAACCGGGATCTCTATACCAGAAACTTAAATACTACTTGGCTGCAGGTGCTGTGCTTTTGGTAGCCGGTTTGCCCTTGGTTGTAGGCGCTGGTTTAGCCTTTGCATCTGTTTTGCTGTCTTTGGCAGCAGTTTTTGTTTCCGTTTTAGCGGTTGAAGTTTTTGTCGTGCTTGTTTGCTTCGACGTGGTTGACGTTTGTGCAGAAGCAGCCAATGTTATGGTTGCGGCTACAAACAACAGCGCCAGGTTTTTGATGGTTTTCATTTGTTTTGTTTTTTAAGTGAATGAATGATGGGTGTATTCCAAATGCAATGCCAAATTTGTTTTATCAGTTTCTTTTAACTTCTGTTAGCTACCTCTAATCAACAACCGTTAACACTCCGCGAAATTTATTTTGATGTATATATTATAGACGTAGATGTGTATTAAAAACAAAAATCCCGACCACCGGCCGGGATTTTCGCTTTTCGATTTAAACTGATACTACTTTTTAGGAGCTTCTTTTTTTGTTTCAGTCTTCGATGTTTCTGTTTTCGAAGTTGATGTTTTTGAAGTTTCCGTTTTCGGAGTCTTAGCTGTTGGTTTAACAGTTGTCTTCGTAGTGGATTCCGTTTTAGTTTCCGTTTTTGCAGCCGGTTTAGCAGTTGTTGAACCTTGTGCCGATGCGCCAATTGCAATTGTGGCCGCTACGAATAAAAGAGCCAGATTTTTGAACGTTTTCATTTGTTATGTTTTTTAAGTGAATGAATGATTGCAGTATTTCAAATGCAATGCCAAACACCCAATTATCATTTTCATTAACGTTCATTATGACTTAGGTACAAAAATAAAGCCCGGTTAAATAACCGGGCTTTATCAGAAAAAACAAAGAGCTAAAATTACTTAGTAGTAGTTTTAGTATCAGTTGTTTTCTTAGTCTCAGTTGTTTTTGCAGCTGGCTTAGTTTCAGCTTTAGCAGCTGGCTTAGCAGTAGTAGATTTAGTTTCAGTTTTTTTAGTCTCAGTTTTGGTAGTTGTACCTTGAGCGCTAACAGCTAATACTGCGAAAGCTACAGACAGAGTCAAAAAGATTTTCTTCATGGCTTTTTTGTTTAAGTTTTTTGGGTTAATTAAAAATGAATGGTCAAATGTAATAGGTCAAACTTTAATTTCTGCATTTGTAATACACTTTCTTAACCTTTTTAAGTACTTTTTAACAAGTAGAGCTTGTTATTAGCCCTTATCAACGGCTTTTTGTTGATAAGGCACTGATTAAGTGATGGGTTTATCGAAAATAAACGAAAACTTCTTGCCTGAATAGAAGTTTAATTGCTGACTAAAAAATTTTTTCTTTGTCAGGCCTCCGCGCGAGGCTTAATAAAACGATCTGCATGCTTAAAAATAAAACAGCCCTTGTTACAGGTGGCACAAGAGGGATAGGGTACGCCATAGTTAGGAAATTTGCCGAGCAGGGGTGCAACGTTGCCTTCACATATCTCAGCTCCGAGGAGAAAGCTAAAGCCTTCGAGGCTGAGTTAAACGCTTTGGGCATAAAGGCAAAAGCCTTTAAATCAGATGCAGGTTCATATTCCGAAAGCGAAAAACTGGTAGAAGAAGTTGTAAAAGAGTTTGGCACTATTGATATACTGGTAAATAATGCCGGCGTAACGCGTGATAACCTGATATTAAGAATGACTGAGCAACAATGGGATGATGTTATCAATGCAAACCTTAAATCGGTGTTCAACCTGTCTAAGCACGTTTCTAAAATCATGCTGCGCAATAAAAAAGGTTCGATTATTAACCTCACATCTATAGTTGGCTTAAAGGGCCAGGCTGGCCAATCTAACTACGCGGCGTCAAAGGCCGGTATTATAGGGTTTACCAAATCAATTGCCGATGAGTTCGGTTCACGTGGTATTCGCTGTAATGCTATTGCCCCCGGCTTTATTGAAACCGATATGACTTCGGTGCTTTCTGAAGAAACGAAAAAGGGCATTCTTTCACAAATTCCGATGAAGCGAATGGGTAGCGCTGACGAGGTTGCAAATGCGGCCCTCTTTCTTGCAAGCGACCTGTCAACTTATGTTTCAGGCCAGGTTTTAAGTGTATGTGGGGCTATGTGCAGATAGAGGTTTTGTGAATGAACGGTTAAAATATCCGCTCATCGGTTATAAACCATTTAAATTGTTCCGATTTTTGAATTTATTAATGCTCAACTTTCGAAATTGAATTCCGGTCTCTCTTTTCAATATCCCGCTTGGTTTTTAATATTCTGTGTGCTGCTGGGTGCGTTGTATGCCCTGTTGCTATATTATAGAGATAGTACCTTTTCCGAAAAAACGAACGGTTCGCAGCTACGCCAATTACTAATGGGCGGTTTTAGGTTTTTAGCTGTAACCATTTTGGCAATTCTTCTCCTGTCACCATTTATACGTAACCGCAGCACGCAAAAATTTAAACCAATTGTAGCCCTGGTGGTTGATAATAGCGAATCTGTAAAAAATGGGCTAGGTAAAGATACCACTGAGTATAAAAAGAAAATAAAAGAACTGGCCGATAAGTTGAGCGATAAATACGAGGTAGCGCAATTTTCGGCCGGCGACCAGTTGCGAAAAGGGATTGACTTTTCTTTTACCGATAAATCAACCGACCTCAGTGCGGCCGTTGACGAAATAAACGATTTATACTACAATCAAAATTTGGGCGCTGTTGTTATCGCTTCCGATGGAATTTATAACCGCGGTATTAACCCGGTTTACTCGGCGGCAAAATCGGCCTACTCTATTTATACGATTGCCCTTGGCGATACCTCCATTCAAAAAGACCAAAAATTGGCGAATGCATTTTATAACAGCATCGCCTACTTAAATGATGAGTTTGGTTTGAGGGTAGATGTAGAAGCCAATAATTTTTCAGGAAAAACGGTTAAGCTAAGCGTTCAGGCAATCGAAACAGGAGCAGAGCCTAAATTAATGGTGCAGAAAGACGTTGCATATAATAGCGATAACTTCTTCCAATCTTTCGATTTAACACTACCCGCCAATAAAGTAGGTATTGCGCACTTCAGAATTTCGTTGTCAAGCCTGGAAGGCGAAGCTTCTTATAAAAATAACACCCGTGATATTTTTGTCGAAGTGCTTGACGGCAGGCAGAAGATTTTGCTTGTAGCAAATTCCCCTCACCCCGATATATTTGCTTTTCGCTCGGCTATTGAAAGCAATAAGAACTACCAGTTAGATGTAGAATATGCCGAAACATTTTCGCGCAAACTAAACGACTATAACCTGGTTATTTTGCACCAGTTGCCGGCTAACAATAACCGGGTCATTAATATTTTAAAAGAAGCCAATGACCTTAAAAAACCATTGCTTTTTGTTGTAGGCTCTCAAACTTCATTGGCCGAATTTCAACGCGCGCAGAACGGGCTGATAATAAAAGGCAATGCCGATAAGTTTAACGATGTTACCGCCACTGTTGCTAAAGATTTTTCGCTATTTACTTTGTCCGATAAAACCGCTCAAACTATTGGTAAGTTGCCTCCGTTTACCTGCTTTTTCGGTGAGTTCAATGCAAACCCTTCCTCAAAAATATTGCTGCATCAAAAAATTAATAATGTCGAAACCGATTTTCCCCTCTGGCTGTTTAACGAAACCGGCGATACCAAGTTTGGTATTATTTGTGGCGAAGGGCTATGGCGTTGGAGGTTTTATGATTTTATGATGAATAAAAACCAGGATGCCACCAACGAGTTAATCAATAAAACCATCCAGTACCTTTCGGTTAAAAGCGACAAGCGTCCATTTAGGGTTAACCTTCAAAAAAATATCTTCCAGGATAACGAGGCTATTACTTTCGATGCACAATTATACAATGCCAATTTCGAATTGGTAAATACTGCCGATGTTGCCATGAAAATTAAAGGCGAAGACGGAAAGGAGTATGAGTACAAATTCAACAAAAGCGATAATGCTTATACGCTAAATGCAGGCTTCTTACCGGTAGGTAGTTATTCATATTTGGCATCGGTTAAATTTGGCACCGGCGAATACACTGCCGGCGGTAAGTTTTCAGTTAGCCCATTACAGTTGGAAGAAATGCGCACTCGGGCTGACCACCAGGTGCTGTACCAATTAGCATCGCAGCACAACGGCCTAATGCACCATGTTAACGACCTTGAAAAAATAGCCGGTGAGATTGATTCTAAAAACCAATTAAAGCCTATTCTATACGATAGTTTCGTTACAGAAAATGCCATCAACCTAAAATGGATATTCTTTCTTATCCTGGCACTCATTTCCGCCGAATGGTTTATGCGTAAGTATCTGGGTGGGTACTAGTTATTGTTCAGTGTAAACAATAAACTTATCCTTAAATAGCTCTTCACTAAAGTAATTCGATATCGGGAATTTCTTCGCGTTCTTCACCACCGAAAGCTCCTCCGTAATATCTCCGCCCTTTAAGCAGATAAGCCCATTCTTGAAGGTGTTTTGATCTTTAGGAAGATACTTACCCTTCGTCCACGTTAGAAGCTCTGATAGTGGGGCAACCGCGCGCGAAACAACAAAGTCATATTGATAATCCATCTCCTCAGCCCGGGCATGAAAAATGAAAGTGTTTTTTAACCCTAGCTTCGTCTTCACATCATCCACCACATTAAGCTTCTTACCTATCGAGTCAACCAAATGAAACCTGCTTTCAGGAAAAAGAATAGCCAGCGGAATACCCGGAAAACCACCACCTGTGCCCAGGTCCATAATTTTAGTAGCGCTTTTAAATTGAAGAAGCTTAGCAATGCTTAATGAGTGAAGCACATGCCTTTCATATAGATTATCAATATCTTTTCTCGAGATGACATTGATTTTTTCATTCCACTCTGTATACAAAGCTTTAATGGCGGCAAACTGTTCAATCTGCTCCTGTTTAATTTCAGGAAAGTATTTTAAAATAATGTCCATACCCAAATTGAAGTAGCAGTTTTTACTGCCCGTAAAGGAAAAATGCAGATGTAAAAAGAATCAATATTTCTCCTTTGTAATTTTAAGCATGTTATAAAGCATATCTTTTGCTCTGAAGAGTTGAGCTTTAACTGTTCCCAACGGCAGGTCTAGTTTTTCCGCAATTTCTTCGTACGAAAGCTCATCCAGGTAACGCAATTCAATTAACGACCTGTATTTGGGCGAAAGTTGTTCAATCGCTCCGCGTATTTTTTGCGCTCTTTGCTCTTTTATAACTGCTTCCTCAGGATTTGCAGCATGATCGCGCACCGCTATTGGGGTAGTCTCACCATCTTCAGTAGTGGTGGTACGGTCAATTGGTGTAGTTACCAGCCTCTTTTTGCGTATAAAATCGATAGAGTTATTGGTAGCAATTTTAAAAAGCCAGGTACTAAAAGCAAAGTCAGCTGAGTAGTTACCGATATTATTAAAAGCCTTACCAAAGGCCTCAATAGTCAAATCCTCGGCGTCATCACGGTTATGCACCATTTTAAGCACCATAAAAAAAATCGAGTCACGATAACGGGCCATCAATTTACTGAAAGCGTTTTGATCGCCTTCCTTGGCTTTAGCCACCAATTCAAGGTCTTCCTGCGCCCGCGATGAAAATTTTGCGTTTAAGTCTTCCAACTGTCTTTAGGTTTCAGCAATAATAATAAAAAAATTATCAGCAAATAGCCGCTGTAAGTTACATCTAATATCGGTGATATAAAACGTAAGTTTTCCATCCCCAGTTTTTTGTATAACCTGAAGGTCATAATCAATTTCAGAAGTACTAAGCTCAAAAACACGGCCAGTATAGGTTTTAGCAATATCACTTTTGCAATTAAAGCGATAAAAGTGGCATAAAAGGCAAAGTTGCTCAACGCAAACATAAACAGTAATAACCGGTGTATAAATTTATAACTGAATCCCGACCGCAAGTGACGTTTCTTTTGATTTAACCAGCCCTTTAATGTCGTTTCAGGCTCCGTCCACATAAAGGCAGCCTTGTCAATACAAAGCTCGGTATTGCCTCCGTTCGCAACCGCGTTAACAAACAAATCATCATCTCCTGTAAGTATGTTTTTGGCCTTGTCAAATCCGGTAAAACCTTTTACAAGGCTTTTTTTGTACGACATATTTCTACCCACACCCATATACGGCAAGCCCGCCTTGGCAAAGCCGAAATACTGTACAGCCGTCATAAAGTTTTCGTACCGTATCAGCTTATTCAAAAAGCCGGGTCGTTCTTCGTACGGCGAGTGGCCCAGTACAATTTGCGTTTCCTCCAAATACGTTCCGGCCAGGGTAGCCAGCCATTGCGTTGTTGCTGGCCTGCAGTCAGCATCGGTTACAACTATGGTTTCAAAAGCGGCTGCTTCCAACCCTTTCATCAGCGCATACTTCTTGCCTCCGTACGGCTTAGTGGCGTTTTTCGGAATGTCAATTATTTTAAGGTTCTTGTTGCGTTTGTAATACTCCACCAGCACGTCAATGGTATTGTCATCACTTTGGTCGTTAACCACAATTACCTCAAACTGCTTGTACTGCTGTATCAAAACTATTTTAAGAAACTGCTGCAGGTTCAGCGCCTCATTTTTGGCGCAGATAATTACCGAAACCGGTGGTAAAATCTCTGCAATGCCCTTAATGGGCCGCACAAAATTTAAACGCAAAAATACCAGCAGGTAATAAAGCAGTTGTATCGCAGCGCAGGCCAAAAAAATCTTAAACACAATATCCATTGCTATGCAAAGAAAATAATTAGGCGGAAATGCGGGGCAGCAGCATTTGTTGAAAATTATTGTAGCCTGAAAACTATAGGTAAATTAAAGTAAACCGAAACATTGTTGCCGTTTTGCTTGCCCGGTATAAAGCGAGGTAACATTTTTATAATCAGCATCGACTCCTGGTTTAGGCCAGGGCTTACGCCATGCGCAATGGTCCCCGCGCTCACGTAGCCATCCTGCCTAACAACAAACCGAAACAGTACCTTGCCTTGTATATCGTTATCCCGTTCCATTTGGGGATACTCAATTTGCCATTGCAAAAATTTCAATAATGCCGCATCTCCTCCCGGAAATTGCGGCAGTGAATCTGCTTTTACATAAACTTTATCGTTGCTATCCACATCAAAGCCTTTTGTGACGTTTGTTACGGGACCTGTCCATCGCTTATTTAGCAAATCGTCATCTCCCAAAGAAGTGACATAGTTTGAATAAGTCGTCCAATCGTCTTCCGAAATCACGATATTATCGTAACCCAATACAGGCACACTTAACTGCTTTGCTGAATTTTTCTTTGGATTTTTCTCATAAGGTAGAAAAATAGGTCCATAGGTTTCCGACTTTTCAGTAGGGTCAGATTTATACCCTCGGTAAAAGTTGAGTCGTTTATAAAAAGCTATCCTTGCTGCGCTATCATTTTCCAATGCCGAAATACGATTGCTCAGTTGGGGTTTGCTTAAAGCTTCCGTTTCGCCCAGGCATAAGCTCCAGTAAAGGGGACTTCTCGGAGCGTAAAATTTATTATCAGTAAAACTCTTTGCCAAAACCGATAGATAATGTTGCTCTACTATTGCCGTTGGAACTTTTGCAACAATTACCTGTGAAACCAGGCACAAGATTAAATAGATGAGTTTTTTCATAATTCAAATAAAATCAAAATTTGTTGACTATAGAAATTGCTCCCTCAGCACTTTCGATATTACCGAAGGCAGGAATCCTGAAGAGGTAGGATTTTTAGAATCCCATAATAGGCAACTATTTTATTCTTGCCTTTGCATTCTTAGTGATTCTTGGTGCACTTAGTGCCTTAGTGGTTAATTGTATTTCCCAAAAACCTATCTTCGCGCGCTGATATGGAATTTAAGCTGTTAACACAAGATAAGGATACCAAAGCCCGCACCGGCGAAATTGTTACCGACCACGGTAAAATCCAAACCCCCATTTTTATGCCCGTGGGTACATTGGGTGCGGTTAAGGCCGTGCACATGCAGGAACTAAAAAATGATATTCACGCCCAAATCATATTGGGCAATACTTATCACCTCTACTTACGTCCCGGCACAAGCATTATCCAGGCTGCCGGTGGCTTGCACAAGTTTAATGGATGGGATAGGCCCATTCTTACCGACAGCGGTGGCTTCCAAGTTCACTCTCTCGCTAAAATCAGGAAGATAAAAGAGGAAGGAGTGGAGTTCAGAAGCCATATTGATGGCTCCAAACACTTTTTTTCACCCGAAGGAGTAATGGATATTCAAAGAAAAATAGGGGCCGACATTATTATGGCTTTTGACGAATGCACCCCTTACCCCTGCGAGTTTAGCTACGCTAAAAAGTCCCTCGGTCTAACTCACCGGTGGCTCGAAAGATGCATTAAGCAATTTAATGCTACCGAAAGTCCTTACGATTATAGGCAAACCCTTTTCCCAATTGTACAGGGTAGTGTTTATAGAGAGTTACGTAAAGAGTCGGCTGAGTTTGTTGCATCGTTGGGTATGGAGGGCAACGCCATCGGTGGCCTTTCGGTTGGCGAACCCGATGATGAGATGTATGAAATGACTGAACTGGTTTGCGATATCTTGCCTAAAGATAAACCGCGGTATTTAATGGGTGTAGGTACACCCGGTAATATATTAGAAGGGATAGCCCTTGGTATTGATATGTTTGATTGCGTAATGCCTACCCGAAATGCCCGCAACGGCATGTTATTTACCACCCGGGGCATTATCAATATTAAAAACGAGAAGTGGAAAAACGATTTTTCGCCAATTGATGCGGATAGTGATTGCGAATTGATGCGCACCCACACAAAAGCCTTTTTGCGTCATTTGGTACATACCGGCGAAATGCTTGGCGCCCAAATATCCAGCGTCAATAATTTAAGCCTCTATTTGTGGTTAGTTGCCCAGGCACGCAAGAAAATTGAAGAAGGAACGTTTAGTGCATGGAAAAAAGAAATGATGGTTAAATTGATGACAAGGTTATAGTTATATTGCCTTCCAACACCAGTAATGAAGAAACTCGACCGCTACATACTTTGGAAATTCCTCGGCACGTTCCTGTTCATCATGGCGTTGTTACTTTGTATTACCATAGTAATAGATATTGAAGAGAAGATTGATGCCTTTGTTAATAATCACGCCGGTGTAGGCATTGTTCTCTCTCAATATTTAATCTATTTCATCATTTATATTACCTCTCTCATCGGCCCGTTTTTCATCCTGGTATCAGTCATCTTCTTTACCTCCCAACTAGCCGAGCGTTCCGAAATTATTGCCATACTAAACAGCGGCACCAGCTTTTATCGCATGCTCTATCCCTACATGTTAGGTGCAACCATTTTGGCGGCTACCTTCTACTTGGGTAACAACTATTTCGTTCCCTTTGCCAACAAAAAGCGGATTAAGTTTGAGAACACCTACGTCAGTAAACCTTCCGAGGGGCTGCGGTTTAATTTTCATCGCACTATTGCTCCCGGTACTATTATTTACATCGAGAACTATAAGCCTACCGATGGTAGTGGCTTTAAATTCTCAATCGACAAGTTTGCCGATGGCAAGCTGGTATATAAACTTAGGTCCGATAAAATTGATTGGGACAAGGCAACAAAACATTGGCGCATTAGCAACTACTATATTCGCGAGCTAAGCCCTGCCGGCGATAAAATATCAAGCGGTGCTGTGCTCGATACCGTGTTCAACTTTAAACCCGAAGACTTCACTTTTGCCGAGAATAAGAAAGAAGTAATGACCACGCCTGAGTTGAAGGAGTACATTGCCTATATGTATAAAAGCGGCCAACCCGATATAGAGTTTTATGAAGTTGAACGCTACCGCCGAACCTCAACATCTTTCAGCATATACATATTTACCCTCATAGGCGTAAGTGTTGCCTCTCGTAAAGTAACGGGGGGGCTTGGATGGCACATCGTGCTTGGCATAGGCTTATGTGCTTTATATGAAGTAATGATGAAGTTCACTATTACCTTCTCCACCAACGCTTCCCTACCACCTATTTTAGGTGTTTGGATACCTAATCTGCTTTATGCAGGGCTTGCCTTTTACTTAATTAAGAAGGCCCCAAAATAGGGTCGTATTTCCTTGCAATTTTAATCGCGTCAGCATGGTTTACATTTTTGCAAACTGTAAACCATCGGTTTGTTAAAAAGACACGCTATTTATTGATTTTCAACTTATTACAAAAAATGCAGGTGTAAACCATTTATGTAAGTTCTATACAATTCTCTTGCAAGTAATATATTGAAAATAATAATAAATTAAGCCAAACAGGCAAAACTGCTACGCTCCAGCAACGTCGCGTGACAACTCATCTATTCTGCGGTAATTACTTCATTATTCAATATTCGGTGTTCGTTATTCCGCTATTTCCTTTGTGTTCTTTGCGCTCTTTGCGGTAAAAATGTATTTAAAACGTACTCTTCTTTCCGTTCAAATATTCTTTATAAGCTTCGCGAACAATGCCGTCACCAAGGCCAATTTTGGGTACGTATATTTTATCGGCATCTATCCATTTCATCATGGTAATGAAAATATCGCCTGCAGGTACAATAACGTCTGCCCTGTCCGGATTTAAGTCGTATAGTTTTAAGCGCTCTTCATAAGTATGCTCGCGCATCATTTGCACTATGGCAATCAGTTTTTCAACGGCAAGCGACTTGCCCGGTTTTAACTGTGCCAGTTTAGCAATGCGGTTAATGTTACCTCCTGAGCCAATCATCGAAAAATCCTTCAACCCTTCGGCCTTGTTCTTAACCCAATCCTTCATTTTTTTCCAGGCTTCTTTATCAACCTGGTTTTGCAAAATACGAATGGTGCCTATGGGGAAAGATTTGGCCGAAACCGGTTTTCCTTTCGAAAATACTGTTACCTCAGTACTGCCGCCGCCAACATCTACAAACAAACAATTCTCCTGTATTTTCCCCAGCGAGGCGCTTTGGCTGTTAAATATTAAATCCGCTTCAATATTCCCTGAAATAAGGTCAATGTTTAAACCGGTTTTTTCCTTAATGCGCTTAATAATGCGGGGGCCGTTTATCGCCTCACGCATTGCCGATGTGGCACAACCTTTATAATGTATTACATCATTGGCCTTCATCAGGTATCTAAAAGCCAACATGGTTTCCTCCAAATGCACAATAGAAACCTCAGGAATTTTGTGATCGGTAAAGGCGTTTACACCTAAACGTACCGGCACCCGTATCAGCGAGCTTTTTTTGAACAGTGGTTCCTCACCATTCATCAACACGTTGGCAATAAGCAGCCTTACTGAGTTAGAGCCAATATCGACAGCTGCAAATTTGCGGATTTCCAATGTGCTGAAATTTTCCGAAAATTAAATGGCTATACCCATACTTGCTAAGCAAGTTTTCAACCAAAAATTGTGGACGGGAAGGGCTCAAAGTGAGATTAACAAGACTCATCCATGGTTAGGCAATGCACTACCACATTACTTTGAGTCCTTGCCATTAGCAGCCTTCAAGTATTCATAAATGGCATCCTGCGCCCTCACCTTTTTTTGATTAAAGGCAATGGCTTTATGCTGGTTCTTCTGCATCTCGTCTACAACCCGCGCTTTTACGTTATCAGTCCATTGTATATCCAGCAAATCCTTTAATTCCTTTTGGATTTTCTTACTATAAATCGGGCAGGTTACTTCAATCCGCGAATCAAGGTTTCGAGCCATCCAATCTGCCGATGAAATGTAGTAAAGGTCGTCGCCACCATTTTTGAAAATAAAAACGCGGGAGTGTTCAAGGAATTTATCAATTATACTTATTACCTCAATATTTTCACTCAGGCCCAAAACACCGGGTATTAGTGCGCACATGCCGCGGATAATAATTTTGATATCCACGCCCGCTTTACTGGCAGCATACAAACACGAAATCATTTCTTCATCAACCAGGCTATTCATTTTTAAAAATATCTCTGCCTTCTTGCCAGCCTTGGCAAAATCTATTTCATTCTCAATCAGCTTCATCAGCTTTTTGCGCGTTGAGTGTGGTGATAGTATCAGGTGCTTATAGGTATGCACCTTGTAGTTCTTCTCAAAAAACTCAAAAATATATTCTACTTCCTTCGTAATTTTTGGGTCGCTGGTTAATAGCGAATCATCACAATAAATATTCGAAGTCAACTCATTATAATTACCCGTTGTTACATTGGCGTAAAGTTGTTGCCTGCCATTTTCTATTCTGGTAATGAGGCAAAGTTTAGAGTGTACCTTCAGTCCTGGTACACCATAAATAACGTGTATACCCTCGTCCTGCAATCGCTTGGCCCAGTTAATGTTGGCTTCCTCGTCAAAACGCGCCTGTAACTCAAGTAGTGCAATAACCTGCTTTCCGTTTCGTGCTGCATTTACCAATGCGTTAATTACCATCGAGGTCTTGGCAACCCGGTATAAAGTAATCTTAATCACCTTAACGTTCGGGTCAATGGCGGCTTCGCGTAACAGGTCAATAAATTGCGAAAAACTTTGGTAGGGGTAATGCAACATCACGTCCTGCTTCTTCAATACCTCAAAGTAACTTTGGTTGGGTAGAAGAACCTTGCTACCAATCGGTTTTATTTTTTGATAAACCAGGTTCGATGCGCCTACGTTCGGAAACTGAATAAAATCCTTAAAGTTGTGATACCTGCCTCCAGGCGTAAGGTTGTCAAGTTTATTCAGCTTCATTTTCAGCTTAATAAAATCAAGTAGGTCCTTGGGTATTGCGCTGTCATAAACAAACCTTACCGGGTTTCCTTTTGATCTTGCCTTTACACTCTTCGATATTTTATCAATAAAACTTTGCTGAATATCGTTATCAATATCCAGCTCGGCGTCACGCGTAATCTTAATAGTAAATCCCTCAATTTGGTTAAACCCGAACATGGCAAATACTTCCGGTAAGTTGTAGCGGATAATATCGTCCAATAGAATAATGCACTGCTTACCTTTTTCCGAAGGAAGAATGATAAACCGCCCGCCAACGCCACTCGGAATTTCTACCAGTGCATATTGCGTAGAACGCGGCTTTCTATCAACCGAAAGCTTAATAGCCAGGTAAATGGCCTTATCTTTTAGGTAGGGAAAACTCTTAACCTGCGTAAGCATAATAGGCACCAGGGCTGGTCGCACATTTTCGTTAAAGTAGTTTTTTACAAATTCACCCTGTTGCACGTTCAGGTGGCCCTCGTCAATAATAAATATGTTTTGATGGCGTAGTTCTTCCTGCACATCCCGGTAAATCTCCTCAAACATTTTGGTTTGCTCCAAAACCGTAACCTGAACTTCCTCTAAAACCTTTTTGGGCTTAAAATGGATATTTTCTTTGGCTCTCTTCCCTAGTACCAGTAATCGTTTTAAAGTGGCAATTCGCACCCTGAAAAACTCATCCAGGTTATTTGAGAAAATACCCAAAAAGCGAAGGCGCTCAATTACCGGTACATTCGAATCTGAGGCTTCCTGTAAAACCCGCTCGTTAAACGATAACCAGCTTATTTCTCTGTTAATAAATTTTCCGTTCTTCGACATAACCTCTGTATCTTCCTCGCTAAGTCCCAAAAAGGGGCTAATCTGGTAAGTGCCGAATATAACCGAAAATATGTATTGTTTACGCCGTGGTAACAATTATTTAACCTTGAATTAAATCCAAATACCGTTGGGTAATTTGTGTTTAATATGACCCCGGCAGTCCTTTTTGGTGCTGCAACTGGTCTCGGCAAAAATGGCCATGGTAACGCCTAAAATGAACACCCACCTCAATGCTCTCATAACTACATGTATAACGTTTATTTAACGGTAGGGCTGGCGCTAAATTGTTTTTGGGGTCAAAAACGCCTTTAGTTTGCATGGGGTTAGCCTGTATATTTCCCAACTTTTTATGGCAAATTCTAACCAAACTACCCCTGTAGTGGGCACTTCGTCTATGCTGTTTTCAGCAAACATATTGGCTAAATGGGTAAGCGACGGGTTGTGGCCAACTACAACCAGTGTTTTAATGCCCGGGTCAGTTTCGCGCACAACACCTAAAACATCCTCGGCCGTCGATTCATAAATCCTTTTGTCAAATTGGATTTTATCGTAGTCGTATTTCAACTTATCACAAAAATACTCAACCGTTTGCCGGGTGCGTTTAGCCGGGCTGCAAATAATAAGGTCGGGTTCAACCCCTAACTCCTTAAGCTTTACAGCCATATTTTTGGCATCATCAATCCGGTCCTTTTTAATAGGCCGGTCAAAATCCGGTTCCGAAAAATCGCCCCAGTTTGACTTGGTATGCCTTATTAATATTAACGTGCGTTTCACGCTTACTTGCTTTTAAATGGAAATGTTTTCTGCCCCTAACGGCCCTTAATCAAAGATATAAATGTAAATTTTAAGAGCGAAATCAATTGCTATTGTAATTTCGGCAATAGAAATATTTAAAGGCCACGGATTTTATGATGAAAAACGCTCCATATTTAGTCGTTTATTACCTCTTGTTTATCATGGGCTTTAGCCTTATCAAGCACTTTGCTGGGTGGAATGCACATACTTTTGCGCAATTAGAAGGCTCGGCAAGCAACTTTGTTAGCGCCTCTCTGGCCATTTTAGCCGAGATAATGTTAGGCCTGATCATTGGAGTTATATTTTTGCTTGCCAGTCCCAAACCGGCAATAGGCAAATTTATAGTTTGGGCTACCGCCTCGGTAATCCCGGTTACAATGGTTTTTTTAATCGTTGCTCATTTTGTGCTCGATGGCCTTAATAAAAAGATTGAAGCCGAAACCAGCGATAAGCTGCATAAAGAGGTTATTGACCTTTTGCCCAAAAATGTATTCCTAAAAAAGTCTGGCGCAAAGGGCGATTTTAATGGGTACGTAACCGCCGATAACGACAGCCTGGGCCTTATAGTTTCCGACACGACTGGTTTAGCCAAAGTTTACGTTTACGTAGATAGTGTTAAGTTGGGCCTCTTTAATTTTGACACTTGCGAAGTGTGCAACCCTGCGTTGCAGAAAAGGTTATTGACCTACGTAATTCCGATGCAATCATTTTCGTCCGAAGAAACGCAACACAACCTTAACTTTATTAGCAATAACCAATGCTATGTAGCCGACCACAATATTTATATCGGCTATTGCCGCAAACCCGGCCGCAGGTTTATTATTATCAATAACGTTTATGATAAGATTAGGCACCTTAACTGCTACGAAATTGGTTTTGAGGTCGATTGCAAAACCCCTCAGCCACAACCACTGGATTTATTTTAGAAGTAACTAGATTTTTCCTTCAGCGGCATTTTGATCCAACTGGTTAAGCGCCATCATCTGCTTAAACGTGCGCTGCATCCCCTCAGGCGAACCATCTAAAAATATAACATTCCCCTTAGGCTGCTCCGAAAACTGCTTAATGGATTCTGTCCACATACTAAACATAATCATGGTGGTATTAAGGTTAGCGCCTTCCATTTCTTTAGCAGCTGCACTCATACCCCTTGCCACTTCTTCTCTAAAAAGTGCTACACCCTGTCCGCGTAATTGCGCGGCAATTTTTTCAGCCTCTGCCGATATTTTAATGGCATTGCCTTCTGCCTCGGCAGCCTTGGTTTTAGTAATCAGCAAAGCCTGGCCTTCATTCTCGGCGGCAGCCTTCAGGTTATTACTGGCTACAACGCGGCTCATGCTCTTCATAATGTCATCGTCAAACGTAATATCGTTTAACTGCAAATCCTGTAAGTGGTAACCCCACGATTCTAACTGCTTGTCTAATTGCTCTTTTACAAACTCAATAATTTCTTTTCTAAGCAACAATATTTCAGCCTGCTTTTTAGTAGCCACAAACGAACGGATTGAACCTTCAATCGTTCTGGTTAAAGCCTGCATAAGGCTGGCTGTATCAATAAACTTAAAAGCTACATCTTTTAGCGTTTGCTCTTCCTGGTTCAATACCGAATAAAGCAACATCGACTTAAAGTAAACATTAGCCTGGTCAACCGTTATAGCCTGAAACTCCAACTCAACCGAGCGGTTTTGAATTGAAATTGTTTTAGCAACCATTTCAACAATTGGCAACTTAAAATTTAAGCCCGGAAACATAATTCGCCGGTATTTACCAAACGAAGTTATTACAGCAACATTACCCTGTTGCACCACCACAAACGACGAAAAAAATACAATAGCTGCAAAAGCTACAACTCCAATAAGGAAGAATGATCCCATAAATTAATATTTGATGTAAAAGTAATTATCTGAAATTGATAAGTATGGAAAACCTCAAAAAAATGTTATTGATTTTTAATTAACCTTTTAGTAACTACTTCATGTTGTGTTTCAATCGAAATGAGATACATCCCGTCTGCCCATTTACCGGTATTTATACTTTGCCGGGGTGAATCGCCCTTTGCAAATGTAGCGCTGTAAACCTGCTGGCCCAACATATTAGTTACCATTAAAGTTATGGGCTCTCGGCCAAACAAGCCTAAATCCACAGTAACTGCATTTTGGGTCGGGTTCGGAAAAATATTGAAACTTGCCCCTTCATTACCAGCGTTTTCTATGCCGGTTGTAGGCCCTACTAAAGTCGAATCACCAATCCAGGCATGGCCAATAGTAATTGTATCAACCGTAATTTGTGCCTGGTAAGTCCATTGCTGCGATGACGAATCGAACACCCAGCTTTCCTGAACCTGCGACGAATCAATAACGCTTTCAAAATTATCGAAGCCGCCATACATACTACTATCGCCAACCACTATTACCCAGGTTTGTCCATTAGGCATTTGGCATACCCTTAAAGTATTTACGCTATCCATACACCCACGCAACACAGCCACATATCCGTTTCCCTGCCGGCCTAATATCCATGAGCCACTATTTCGTTCCTCATCAAATGTGTTATCAAGCCAATGCAAGGATACCTGCGGATACTTATATCCAATAGTCGGTAAGTTCGCCTCCGGTCGGTACATCAACAGCGCCACATTGCTTTGCTGCTTAACATAAGGTAAATCATTGTTCTCGTTGGTTGCACTTCGGCTTTCAAAGTTGGCTAATATTTTCCCCGAAGCCGTAAACACTGCCGTAGTTCCAACATTGGCCACACATGGTATTTGCTCATAACCAAGTTTCCCTGGCCAAAAATCCTGAACCGATGAAAGCGTAACGGTATTATGCTTAAATATTTTCACCGTATCGTTACAAATTACCGAACTTTCCGATACATAACTTAACGCCTGTGCATCCTGCACAAACTCGGCCGGTGGAGTTAACTGAAAAATTGAAAACATCGAGAAAGCCGGGTTATGCCAAAGATTCGAATCAGTAAGTAACTGAGCCGTTTGTTGTGCAACCTCCGGATGAAAATATGCTCCCGAGCTCCACTGAAAAAGCACTTTGTCGCACGTACTTAGGCTATCATTAATAGTAAATCCATTCTCCAGGGTGTGTCCCACTATTAGTGTCGTGTCTAAATGCGATGACCATGAACTGATAATGCCATCAACCGGTAGCGATGAACTTGCTAAAACCACACCTCCCGGCGATGGCCGGGTTTGCTGCTGCCCAAAACCGGTTAATAGCCAAAGTAGATTGTTGTAGTTCTGGTCGTAAGGTGTTTCATATTTACCATAATAGTTTCGGCCGGCGGTAGGGAAGCAGGTGCCAATGTTATTAGTTGCCATTAATAAATCAGTCAGCAATCGTTGCGATGCTTTTATAGCCAGGTTTTTTATGATGGTATCCTGTGCAAAATCGGCCAGGTTAAGTAACCCATTCAAGCAATATGGTGCATAATCAGTTGATAGAAATTCGTAAAAGCCATATTGCACTTTCAAATCAAGGTAATGCTTTACACGGTAGTTAAGCCTGCTATCAACCGGCCAGTTATATTTTTGATGTAACAAATAATCCGAACTTATCCATTGGCACATGTGATTTTCGCTCCAGTAATCAAAAAGCATATCGCCACTGGTTAACCAAAACGGAATTTTGCTCAAAACCGGCAAGGCTACTGAATCATATTGCCCGTTCGAAAGAAAAAGAATTCTAACTACCTGCACAATTTCAAAATCAGCCGTGCCATCGGTAGGTAACTGTGCAACCATAGTATCAAAAGCCGCGGCGTTTACCGGTAAGCCGCGGTAAGCCTGTAACGTAATATCAAACGTGCTGAAATTAGCCAGGCAGCTATCTATGTATGCATTTCTTCGTTGCTCATAAATCGAATCGTTTGCAGCGTAAGTCTTAGTGCAAAAAACAGATAATGCAATGCAAATAAACAACGCGTAGTAATTTTTCATAACCGAAAGATAATGAAAGAGGTGGAACGTTACGATTTGGCAACTTTTTAAAAGTTGCCAAATCTTGCGCGCTCTCAAATTTTAAAATCCAGCGGAAAATCAAGCTTAACCGAAATATTTCTGCCCATATTATATATACCCGAATGGCCGGTAGGGTTGTTCGGATAAAATTCGAAATATTTTAATCGACTTAAATGATCCTGGTAAGCAGTGTTAAGTAGGTTACTCCCTAAAAGATAAACGCTAACAATGGTTTTACCCTTTTTATTGGTTAGGCTAGTCCCCAATCCTGCGTTAAGCAATACATAACCCGGTGTCTGTGTTTCGGTGCCAAACGCGCTGTAAACCCGGTTTTGCGCTGCATAATAAACTATGCCAACCTTTACAAACGAATTCAGCAAATGTGCCGCCTTAACACTAAAGTCATATCGTACTTCACTGGTCCCATGTAACGGTGGTATAAGGGGCAAATAACGCTCGCTATCGGCAACTACCTGTCCTTTTTGCCCTAAAAAGTCACCGTAAACTAAACTAAGCCCATTGTCAAAATGTAGTGACTTTAAGGGATGAATATCCAGGCTTAACTCTGCCCCATACAATTGCCCGCGTGCCGATTCAAATTGAAAGGTTTGATTACCGGGCACAATAACTGAGTCTTGTCCGTTAACCCCCAATAGCTTTTGGTTGTAAATGTAATTCTGCAAATAATTATAAAACACATCCACCGAAAATGCCACGTACTTCGAACTGAATGCAATCCCCAAATCCGGTTGCAAACTAAATTCCGGTTTAAAGGTGTTGCCAAGCTGGTAAATGTTAGTGCCGGGGTGCACGCCATTGGCCGAAATTTCTGCAATGTTTGGCGCCCGGAAACCCCTTGCTAAATCAAGCTTAATACACAATTGGCTGGTAACATTATACGTTGCCCCTATACTGCCCGAAAGCCCTTGGTAAAGGGCATGGTAATTCGGGAATATCTTGTTCGCGCCAACCGTATTTGCTCCGGTTACCGGCATATCAAAACCTGTTGCCGGGTTAGGTTTGGCATACAGTTGCTGGTTATCGAAAACCCTGAAATCATATCGCAACCCTGCTTCTATATCGAACTTGCCAAAACTCCGTTTTACTTCTGCAAACGGCCCAATATCAAATTGATGGTAAGAGGGAATTACGAAGTCCGTACCGTTGGTTACCTTGTTGTCTTGGTACATACCGTTAATGCCCAGCACAAAGTTCCATTCCTTTATTTCGGGCATGTGGTATTTAATGTCGTAGTTAAAGGTGTTCAGTTGCAGAAACAACCCGGGTATGGTATAAAGCACCGGGTGGCTAAACTCCTGTCTTTGGCTATACTGATAACCTAAATTCACTTCAATAGAACCACCGGTACCTAATAAAAAGTTATTATTACTATAAAGCCGGTAGTGTTGAATATGCTGGTGCAGCTTTTCTATTTTGTAACTATTAAGATCGTGTTGCGATACAATTTCGCGCGCCGTATCAATTTCAGTAATTTGCCGGGTAAATTCACGGGTGGCGCTATCGCGGCTTCCATCCGGTATTTCCTGCAAATCGTTAAATGCCGAAAAGCTAAGGTGCGAGAAACCCCATTTTCTATGTATGCCCACCGATCCACTTGCATCCGTTTCGCTGTAGGCTGTACCAAATACTCTGCCGTCAATAGCATTGGTGTAATCAATGGCTTGTTTGTGCGAAACCCGCGCCATAAAATCAATGCCTTTTTTTGTGCCCTCCACCATGCCACTGCCCCCAATCTCCTGGTTATTACTGGCGTAATTGGTGGTAATATCAGCTTTAAGGGCTCCTTCCGGTGCCGGTTGTGTTGGTATCAGGTTTACCACACCTGCAAGGGCGTCACTACCATAGGTTAAACTAGCGGGGCCTTTAATTACTTCCACACGCTCAATGCTATATTGGTCTACTTCAATGCCGTGCTCATCTCCCCATTGCTGGCCTTCTTGCCGGTTACCATCAAACAACGTCAATATTCGGTTAAATCCAAGGCCCCGAATATATGGCTTCGAAATGTTCGGTCCGGTAGTCACTGCTGTTACGCCGGGTACTTTGGTAATTGCGTCAATAGCATTCGACGCCAGGTTTGTAACCAGGTAATCTTTATCAATAGCCACTATTGGTACGGGACTACGACGTATTTCTGTTCCCTTCGATACGCCGGTTACAACTACCTCTTGCAACTCACCGGCCGATTGTGATAAATATATTTGCAATGGATTATTATCTGTTGTATTAGCCGTTACTACTTTCGAGGCATAACCAATTGATTTTATTTCGATTAAAAATTTTCCACTCGACATGTTTGTAAACGAAAAGTTTCCTGCCGAATCGGTAACGGTTCCTATCTTAAGATCTGGTATATAAACTGCTACACCCGGCAATGTTTCTTTGGTGTCTTTATCATAAACAGTTCCCCCCAGGCTGTTTTGAGCCCGTGTTAGAACGGAGAATGATAATATAGTTAATAATATAGTAATGTATTTCATGCTCAAAATGCTTTAGTTTAAATGCTCCCAAAAACAAACCGAAATATCCATGTACATGGATATCGAATAATTAAATAGCGTTTAAACCAATGCGGGCGGGCCGCGGAGAGATTGTGAAGACTTTTGGGAGCTTAGTTTTAAGTTGTGTGTATTATATACTTTTCTATCAAGGGTAAAAAGCTTAGCGGTGGCATCGTATTGATTGCTTGCCTTGACATACGAGTCTAGTTCAATTTTGCAAAGGTTACAATCTACGTGGCCGGTTTGGGCGTGTAAGTGGTTGTGGCAATGTTCGCTTAACTCGGTATGATGGTTTACAAAAAGGTAGTGTATCTCTTGCACTGATGCAGAATAGAGAAATACTCCAACCAGAGTTAAAAACAGAGAAAACCGTAAAGCCGAAAACCTTGTCCGTTGCATTTTGTGTTGACAAAAATAAAAAGTATTCGTTCTGTGCAAGTTAATTCGAGGTTAAAACCGGGCGTTAAAAGCAAAAGGCGGTCGGTTTGTAAAAGTACATGGCTGTTTCGCGATTATAGCATGGGCACTAAATTTCCCTATATTTGTTAAAGTTTAACTGCTTCCCATGTGTTTTTGCCTTTTTCAACTTTCATCGTCTGCTCAACGCCGGTAATAAGTGCGCCGTCGATATCAAATTTTTATGCTAAAGCAAACCTTAGTCCTAACGACTAATTTATGAAAACATACCTCCCACTGCGACCCGCTACGTATAGTAGCATGGAGCAAAACTATAGGGCTAATTTGGTTTACACGCTGGCTTGGGCATGGATAATCGGGGTTACAATTATTATATCTGTAATGATATTGGTGTTATCGGCCTTTTGGTTTCGCGGCATAACCACAATAACCGTAGTAGATACCGTGGCCGTTGCGTGCCTGCTTATAAATAAGAATGGGCACATTAAGGCGGCAAGTATTATTCTTTCGGTATCGCTTTGGCTCATCGCTTCGCTATTAGCTTTAACGGCAGGCGGCATATATGCTCCGGCTGTTGTTGCTTATCTCCCTGTTATTATAACATCGGGCTTTTTGTTGGGTGGCGTTTCAGGTATTGTTATGACAGCAGTTTGCCTGTTATCGGCATTGGGATTTGTGTTGTTGGATATAAATGGCAAACTTCCGGCTGTTCAGGTAGTGCATACTCCCATTACATTATGGCTTTCGTACTCCATCTCTGGCTTGTTGGTTGCAGCCATGCAGTACCTGGTAACCAAATACATTAGGTTTTCATTTCAAACAATTGCCCGCGAAACCGAAGAGCGGAAACAGGCTGAAACCCGGCTTAAACAAAGCGAATTCAATAACCGCAAGGCGGTTGAGAATAAAATTTTGGGTGTTGGATGGGCCTCGCCCGAGGGTAGAATAATAAATGCAAGTGCCACCTTTTGTAACATGCTTGGCTATTCCGAGCAAGAACTACAAGGCGTTTATTTCGGCGACTTTACCCACCCTGATGACGTGGTGTTGGAGATACAACAAATGGATAGAATCGCCAGGGGTGAGGTTGATAGTTATACTTTGGAGAAACGTTATAAGCATAAAAGCGGGCGGTTTTTCTGGGTCGAACTGAATCTTACGGCATATAGAAGTGCGGAAACGGGAGCAACGGATTTTTATATTGGTCTTGTTCAGGATATTCAACAAAGAAAAATGGCCGAAGAGGCCTTAAAGATAAGCGAGGAAAGGTATCGCGCCCTGGTTGAAAATGCAGTTGAAGCGCTGGTCGTTCTCGATATTGAAAAGGGAACCTTTGTAAGCGTCAGCGAAAGCGCTGTGCAGTTATTTAAAGCATCTCGCGAACAATTATTAAAAATGGGTCCGGCCGATATTAGCCCGCATTATCAGGCTAACGGGGGCTTATCATCTATTCAGATTATGGAGAAATTACAGAAAGCCATGGCCGGTGGCAAACCTGTATTTGAATGGATACATAGCGATATTCAAGGCAACCCAATTCAATGCGAGGTACGCCTCGTTCGCCTGCCATCCGAAACGCATACGCTTATAAGGGGTAGCATTATTGATATAACAGAACGTAAAGCTGTTGAGGCCGAAATCAGGAACCTGAACGAATCGCTGGAAAAGAAAGTGAGGGAACGCACCCGTGAGCTCGAAATAGTTAATCACGATCTATACCATTTCAATTCTATGCTTTCTCACGATTTGCGCGGGGCAATACGTAGGGTAAAGTCTTTCGGCGAAATTTTAACCCGCAAATTTACGCGCCTCAATGCCGAAATTGACATTATGGAAAGCCTGGACATGATAAAGAGGGATGCCGCCAAAATGGATGGCATACTCACCGGCTTGCTCGAGATGTCGAAATTGGGAAGTAAACCCGTTCAGGTAAAATCGGTTGATTTGAATAAAACCGTTGAAGGGGTTATTGCAGATGTAAAAAAGCACTGGCCGCATCATAAGCACAATGTCAGTATTGGTGCTTTGCCGGTTATCAATTCTGATGCTATTTTGATGCAGCAAATTTTTACTAATCTTTTAAGCAACGCTTTTAAATATTCCAGCAAAAACGAATTAATTAAGGTAGATATTGCCTATAGTGATAAAGGGGACTATCATCTCTTTTCGGTTACCGATAATGGTGTTGGCTTTGATATGAATGACCACGATAAATTGTTCAAAGGTTTTATCCGGTTACATAGCGATGCCGAATTTGAGGGCACCGGTATTGGTTTAAATAGTGTAAAACGCTTTGTCGAAAAACTCGGCGGCCGTATTTGGGCCGAATCCAACCCATCCGAGGGTAGCACCTTTTATTTTTCAATTCCTTTGCAGGAAGTACTTACCGAAGGATAAACTAGGGTCCGTCAAAAGTAAATGAGTTAGAAAAATTATTTGCAAACACGGGTAAAATGTCAGGATTATCAGCGGGTGATGACGAACAGTAAGGTTCTGTTACAATGTTTATGGTTGAACCGGTTATTGCATTATTAAATATTTGGGCAACATCTAAGTACATTGTAAGTGTGCAAGGGCTACCCGAAACTGAAAAGCTTTTGTTCAACACCGTTTGCCTGTACGCCCGGTTAGAATATATGTGATAGTTTAAACCATAGCGCATGTTTGCATATGCTATGTTCGCAGTGTCCCACTTTCCTTCTAACTCCTCAAATTGATAATCCAGCATCGGACGGTACATAGCGTAGTTGGCGCTTAATGGGTTTGGTGGCAAATACAGATTTGCATTAGTTGTATCGTTCTCAAGCGAATCAAGGCCGCATGCGAAACTAATGCCGGTAAAATTTCCTTCAATGTTTTTAACTGTTACTGAAAGCCCTGTTGAGTCATAAAAACTAAATAAGGCAACATCTGCCACATTTACTGTGCTACCATCACTATGTATCAGTTTGATATGTGATAAGTAGAACTCAAGGTTGCTTAGAATAATTACCCTTCCTGCTGCGTCGGTATTGGGTGTTCCAAGTGCAAAGCTTTGGCTGCCGTATTTCGCCCTTAACTTTAGTGTAAAGGTAGTAGGGCCAGGTTTTTTGCAGGCAGAAAGCATAATAGCCAATGCCAAAAACAAGGTGATGATCTTTTGTTGCTTTTTCATGTTTTGAAAATACAGAGCTAAATATAGTCAGAATGGGCTTGAGTTGCTTTATAACGTTGGAGCCAGGTTTAATGAAATTAGGTTAGACTAATTATTTAAATTAGGTAAGACTAATTATTGTTTTACCTTTGACCCATTAATCAATCCAAAATCAAATTTTATGAACACCTGTTTACGATACGCTTTGCCTGCATATTTTGTGCTTTATTTTCTTTTTCTCATTGTTATCCGCACGTTTGCCGTGCGCAAAAAAATTGGCAAAAACCCGATAGTGCTTTCAAAGGCCGATGATGCACACGGTTTAATATCGACTTACTTTTTGGTTTGGATTTTAGTTTTGGGCCTTTACACATGCGCCTTTTCCTTATTCCCTAAAACGTACGCCTATTTCTTTCCTATGGTTTATCTTCAATCCGGTGCCTTACAAATATTGGGCATGCTAATACTGGTTGTTTCACTTATTTGGACCTACATAGCACAAGCCCACATGCGCGAATCATGGAGAGTAGGCATTGACGAGTCGCAAAAAACAAGCCTGGTAACACAAGGCGTTTTCCGTTTTTCGCGCAATCCTATTTATTTAGGCATGATGGCCTCGGTATTGGGTTTGGCATTGGTTACGCCGAATGCGCTTACCGTATTATTATTG
>CAIOTH010000006.1 GCA_903861145.1 uncultured Bacteroidota bacterium | reverse complement strand
TGTATGCGCTGTTGGTTGATTAGCGGAGTAATCTAAGCCAAAGATTCTTTTACCCAGTGTACGGAATTCAAGTTCCGCAAAAATGGCAGTTAGCTTTTCTTTATCAGGTGCTTCAACTTTTAAATCTTCATCATCTACTTCAATAGGTACGTTTAAATTAATAGTGGCTAAGCGTTTGCTCATTAAACCCTGCTCCGCAAATTGTTTTACGTTTTCGCCAACCTTACCTTTTATTTTATCGGCGTTAGCAATTACATTTTCAACCGAGCCAAATTCCTTAATCAGTTTTTTGGCGGTTACTTCACCTACCTTCGGTATGCCGGGTATATTATCAACGGCATCGCCCATTAAGCCTAAAATGTCAATTACCTGTAGCGGCGATTCAACTTCCCAGTTCTTCTTTATTTCTTCCACCCCTAAAATTTCTACATCACCTCCCGACCGTGCCGGCTTATAGATGAAAATGTTTTTTTCAACCAGCTGGGCGTAGTCCTTATCGGGCGTTACCATATAAACAATGTGGCCCTCAGCGGCTTTCTTCTTGGCTATGGTGCCTATAATATCATCGGCCTCATAACCCTCAAACTCAAGTATTGGAATATGCCATGCGCGGATAATATCTTTTATGTACGGCACGGCAAAAATGATGTCCTCGGGTGTTTCCTGGCGGCCGGCCTTGTATTCAGCAAATTCGGCCTCTCTGTCGGCCGAGCCACCTAAGTCAAACACTACTGACAAATGCGAAGGCTTTTCTTTTTGAATCAACTCTAATAGGGTGGTAGTAAAGCCACTAATAGCTGAAACGTTTTGCCCCTTTGAATTGATGAGCGGGTTGCGACTAAAAGCAAAGTACGAGCGAAAGATCAACGCATATGCATCGAGCAAAAAAAGCTTATTGTCTGTCCAGTCGGTATGTCCCATCGTTTGCAGTTTAAATGTTTAGCGAAAGCTAAATGCGATGGCAAATTAAAACTCTTTATCGAAACCAAGCTCATCCATTACGGGGCCCAGTTGCGCATAAATTTCCTGCTTCGTAAAGCCGTATTGCTCCAACGAGTATTCGTGGTGGCTTTTGTATTGGCGATTACGCACCTCTTCCTTCGAAAGTTTTTCTAAAAACTTTTGGGTAGGCTGCCAATTAAAATGCTTATAAATCTTTAAAACAGTGCCCTGTGGATCGCCTAGCAAGTCATCATATTTCAACTCAATAAATTGCGAGGAAGGTAAAATCCGCTTCATTTCCTGCGAGTATTTGAAAAAATCTATGCCCAACTGCGCCCAGGCTTTTTTAGCGGGGTCATTATCTGCCATTTCGGGCGAATGCAGTTTATACATGGCGCTAAACATACTGGCAAATGAAGGAACAGCATCATACGGGTGCCGGGCTATGTATATAATCTTTGCATCGGGAAAGCGCTGAATTAAGGTCTTAAACCGCCCAGTGCTCATAACGTTTTTGGCTAGGTAGGTTTTGCTGGCATCATTGGCGTGCATAAAGCGTTTAACGCAGCTTTCGTAAAAATCCATTACGTTTTTACGCACTTCAGCGGTTTCATTATCTAAAAACTTGGTATCATCGGTTAGGTGGAAATATGGAAAAGGAATAAAAATCCCCACACTCATCATCTGCTGTGCAAAAACCATTTCATCCTCTTCAGCTTTATTGAAACCAAGTGCGTGTATATCGTCCCAGCCGCCCCAAAACTTCTCGTCCATTTTGTCCATGGTGCTGCTAATTATATTGCGCAGCATATGCCGGTCCATCCAACGTATTACGTTGTAAAATTTGGCAAATGAAGTAGTCATTTGAAAAGTGTGCGAAAACTTAGTAAAGGCAAAGCGTTCTTTATCTAACGCAATAAGGCAATGAAGGTAGCTTGTACCACTGCGGGGGTTCGAAATAATAAATACCGGCTCTTTAATTTGTTTCTTATGAAACCCGGGATAAAATATTTCGTCAATAATCCGAAAAACGAGATGTATAAACTGGTTGAGCGAATAAAGAAAAATAAACAGCACCGAAAGCAACCATATCCGCCATTTAAACCGCTTATAGGTTAGGCGGATAATATTGCCCAAAACCCGGTAGTTAACATAGTAAAACGACGCACTGAAATATTTCATAGTTCTCCCCTTCGGGCTGCAAAAGAATGGTTTTTGAATAATATTACCCAAACCATTTCGGTTAACCGCTTAATTTCGCCTATGAAATGAAGACGTTTACCAATCGCCAATTATTTTTAAGCCACGTAGCACAAACAAGCCCTGCGCCTTTAATTCTTGAAATTGAACGTGCTGTAGGCGTTTACCTGTATGCCGCCGATGGCAAAAAATATATGGACCTTATAGCGGGAATTTCGGTAAGTAATTTGGGGCACAGCCACCCTGTTGTAATAAAAGCCGTGCAACAACAGGTTGAAAAATACATGCATCTGATGGTTTACGGCGAATTTGTTGAAAGCCCACAGGTTAAATACGCTGAAAAACTAACCTCGTTTTTGCCCGCGCAATTAAACAATGTATATTTCACCAACTCGGGCACGGAGGCAACCGAGGGGGCTTTAAAACTAGCCAAGAGAGTTACCGGTAGTACGCAACTGATTTCATTTAAAAACGGGTATCACGGAAGTACGCAGGGAGCTTTAAGTATGATGGGCGATGAAACGTTTAAAAGAAGTTTCAGACCATTACTGCCAGACACTATGCAATTGACTTATGGGAACAAAGATGAGTTAAGTAATATAACAGAGAGAACTGCGGCCGTAATCATTGAACCTGTGCAGGCAGAGTCAGGCATTACCGTTCCTGCTAAAAACTTTATGCAACAATTGCGTGAGGTTTGCACCAAAACCGGTGCGTTGCTTATATTGGATGAAGCACAAACAGGCCTCGGTAGGACGGGCAAATTGTTCGCCTTTGAACATTACGATATTGTGCCTGACATTTTACTGCTCGCTAAAGCGCTTGGTGGAGGAATGCCTTTAGGGGCCTTTATTGCCTCCAAAGAGATAATGCAAACTCTTACTGAGAACCCCGTGCTGGGGCACATAACTACGTTTGGGGGTCATCCGGTGTGTTGTGCAGCCGGGCTGGCTGCTTTTGAAGTTTTGACAAGCGAAAAGCTAGTGGAACAAGTTGAAGAGAAAGGCCAATTATTTGAAAGCCTTCTGCAACATCCAAAGATAAAATCAAGGAGTAGGGCTGGATTGATGATGGCCCTTGAGTTTGATAGTTTTGAAACGAACAAAAAAATAATTGACCGCTGTATCGAAAACGGTGTGCTAACCGATTGGTTTTTGTTCGCACCGCATTGTTTGCGAATAGCGCCCCCGTTTATTATAACGGAGGAAGAAATAAGAACAGCCTGCGAGGTTGTTTTAAGGGCGGTTGACGGTATATGATTTACCATTTAAGATTTCGCACCAATGTGAATCTATTTGCCCTCCCTGATACGTTTTACCAAATACCGTATCGTGTTTTTGCCGGCGTTTGGTAAACCGTAGCAGGTGTAACTATCATCTGTTACAGCAACAATTTTAATTTTCATGTTTTTCGTGGAATCGGCTTTAGCTATCAGATAGTATTCGCAATCGCCATTCCATTCAACGGTATAGATTATTTTTTTGTTTGAGCGCATATTCGTCTCAATTTGTTGATTGCCGAGTCTTTCAATCAGGTCTCCTGCCGCCTCAAATTTCCCATTTTTAATAGATGAACAATCCAGCCCTGCGGGTGGCGCCACTTTATCATAGGTTTCCTTAGAGCAGAGCTTAACGCCTTTCATCTTTTCAAAACAAGCGCTGTACCCAAAAACCGAAATCAGGAAAATAAGTAGCAATGAGGAGGACCAGGGGAAAGTGAATTTAAATTTTGCCGAAAAGCCCAATTTGCGAAAAGGAATAAGTGCTACTAATCCTCCGATAACAACTCCAAAGGCCATTACAATAAAAATATCGGCCACAACCATACTGGCTCGAAAAGTAGGCCGCTCCTCATCAAATTGAAGCGATCCAAAATTGCCGTTATTCAGGAGTATAAATACGGTCAACAGGATTATGGTAATGGCCCAGGTGGTTTTTAGTTTCAAGTAGATTTTGTATTAAGAATAGCCAATAGTGCTAAACTGTTTTAGGATAAACAAATCCGGTAGTTGCCTCACTGGTTTTTATAGGCCGAACCTCAATTCTTGCTGTGCTTCCATATTCAAACTCAGGATTTCCTTTGGCTATGCTTATGGCCTCATCCAAATCATTGGCGAGTATATGGTAATAACCAACCTGCACTTCACCGGTTTCGTTAATTGAAGTCTCGTTCCATGTCCCGCTTTTGCCTGAGATGATTTTGCCCTCACGTATTAGCGGCTGAGCGGAAATTAACCGGCTCTCTTTCTTCAGGTTACCAATGTACACTTCGCATTTTTTCAAAAACTCCTGGTGTTGCTCTTCTGGCCACTCTGATTTGTGGTCAATTTTGTTGCGGATAAGAAACATGAATTCTTTCATAGTGCTAACCCTCCAATTTCTTTTTCGCTACAAACTCTGTAAAGCTTTTAGCCGCATTGGTAAAGTCTGAGGGCATTAAAATGACTGTAGTTGTATTGTTATCAACTCCAATTTCCGATAACATTTGCATGCGCCTTAGCTCCAGGGCTATTGGGCTTCCTTCCATTTCTTTTGCACCCTGGGTTAATTTTATCGATGCCTCTAGTTCTGCCTCTGCCTTTACAATTCTTGCCCTCTTTTCCCTAATAGCTTCTGCTTCGCGGGCCATTGCTCTTTGCATTCCCTCCGGAATTTCAACGTCCTTCATTTCAACCATCTCTATTTTGATTCCCCAGGGTTCAGTGGCACCGTCTACAATTTTTTGCAACGTTCCGTTTATTTGCTCTCGCTCTCTTAGCACTTCATCTAATGAATGCTGTCCAATGATATTTCGCAAGGCGGTTACCGAGAACTGATAAACTGCCTTGTTGTAATCGGCCACCTTAATAATGGCATCCTCTGGGTTTGTTATTTTAAACCAAAGTACCGCATTCACTTTAATGGTAACGCTATCTTTAGTAATAGTTTCCTGTTGCTCAAGCGTAACAGTTTTTGTTCTAATGTCAACGCGCTGCTGCGATTCAATCAGTGGGATAATCCAATAAAGCCCCGGCCCCTTAATACCTTTGTACCTACCAAGCCTGAAAATAACAGCCCTTTCATATTCCTGCGCAACGCGCAATCCCGACAAGAAAATGACTAAAGGAATAACAAAGTAGGGTAGTAGTAGCATATAAAATTGTTAAGGTATGATGGATTAAGCGTCCATTTAGTGTTTAAATATAGATGTTTTGGCACATAATTGTAGAAATTTGAGACGGTTGGACAGAAGCCAAAATAATCCTTGCAAACCCCAAAACTAAATCGAACTTTGCATTAAACCATTACAGGGTTCGGCAGTTTAATTGAACAGAAAAACTTACTATGAGCGGAAGAAAAGATTGGCTTAAAACCGGTATTGGTGAGCTTGTTGCCTATTTTTTGCAGGGGTTATTGCTTATTGCCCCCTCGTTTGTTACCATTTGGGCCATTTATTCTTTTTTCAACTTTTTTGACTCACGGATTAACGATCTTTTCGAACGCATTTTTCAATTCAGGGCACCCGGCTTTGGCCTTGTTACTGTTGTGTTGCTCATTACTTTAATTGGTGTTTTAGGCTCGCTGGTAATTGTGCAACCCATTTTGCACATAGCCGATTTAATACTTGAAAAAACACCGGTTGTTAAGGATATTTATACTGCCTTAAAAGATTTCTTTAACGCCTTTATCAGCAACAAAAAGAAGTTCAACAAACCCGCTATGTTCGAAATGGGAAAGGGTAGTGGCGTGTTTAAGCTTGGCTTTATTACTCAAAATGATTTAAGCGAGCTGCATATAAAAGATAAAGTGGCTGTTTACACACCTCTTTCATATAACCTTTCCGGCATTTTGTACCTGGTAAATAGCGACCAGATTCAACCTTTAGAGAACGTAAGCAATAGTATGGTGATGAAGTTTATTGTAAGCGGCGGAGTAACCGAAATAGAGGATGAGGCACACCATAATCATAACCACAAGTCGTCGAACCACGTAATGGCTAACGAGCTAAGTACCCCTTCGAAAGCCACGAATACTTAGTTGGCATTTTTGATGCGGCAATTTCAATAAAGAGCTTTTTAGCTTCTTCCTTTTTACCCGCTTCCCAGTCACCCTTTGCCACAAAATATTTAGAAGCTTGTTGGTTAACGCTGCTTTTCGAGGCAAATAATTTTTGGAAATAAAACTCTGCCTTCTGCGCATCTCCCTTTTTATACAACGCAAAACCCGTTGTTAATGTCCATCGTTCCAATTGCTCTTGTGATATTAAGCGGCAATCCTCTGCCTCTTCTCGTAATAATTGCGTTGCGGCACCGTAATTTTTAATGTTGCAATAAAAACTTCCAAAAAGGAAAAGTGGTAAGCATTCTCCTCTAAACTGTCGTACCCCTCTTTGTAAAATCAGCACCCGATAATAGCGCGCAATTTTTTCGTTGGTAGCAAGCGCCAAATAATCATCTAACTCAAAAGGTGCTCGTCCATAAGGCAAAAGCTTTTCTGCCAATTGCATTTCATCGTAATAGCTTTGTGGCGTAGCGTGATCTAAAAACTGCCGTAACTGGTTGTAATAGCCCGAATCCATATTGGCAAACATCAATAGGCCTTTGTAAAAATCAGCTTCAATTAAGGTGTCTTTATCCGAGTATCTCTTGAAGGTATTATAGGCCTGGTCATAAAAGCCCATGGTGCTATAAAGCGCGGCAGCATTAATAAACGAGGTTTGATCTACTTCCTTTTTCGACAGAGTGGAATCGAGGTAAATAAGTGCTTTATTAAAATCTCCTGCATAAAAATACTCATTGGCCATATCGCAACGTATGCCCGCCAAATCTGGAAACATGTTGGCTATTAACGCATATACCTGCATCGCATCGTCAAAGCGGCCCCTTATTTTTAGATTACGGGCGTATTCGGCATATAAGTAGGCATTGTCTTCACTCTCGGTTATGGTGCTTTGCATTTGTATTAGCTGTCGCTCAAGCTCCACGGTACGCAAGGAAAGAGAATACAAACTACACAGCCCTTTTTTAATATCAGTTCTTGAAGGGTCTATTTGCAGGCACTGTTTCCAATAACGATCAATCTTTTCCGAAGTATCAATAGGAATGATGGGAATGAAAAAACTCGCATCAATAGCCGAAGAGTCAAAAATAGATTCTGCCTTCTCAGTATTAAAGTGGCTTTTAGCACCGTTGCCCCAGGCCTGGTTTAGTAGAACATTGCCCTTCATCATCAAAGCATCAACCGTTTTAGGATTCTGCTTTAAAATAGAATCGAGGTAACGGTCGGCCTTCGCAAACTGGTTGTGGGTAATATAATCAGTTGTGGTTGCAACTATGATAGTTTGAGCAAATATGCTTGATGTAATCAGTAAGAGGTAAACAGACGAAACAACCCTTATCATGGTCATTTGTATTAAGCGACGACGCAATAAACTCTTGTATTTACCTTTGCGACCTTTGCGTTCTTAGCGGTAAATTGCATTAGGCATTAATCATTACTGGCATTACCAGCATCAGTAAGTCTTCGCCTGCATTTTTTTCTGTAGGGCGTAAAACACCTGCACGGGTTGGGGTTGATAGCTCAATTTCAATATCGTTCGAGTCCAGCACTCCCAACATCTCTATCAGGAAACGTGCGTTGAATGCAATATCCATATCGCCACCTTCGTAGCTGCAACCTAATCTTTCATTGGCCTCATTGCTGAAGTCCAAATCCTGTGCTGATATTTTTAACTCGCTGCCTGCTATACTTAAAATAACCTGGTAAGTGGTTTTGTTTGAGTAGATAGAAATACGCTTCATAGCGTTTTGAAACTCCAAACGGTTAATGCCTAATTTGTTAGGGTTATTTTGAGGTATTACCGCATTATAATCAGGATAGTTGGCATCAATTAAACGGCAAATCAAACGGGTGTTATCAAAATTGAAAAACGCATTCGATTTGTTGTAAGAAACATTAACGCCCGAGTCGGTTACCGGTAATGAACCTTTTAATAAGCCCAATGCCTTTTTAGGAACAATAAACTGCGCTGTTTTTGAGGCCTTAACATCGCTGTGATGAAGTTTAACCAGTTTATGCGCATCGGTCGAAACGAAAGTTATTCCATCTGATGACAGCTGGAAAAGCACACCTGTCATAGCCGGGCGAAGGTCGTCATTGCTCACCGCGAATAAAGTTTTTGCAATGGCATTGCTTAATGCCGGTGCCGGTATATTGATTTCGGTTACTGACTCAGGTTGAGGAATTTTAGGAAAATCATCAGGGTTCTCGCCGGTTAATTTGTAGCGCCCTGTTTCCGAAGTTATTTCTACCCCAAAGGTTTTCTCATCTACTTTAAAAGTTAGCGGTTGCTCAGGCAATGTTTTAAGGGTATCTAAAAGTATTCTTGCAGGTATTGCTATACGTCCGTTGTCTTTAGCTTCAACCTTTAATTCGGTACTCATGCTGGTTTCAAGGTCGGTAGCAAATACGCTGAGCTTTCCGCCTTGTATTTCAAACAGAAAATCTTCGAGTATAGGCAATACTGAGTTTGAATTGATAACGCCACTTATTGTTTGCAGGCTTTTAAGCAGGGTAGTAGTAGATACGATGAACTTCATTTCTTGACTTTTAGTTGGAACAAATATAATTATCGGGCGAAGTTAAAATTTACCTTCTTCCAACAACAATTTTTTTAATTGTTCATAAAAAAGGAAGCTGAACGCCTTTTTATGGTAAAATGGAGGGCAAAACAAGGGAGTTTGAGAGAGCTTATTACATTTGCCGAACATGAAGGCCCTATCTAAATTTATATCGTACCTGTTCCACCCGCTGCTTTTCCCTACGTATGGAACGGTGTTAATTCTTGCTCTTAACCCTAACATGTTTGGCTACTTTGGCGAAAAGCTGCACGTTGTTTGGCTTATCATCGTTTTTGCCCTCACGTTTATATTCCCTGTAGTGTGGGTAGCTATGATGAAGGGCCTGGGCATGATTGAAAGCCTGAACATGGAAACCTCTAAAGAGCGGATTATCCCTTTTGTAGCGGCCGGCACTTTTTACCTGTGGACTACGTGGATGTTTAGGGCCAACGTGCACATGAAAATACCGCTCAATAATCCTTTGATTTTCTATATGATGATTGGGGCCTGCATCTCTTTATTTGTAGCCTTTTTTATGAATAGCTTTACTAAAATTAGCCTTCACACACTTGGTGCAGGAAGTATAATGGGCCTTATTTTGATACTTATAAAGTTTTCAACCTACGACATAAGACTGCTTTTTGTGGTAATAGTTGTTTTGGCCGGCATTATAGGCACCGCCCGCTTAATTTTAAAAGCCCATACCGAACCACAAATATGGATGGGTTATTTTATTGGATTTACAGGACAGTTTTTAGCTTTCAACGTAGTTTCAAAACTCATAAATTAACCTTATGTATAACACAGTTCTTTACACCGTAGAAAACAGCATTTGCAGCATTACACTTAATCGCCCCGACGTTTTTAACTCGTTTAATGAAGAGTTAAGTGCCGAATTTATTGATGCCCTAAAGAAAGCCACTAAGGACGAAAATGTGAGAGTTGTAATTATTTCAGGAACCGGTAAAGCTTTCTGCTCTGGCCAGGACCTTAAGGATATAAAAAACCACAGCGGCGAAAGAAGCCTGAGCGACTCAGTATTGCGCCGCTACAACCCTATGATTTTGGCCATGCGCGATATGGCAAAGCCTATTATTTGCAAATTGAACGGTGTAGCCGCCGGTGCCGGTGCCTCGCTTGCCTTAGCCTGCGATATTGTTATTGCCGCTGAAACCGCAACACTCATCGAGGTTTTTGCCAATGTTGGTTTGGTGCCCGATTCCGGTTCTTCATTCTTTTTACCAAGACTCGTGGGCTACAACAAAGCTTTTGAATTGATTACCCTTGCCTCTAAAGTAACAGCTAAGGAAGCGCAGGACTTAGGCATAGTTTATAAGGTAGTTGCTGCTGAAGAGTTGGATGCCGCCGTGCTTGAACTAGCCACCCGCTATGCCACTGGCCCAACCAAAACCTATGGCATGATTAAAAAGATGCTGAACAAAGCATACACTGCAACCTTACCCGAAATGCTTCAATACGAAGCCTACAGCCAGGAAATTGCCGGCAAAAGCGAAGACTACAAAGAGGGCGTTGCTGCATTTACTGAAAAGAGGAAACCACAGTTTAAGGGGAAGTAAGTTGCATTTTTGCAACTATTCGTTTCTTGAAAGAACCTTACCGCCATATATAATGGCAATAGAAGTCAATAAAAAGACACCACCATCAAAGGGTATTTCGGGCATTAAAGATTTCGGTGCGCTAATTATGTGGCCCTGAGAGTAGCCAAAATACACCGCAAGAAGCATTACAAAAACCAAGGTTATAGGTAAAAGTCCATTTGTTCTCATAGGCTGACACACATTGCTCAACCGAAAATTACAATTGTTTTTTAACCTGACAAAAAAATCTTTGTTTTTTATTACTCAAATATCAAGCTGCTTCATGGGATCCCAAAACAGCTTTTCAAAATCGACTACCTGATCCTTTTTCACTTTTATTCCTTCCGCCTCCAACCTTTCCTGCATGGCTTCCGGCGGATTAAAATGATGCCTACCAGTTAATAAACCATTGCGATTCAATACCCTGTGGGCGGGTACCTTGGGCTTTTGGCCAAAACTGGCATTCATGGCATAACCCACCATGCGCGACGATTTGGCAGTGCCCAAATACTTGGCAATAGCGCCATAACTTGTAACCCTACCCTTAGGTATTAAGCGCACAACAGCCCAAACATTCTCAAAAAACGAAAACTGGCTATCCGGCTTTTTTACTTCGGGCAGTGGTTTCGCTGCGCTCTTTTTTTTAATCGTCTTGGCCATTTTTAAAGTTGAAATGCAAGATAATTAATGGTCCGGCCTTTTTCAAGGTGCTGTTTTTCGTAGTAGGTTTTAATTTCCAATTCCTCAAAATCGAGAGGAGCGGAATAGATATCCTCTTTGTAATAAAGCGATTTAAATCCTCCCTCATCTGCCATCTCTTTTGTGTATTGAAATAGCGGCAAGTCATCCGTTTTAAAATGAACGGTGGCACCGGGCTTAGCTATAAGCTTGTACCGGTTTAAAAACGACGGTGCACTCAATCTGCGTTTAGCATACTTAAGGCCAGGGAACGGATCCGGAAAGGTTATCCAAATTTCATCCACCTCGTTCTCAGCAAAAAAGTTGGTAATGTTTTCAATACGCATACGTATCCAAACAAGGTTATGCAAATTCTGGGCCGTTGCAGTTTTCGAACCGGTAAAAAGCCGGGCACCTTTTGAATCAATACCAATAAAGTTTTTATCAGGATATTTTTTAGCCAGCGTAATGGAGTAATCGCCTTTACCACAAGCCAATTCTAAAACAAGCGCCTTCTCATTTTTAAAAACTTCGCTCTTCCATTTCCCTTTTAAATCAAGCTCCTTCTCCTCCCAGTTTCTAAGCACCGGCTTGGTAAAATGCTCGTTTTGATAAACGTTGGTAAACGAGTTGATACTACTAATCTTAAACATTTTGGCTTTGCCCATAAATCACATCGGTCTTCTATTGTAAGAAGAAATTTTAGTGGGCGAAGATAGGGTTATTGGGGAAATGGATTCAGCGGGCGAGAATTGACAACTTTTAAAAAGCTGTCAATTCTCTTTCCTCTTAGTGCCTTAGTGGTTAATCTCTCTAATCCCTCCAAGCGTTATTTCCACTGAAACGTCTTCAACATCCGCTTCATATCCTCTTTTACAAAAGTTACCACCGGTGCCATGCTATCGGTGTTGGGTTCGCTGTTAAAGTAAAGAGCCCCACGTAAAAAGTGGTGATTGGTATCGGTTAAAAAAAACTGCACGTTGCTGGCTGCATTGCCACCCACATCGTAAAGTATTCCGCCTACACCATGGTCGTTTACAATGCGTATTTCATCAATGTAATCGGCTTTGGTAGTGTGCTTAAACGACATTTTGTGTGCGTCTTCAATCAAGCGCTCAAGCTTCATCGTATCATTAATTTCTTTGTAAGTAAGGTTGATAGTGCCGTTAAGCGAAGGGAAGTTTACGTTCAACCAGCAATCAATAGCCAATATCTTCTGCCCGAAAAAAACGGTGTCCTGGCTAACCGTTGCATAAACCGGCTTCTCAAATTTAAAGGGGCAATCTTTAGGGTCGTACATTTCATACTTCCGCTCAGGATAAACAACACGAGGGTATGCTTTAGGTTTAGGCGTATAATCGCCATGGCAACTACTTAAAACCAAACATAACACCGGTAACAAAAGCAATAAAACCTTAAACATCACATTATGCCTCATTCGTAATTCTCACTTTTTCAATCCGGTTATTCATCACCGATATGATGGTGAATTTATAGTTTAACAGGCGCAGCTCTTCTCCATTTTTAGGTATGCGTCCGGCAATTTCTAAAATTAAACCAGCCATCGTTTCTGCTTCGCCCTTGTTGTCATTAAATGTTTCGGTATCAATTTCCATCAAGCGACAGGCATCCACCAACGGCGTATTTCCATCGAACAGGAAATTTTTATCGTCCAGCTTTCTAAAGTTGCTGTCAGTGGTGTCGTCAAACTCATCGGTTATATCGCCAACCACTTCTTCAATAATATCTTCAAGCGTAATAATGCCGGCAGTGCCACCGTATTCATCTACCACAACAGCCAAATGCTTTCTGTTTTGCTGTATTTCGCGCATCAGGTCATCAATCTTTTTTCCTTCGGGCACAAAAAACGGTTCGCGCACCATGCTTTGCCAGCCAAAACTTGCATCCTGGTTTAAATGCTCCAGTAGGTCCTTAATATTTAAAACGCCAACCACGTTATCCGGATTGTCTTTGTAAACCGGGTAGCGCGAGTAGCCGGTTTCTTTTATAACATCCATCAGCTCTTTAAAGGTAAGTTCATAGTCTAAAGCAGCTATTTCCGTACGCGGCCGCATAATTTGCTTAACGGTTATATTGCCAAAGTGCACTATGCCCTTCAGCATTTTTGCATCTTGCTTCGACTCTTTTTTCTCTACCGTAATTTCAATGGCCTTGTTTATTTCTTCAATGTCAATTTCGGTATTGTGGCGCTTTAGTCTTTTTTCAATTTGTTTGGTTGCGCCCACCAAAACGTAATTAATGGGCGAGTAAAACCTTACAAGAAACGCAAACACACCCGACATAGCCCGTGCAATTTTCAACTTGTTATGCGTGGCATAAACCTTAGGGGTTGCCTCACCAAAAAGCACCAGGAAAAACGTAACAAACACAAGGTTCCAAACAAATTGCAGCACATCGTTAGGTATAATAAACCCGGCTATTGTTATATCGCTAAAGTGCAACATGCGCTTGGTTACAAAATACGACGTAACAATTACCCCAATATTGGTTAGGTTATTAGTAACCACAATGCTCGATAGCAGGTAGCGTGGTTTATCTAAAAGTTTGGCAACCCTATTATCAATAGGGTCTTCACTTTCGCGCAGTGTGCCCAACTCGGCGTTGCTTAATGAGAAGAACGCAATTTCAGAAGCCGACATAACGCCGGAAAAAAAGATAAGTATAAAAATAATGAGGTTGGCTGCCACCACTATACCGGTAGGCATTTGCAGAAAACTTTGAAGCAAAACGTAATGAAATGGGCCTGAACCGGTAATCAAGGTAATGTGGTTTATAATGTATGCTGGTGTTAGCCAAAAGCTAATATAATTAATAAGTCCCGATACAATGATACATTGTACCGGGACTTTAAAAATGGGCTTAACGCCCACTGGCTTTCAATTCTTATTAAAACGGAAGGTCATCATCAGCTGCCGAAGTATTGGCCGGTGCTTCCTGGTTGCGTGTTGACTGGTTGTTGTTTGTTGAATACGACGAACCGCCACCGTTATCGTAATTACCACCACCGCCACTATCTTTCTTGCCGTCCAGCATTCTGAAAGTCTCGCAAATAATTTCCGTTAAGTATTTTTTATTGCCGTCCTTATCATCATAACTACGAGTGCGTATTTTGCCCTCAACGTAAACCAAACTGCCTTTCTTCAAATATTTTTCAGCAATTTCTGCTTGTTTTTTGGTGGGTATTTTAACGTTATGCCATTCGGTTTGCTCAACCTTTTGTCCTTCTTTGTTTTTGTAGCTCTCGTCAGTTGCTACCGAAAATTCGGCAATAGCATTGTCGTTCGAAAAATGCTTCAACACCGGGTCTTTTCCCAGCCTTCCAATTAAGGTTACTTTGTTTACCATGTCCTTAAAAATTAAATAGTGAATAAATATATACCTACGCCGACTTATAGTTTTTACCGGCGCAACTGAAAATAAAATTAAACTAAATTTTTTAGTTTTAAGAAAGAAAGCACTGTTTTCGGAAACGCAAAGCTATTGAGGCTGGAAAGTTTTATTCTTTGCGCACCCGCCAATTGCAGCTTTTTGAAGCCTTTAACCTCAATCTCAATGAATTGAGGATGAATTTTACGATGCGTAAGTAGTTGTACTGAACCTTCGCAATAGGAAGCAATATCAAAATCGGTCGTGCCTAAATATTCAGCAATCGACTCTTTAATGTTTTTACGCAACAGTTTTGCGGTTTCGAACATAGGCAGTTCATACAGGTTTTTCCAAATGTCGTTACCGGTGCGTTTGCTAATAAAGATTTCGCTGTTGTTTTTTATAATCAGGTAATTAAAGTAGCGCTCCTGTATCTTTATTTTCTTTTTGCGCGCAGGCAAATCATCAATGCGATTTTGTTGGTAGGCCACGCACTTTTTTTGAAAGGGGCATGTATCGCAAAGCGGGTTTTGTGGCATGCAAAGCACCGCCCCAAAATCCATAATAGCCTGGTTGTAGGTGCCTGGCTCATCATCATCAATTAGCTCTTGCGCCAACGCAGCAAACCTCTTTTTGCCCTCGGTGGTATCAAAAGCGGTATCAATGCCAAACACACGGGCAAGTACCCTTATTACATTCCCATCAACAACAGCTTTCTTCTCGCCAAATGCAAATGAGGCTATGGCCGAGGCAGTGTAATCACCCACTCCCTTTAATTTTATAAGCTCCTCAAAAAAACCAGGAAACTCTCCATTCAGGTTTATATGAACGTTTTTAGCCGTTTCATGCAGGTTTCGGGCGCGCGAATAATAGCCTAAGCCCTGCCAAAGTTTCATTACCTCATCCTCCGCGGCCTCTGCTAAGTGTTTAACGTTAGGGTATTTTTGTTTAAAGCTTAAAAAGTAGGGCAGGCCTTGTTCAACGCGGGTTTGTTGTAATATAATCTCCGAGAGCCAAATCAGGTAAGGGTTTTTCTCGCCCTTCCACGGCATGTGGCGGTTATTATGGTTATTATTCCATTGTAACAGCAGTTTTGCAAATTGCTTTTTTAATTCCATGTCCACTTTATAGTAGGTAAACCATTGGCTGTTAACCTTTTTTTAATCAAAATGCGCTTAAATGCAACCGTTCGGGGCTATTGTTTAGAAAAATTTTTACATTTTTACAAAACATTTTTGACTCACAAAATACAATCGTTAAACCCTTAATCCTTTTTCCCTATGAGAAAAGCAGATGTAGTAACAAAAGTAGCAGACCTTACCGGAGTTCCTAAAGTTGACGTACTGGTTACGCTCGAGGCATTCTTCAGAGAAGTAAAAAACTCGGTGAAGAATGGCGAAAACGTTTATGTACGCGGCTTTGGTAGCTTTATTGCCAAAAAGCGCGCCCAAAAGGTTGGCAGAATCATTAAGCGCAATGAAACTATTATTATCCCGGAACATCACATTCCGGCATTTAAACCCGCTAAAAGCTTTGTCGACTCTGTAAAAAAAGCCAAGCTGGGAGAGAAGAAATAACATTGATGTAATAAGTATTTTCGAAAAGGTTTGCAGCGCGCTGCAAACCTTTTTTTGTTTATCACGGGCATATATTACTTTCGGCGGCCTAAATAGTCTCGCTTTAAGCCATACTCATTACCATGAAAAGAAACCAGATTATTGCTATTTCCGTCTGCACCGCCTTGCTAATTGCCATTTATTTTTTCGGTATCACCAAAAAACCTATGGATACAAGTGCTGCCAAAATGGACCAGGGCCATGCCCAACAACAGGCTGCTGCACCCGAAGCGCTTGATATAGATGCCTACATTGCCGATGTAAAAAGCAACGCAGATAAAGCGACACAACAAACCATTGATGGCGCCGAAAAATCATACTCGTACGATGTATTGATTGAAACTTATAAAAAAATGGACAAGCCCCTTGCGGTTGCTTATTATGTGGTTAAAGAGGCCGAAAAGGTAAATACAACCAAACAATACGTTGCGGCCGGCGACTTTAACGCCACCCTTATGCAAACCGCGCCTGATGACAAGGCAAGAAGATATTTAGTGGGCAATACCCTTAAATGCTACAAAAAAGCGGTTGACCTCGATTCGACCAATACCGATAACCGCATACGCCTTGCGGGAGCATATATGGAAGAAGGCACCCAGCCAATGAATGGGGTTTTGATGCTTTTAGAGGTAGTTCGCAAAGATTCAAACAACGTCGACGCCCAGTTAATGCTGGGCCGTTTTGGCTTAATTTCAGGACAAACTGAGAAAGCCATTGCTCGTTTCGAAAAAGTTCTATATTTGCAGCCTCAAAATTCGGAAGCATTGTTTTCATTAGCTGAAGCTTATAATAGCAAAGGCGAAAAGCAAAAGGCGATTGAACTGTTGGAAAGATGCAAGAAAACAGTAAAGGATCCGGCAACAAAAAAGGATATTGAGAAAGCAATAGAAAGTATTAAACAGCCTAAAAACTGAAAATTATATCATTTAAAAAAAGCGAGCCATGCCCTGCGGAAAAAAGAGAAAGAGACATAAAATTGCAACCCACAAACGCAAAAAGAGACTAAGAAAAAATCGTCATAAGAAGAAGTAATTCTTCGCGTTGACCGGCGGATGCCTTCACTCATCCGCCGGTCTTATAACGCTTTACAAACCTTTCCTTTCCTTACATCGGGCTCCCCATCATGATTTCTAACTGTGTCAACAAGTTGGACACTAAAATTATTTTACTTTGAACAAGGAATTAATCATCAATTCCACCCCGACCGGAATTGATATAGCTTTGCTGGAAGATAAATACCTCACCGAGCTTCACCAGGAGCGGTCAAACAATCAATTTGTTGTGGGTGATGTATACCTGGGCCGTATTAAAAAAGTAATGCCCGGTTTAAATGCCGCATTTATCGATGTCGGCCACGAAAAAGACGCCTTTTTACATTACACCGACCTAAGCCCCGAAATACGTTCGGTAATGAAGTTTACCTCTGGCTGTGTAGCCGGCAACATTACGCCCGAGCAGATGCTCAATAACTTCGAGCTGCAACCCGAAATTGTAAAAACGGGTAACGTAAAAGAGGTGCTTCAAAACAAAAACAACCTGCTGGTTCAAATACTTAAAGAACCAATTTCAACCAAAGGGCCACGCTTAACGTGCGAAATATCGCTAGCCGGTCGTTTTTTGGTGCTTACCCCGTTTAATGACGCGGTGGGTGTATCTAAAAAGATTGACTCAGCCGAAGAACGCAAACGATTAAAGGTTTTAGTTGAAAGTCTTAAGCCCAAAAACTTTGGTGTAATTGTGCGCACCGTTGCTGCAGGCAAAAATGCCGCAGTACTACATGAAGACATGCTGATGCTTACCCAGAAATGGCAGGCCATGATGCAAAGCTTAAAGGGCGCGCAACCGGTTACCAAAGTGCTAAGCGAGTTGAGCAAAACCAGTGGCATACTACGCGATTTGCTTTCGCCCCAGTTCAATAAAATAGTAACCAACGACGTAAAGCTGGCTAAAGAAATTGAAGATTATATCATGCTCAATGCGCCCGAGAAGAAAGATATCGTTTCTCGCTACACGGGCAGCATGCCTATTTTCGACCATTTTGGTATTACTAAACAAATCAAGTCTTCATTCGGCAAAACGGTTAATATACCCAACGGTAGTTACCTGATTATTGAGAAGACCGAAGCATTACACGTAATCGACGTAAACAGTGGCCACCGGTCAACTATGGATGGCAGTCAGGAAGGCAACGCACTTAAAGTAAACATGGAAGCCGCCGAAGAAATCGGCCGCCAGTTAAGGCTGCGCGACCTCGGTGGAATTATCGTTATCGACTTTATAGATATGAAGAATCCCGAAAACAAACGGATTCTCCAGCAAAAAATGAAAGAGATAATGGATAGCGACCGTGCTACCCATACCATACTCCCACTCTCCAAATTCAACCTGATGCAAATAACCCGCGAGCGCGTTCGCCCCGAGGTTAATATTTCAACCACCGAAAAATGCCCAACCTGCAGCGGCACCGGCGAAATTAATGCATCATTATTGTTGATTGATGAAATGGAAGAAGACCTCAATCACTTACTCAACACACATACCAAACTTAAACTATACTGTCATCCAATTTTTGCGGCCTACCTTCAAAAAGGTTTCCCATCGCGCCGCATGAACTGGTTCCTGAAATACAAAAAGTGGGTCCGCATCTATCAAAACGAAGACTTTGCCATTACCGAGTACAAGTTTTTTGATGATAACGACGAAGAGATTAAGATAGATTAGCCCGGCCTCTAAAAAATTGCGTCATTGCGAGGAGGCTCCGCGACGAAGCAATCGCGTATTGAGACCCTTAGTCAAAAGCTAGCTTGGAAGCTGCTGCTTTAAAAGTTTATCCCAACAACTCCGCAAACCGCCATACTTCCTCAAACCTATTATACAACGGCACCGGTGCCACCCGTATAACATCCGGCTCGCGCCAATCGGCAATTACACTGGCTTTGGTTAGCTTTTCAAACAGCTTTTTGCCATTGCTTTTGGTTTGTATAGATAACTGGCAACCGCGGTGCTTTTTATTAGTAGGCGTTATCAAATTAAAAGCTTTGCCATCTTCCTTTTGCTTCAGCAAAAACTCCAGGTAACCGGTCAACAACTCACTTTTTTTGCGCAAAGCCTTAATGCCCGCCTTGTCAAAAATCTCTAACGATGCTTTATGTGCCGCCATACTTAACACCGGTGCATTGCTAATTTGCCAACCCGCAGCACCGGGCTGGGGCACAAAATGTTTGAGCATCTTAAAGCGTGTCTTCTCATCATTGCCCCACCAACCGGCCAAGCGTGGTAAATCAAAGTTATTGGCGTGTTTACGGTTTACAAAAACCCCACTCACCCCGCCGGGGCCCGAGTTGAGATATTTGTAAGAACACCACGTGGC
>CAIOTH010000005.1 GCA_903861145.1 uncultured Bacteroidota bacterium | reverse complement strand
GCATCTATTACTTCGTCAGCGCGCTCAGGGGAATCGGCATTGGGCCCCCAGGATTTAATCAAGCCATTTTCCATGAGCAACCAGGCATTTTCGATAAATGGCAGGGTTTTCATTTCATTACCCTTAACCATGTTTACACCTGAGTCACGAATGCCTACCAAGGTCCTTATATTTCGAATTAGGATAGATGCCATTTTTAAATTAAGTTGTTACAGTTATTCTTAAAAGCCGAATTTCGCAATTCATCATTTATTATTCAACAATGGCAGGTAATAGTTTTGGAGAAATCTTTCGTATAACCACTTTTGGTGAAAGCCACGGCAAAGCAATTGGCGTGGTGATTGACGGGTGCCCCTCGGGATTGAAATTAGACCTGGATCTTATTCAACATGAGCTGGACAGAAGAAGACCAGGGCAATCGGCGATTACTACACAGAGAAAGGAATCAGACACCTTCGAAATTCTATCGGGTGTATTTGAAGGCAAAACACTGGGCAGCCCGATTGCAATTACGATTAAGAATGAAGACCCAAAGCCAGATGATTACGCTCATTTGAAAGAAGCATATCGCCCATCGCATGCCGATTTTACTTATGAAATGAAATACGGAACCCGCGACTACCGGGGTGGGGGCAGAGCCAGTGCCAGGGAAACTGCTGCGAGAGTTATTGCAGGTGCTATTGCAAAGCAATTTATTCAACAAGCCGGTATCGAAATAACGGCGTTTGTATCAAGTGTAGGAACCATAAAGTTGGAGAAGAGCTACTTGGATGTTGATTTGGCAAAAGCCGAGGGAAACATTGTTAGGTGCCCGGATGCTGAGATTGCTGATAAAATGATTGCCCTAATACAGGATACACGGACTAAAGGCGATACGGTAGGCGGAGTTGTTACCTGTGTGATAAAAGGCTGCCCTATAGGCCTTGGAGAGCCTGTATTCGACAAGCTACATGCTGAGTTGGGGAAGGCCATGCTATCAATAAACGCAGTACATGGCTTTGAATACGGGAGTGGGTTTGAAGGCACACAGAATTACGGCAGTAAAAACAATGATGCGTTTTACACAACCGCTGAAAACAAGATTGAGACCAAGACCAACTTTTCCGGGGGTATCCAGGGCGGTATTAGCAATGGTATGAATATCTACTTTAATGTAGCCTTTAAGCCAGTGGCAACTATTATGCAAACACAGTCATCAGTTGACAAAGAAGGGCATGAATTAGAGTTAAAGGGAAAAGGAAGGCACGACCCCTGTGTTGTTCCGAGGGCGGTGCCTATTGTTGAGGCAATGGCCGCCCTGGTTATTGCCGACCATTTATTGCGGCATCGAACTACTCAATTGTAACAATTTCCTTTTTGATTAGATAAACCTCAATCTTCTCCCAATCTAATAGAGTGAGATTAAGAATCAATAATTCGAAGGAGAGAATGCCCATTACGTAAAAGTTAACCATCACAAACAGGATGGATAATACAAGCAGCACCATATCGTATTTTCTTGTAAAAAAACCAACCAAGAAGCTTAACTGAACCATTACGGTGGTAATTAGCAAAGCATGCGTTACATTACTATGAGAAATAAGATATTGAGCAATATGGGCTTTATAATTTTCGGGGTTTTGAAGGAGTAAATCAATTTGCTGTGACTTAAGAATGTTTGACAGCTGGTCGTGATAAAAAGCCGAGCCTCTTAAAATTTTCCATAACGCGGCTGAAGAAAATATGTAAAGCAAATAATACCTCACTGCTTCCCAACCAAAATTGAACCGCTGCTCGCTTTTAAACCAAAACGGAATGCTGATTATAAGCACACCTACAAAGCCGTGATAGTGATGGCCCGTAACCAGGTTAAAAGTGAGAAAGTAATTAAGCGCTACCAACGAAAAAAGCACGGCAAATATTCTTCGCTTACTCAACAAAAATCCGACGGTAAAAACTAATAGCGAAACATCGAACAAAGAGGCGACCACCGTATGCGAGGTAATAAACTGAGGTATTGAAGTGGCTAAATACAATTTATATACCCATTCCGTTTCTTGGAATATAAAAGGAGGTTGCTGCATTTGAGCCAGCATTGAATTGCTGATAAGATGGTAGAAACATATGTACATGGCTACTCCGAAAACAAAATATGCCTTTATCTGAAATTCGCGCTCGAAGCTTTTATTTGGCAACATATGAGTATATCAAATCCTTCTTTAAAATGTTTGCTTGCCCTACTGAATCATAACTACAAGTAAGTTTATAAATATCCATTTTACTATCGCCAACAAGGCGCATATCAAGGCAATAATTCATTAACCATGTTTTAAACCGGGCTTCATCCGATGCGCTTAATTTTCCGTCGGAAATAAGAGGAATAGCGTGACCTAAGGTTGATGAAATCAATTCGCGCTGCGAATTGCGAAGCTTGGAATATTTAATTTGCTGGTCGTCTACCTCGATGGAATAAGTGCTGTAAGTATCCTTTGGTGCTTCCTTTAACGAATACATACCGTACAAAAAGAATGGAAACTCCTCGCGCTGCCGAGATGCATAATAAAGCACACCTAGCATATAAGCCACAATTACGCCAAACAGTAACTTGTCCTTGCTAAACAACCTAAACAGAAAAGTATTTTTGAGTAAATCCATCTTTCAACTTTAATCTCCTACAAAACCATCAGGTTACACCCTCTTATTTCGGCGTTATCCATTCTGCCTAACATTTCGAAACTGCCATTTTCATTCACCTTTGCTAGGTCGTTGGTTGCAATAAATGAACAGGAATAAAGGTTAGCCAAGTCAATAACATTTACTGCTCCCACCTTGTCGGCCTCCTGCAACCTTAGGGGATCATAAACATCGCGTGTAACTATCTTCATCCAGGGCACCGTTTCAAAAATACCATAACCCTTTGAATAAGCCTGGCTTAATAGCTCAGTCATGCCGTATTCCGAATGTAATTTTGAAACACCAAAGGCGGTACACAACATCTCATGAACTTCTTCCCGCGTTAGTTCATCACGCTTTCCTTTCATTCCACCCGTTTCCATTACAATCAAATCCGGAAAATCGGCTTTAAACATCTCTGCAAAATCAAGCAGGGCAAAGGTTACGCCCAGTAGAATAACCTTTTCATTCCTTGCTTTAAGGCCCAACAATATATCACGTAGCTTCTCAAATTCATTTAAAAAAAAGCCACTCTCCGTTTTACCGGAAAGTTTAATGAGTGTATCAGCCATGTAAATTAGTGACGAATTGCCCCGTTCCAGATACGAAGGAAGTAATGCGAGGATGGTAAAGCCAGATGGCTCGCCGTAAAACTGTTTAAAGCCTTGTAAAAAGCTTCGTTCATAAATTCCGGTGTCCGCTACGTAATGCTTTGATGGAATAGTGCCTGTGGTTCCGCTACTTTCAAAAACCTTAACGGGCACAGCATCCCGCCTGATTACTTCATAACTCTTAAAGAATTCAATAGGCAAAAACGGGATATCACTAACTGCACTAACAGAGGATGGAGTCTTCCTCAATGATTCGCAAAAACGACGATATATTTGTACCCGTTCGAACTGGAAACGATAAACCTCGAGAGCCAGTTCATCAAACGTGTGGGCATTTATATCAAAAATCCTATCAACCAGGGCTTTCAAGCTTAACTAAAATTAGGCGGCAAAAATGCAATAAATAAGGCTAATTTCAGTTTCTTTGAAACCATGCGCAAAGCGTCGTTTGTATATATAATTCTTGCCTGCACCTTGTTTTCGTGTATAAAGCCCCCCAGCTATTCAGTTATACCCAACATTGCATTTCAATCTGTTTCAGCACCCAATACTATAAATGGCTTTTCAGATACTATCACTTTTACTTTTACCGATGGCGATGGCGATATTGGTATAAATACCGGTTCTACAGTCGATACAGGTACGGTTTGCAATACGTGTGGTATACAACACGGCGATTCATCGTGCCTTAAACTAAATGCTTTTAACGTGTTCTTAATTGACAGCAGAGATAGCTGCATGAGCACCTATGCCTCGGCAAATGTTCAGCCAACCGGAAAGTACAAAGCTATTTCGGGAAACATACAGGTAATAACCGCCATTTATAATACCAAATGTATAGGGGGCTGTCCGTGTGCCGTAAATGATACTGTAACCTATGCGATTATATTGCGGGATATGGCTGGCCATTATAGCAATGTTATACATACACCGCCTATAGCCATCCTTTCCTGTAATTAAAGTTTTACCGGTAATTACTTCTGTTTTTCACCCAGTTGCTTCTACCGCCACTCGCAGCTGTTGCTTTCGGAGAGCCAACCTCAGCCTTACTTTCAAATATATGCGCGCCGATAAGTGCGGCTATCTCCATTTCGTCTTCACTTTCACTTTTCAGGTATTCGGGTTTATAGTGCTTGGCAACAAAATGGGTATCAAACTTGCCCGAAACAAAATCGGGATGTTGCAAGACAAACTTACCAAATGCAAGCGTGTTCTTTACCCCTTCTATCCTGTAATCCTCAATCGCTCTTATTAACCTGGCAATCGCTTCGGTGCGGTCCTTTCCATAGGCAACAAGCTTGGCCAACATGGGGTCATAATAAATAGGTATATCCATACCTTCTTCATAACCATCATCAACCCTAACGCCGGGGCCTTCGGGCTTTTTGTATTGAACCAGTTTACCAATATCTGGTAAAAAGTTATTCAAGGGGTCTTCAGCATAAACACGCAACTCAATAGCATGGCCGCGCATAACCAGGTCTTCTTGTGTAAAGCCCAGCTTCTCTCCTCTTGCCACTTTTATTTGCTCCTTAACAAGGTCCATACCTGTTATCATCTCTGTAACAGGGTGTTCAACCTGCAAACGGGTATTCATTTCTAAAAAGTAGAAATTAAGCTCCTCATCCACCAAAAATTCAACAGTCCCGGCCCCAATATATGCGCATGATTTACCCACTTTCACAGCTGCTTCACCAATGGCTTGGCGCTTCTCAGGTGTAAGGCATGAACTTGGTGCTTCCTCAACCACCTTTTGGTGGCGGCGCTGAACCGAACACTCGCGTTCAAACAGGTAAACAATGTTGCCATAATTATCGCCCAAAATCTGTACCTCAATGTGCTTTGGCGAACCAACATACTTTTCAATAAACACGCTACCATCACCAAAAGCGTTAATAGCTTCGCTTTGCGCGCGCTGAATTTGTTCTTCCAACTCCTCGGGTGCGTTTACAATGCGCATACCCTTTCCTCCACCACCGGCCGAGGCTTTTATAAGTATTGGGTAACCCGTTTTTGTAGCTAATACCCGCGCTTCTTCAATATTGGTAATAGCACCTTCACTACCCGGCACCATAGGAATATCAAACTTCTTAGCAGCTTCCTTGGCAGCCAGTTTGCTACCCATTACTTCTATTGCTTCAGGGGTTGGGCCAATAAAAGTTATACCGTTTTCTTCCACCAGTTTTGCAAAGGCCGCATTCTCACTCAAAAAACCATAACCCGGATGGATACCATCTACACCTAATAACTTAGCTACTTCAATAATTTTATCACCCCTCAAATACGATTCTTTTGATGATGCAGGGCCTATGCACACCGCCTCATCAGCATAGCGCACATGCGGGCTATTTCTATCTGCCTCCGAAAAAACAGCCACCGTTTTTATTCCCATTTCGCGCGCACTGCGCATAATGCGCAAGGCAATTTCTCCCCGGTTGGCAACTAGTATCTTATTCATCAGCTCTTCGTTTCTTTTCGTTCAGCAAACTTGCGAAAAAGATTTTTGATTCTACGTATCTGCATAAAACAAACGAGGCCGCCTTTCGGGCGACCTCGTCATCTCTTCATTTAATGTTGTTACTTTTTCTTGGCAGGTGCTTTTTTACCGTAAGTAAAGCCAGGGCCTGTTTTTACTTCTTTTACAACCTCGCCTGTGCTTTCAAATTCTGGAGCATCTTCAGCTTTGTCAACTATAACCTTAAACTCAACTCTTCTGTTTCTTGCTCTTCCTTCTGGGTCATCTTCGCCGTTAGGTAATTCATTGGCAACAGCAGGCTGAGATTTGCCGAACCACTTAGCAACAATGCGGTTTTCAGCAATTGCTTTCTTCTTAATCAGGAATGTTTTAACCTCGTTAGCTCTTCTTTCAGATAGCTTCTGGTTGTATTCATCGCTACCTTTGCTATCTGTATGACCTTGAATTTCTACGGAATAACCCGGATGGTCAGTTAATACTTTAACTACCGAATCAATTTGGCCTTTATAGAAATCAATTACGTTACTTTTATCAAAAGCGAAATAAACATTAGGTATTTTGATATGAATTTTGATAATCGGGTCAATATAGAATGTTTGACTGATGGTATCACGTTCTTCATCTTCGCTTACCGAAAGGTTGTCAATTGATGGCCAGTAACCTTCTTTGTTACCATTCATTTTATATGAAGTAGCACGTTTAACAGGGAATACAAATGGATCAGCATTGGTTTTTGCATTAGCAACAAACTCAAAATTATTACCAGCCACTTTGTATAATGAAGCATCAACACCCTGTACCGGTGTATTGGTAGGGTCGCCTCTCTTCACATAAATGCCTTTCAATACTACATCGTGTTGCACGGTAACTGCCCAAATATCATCGCAGCAGGTTTCCCCTCTTGGTGAAGTAGTACCAACGCGATTTGAAACCAGGAAGCCCTTAGCGCCTTTGGTGTCAAGAGCGAAATAAAGGTCGTCAGCCGGTGAGTTGAAAGGCAGGCCCATATTGATGGCAGTTGACCAGTGACCCGGTGTTCCTGAGATTTTGAAGATATCCAAGCCACCAATTGAGGCATGGCCGTTTGATGAAAAATAAAGTAGCTTATTCTTTAAGTCGTAGAATGGAGTTACTTCATCACCTATACCGTTTATTTCAACACCGGCATTTTCAGGTGTTCCGAAACTTCCGTCTTTATTAAGCGGGGCATAGTAAATATCCATTCCACCTTTCGAGCCTTTACGGTCTGAAACAAAATACAGAATTGCATTGCTGTCTTTATCAATACCCCAAGCCGGCTGAGTAGTAGTTGTTCCGTCCGAACTGTTAAGGTTTTTGATTTCGGTAGGTTCATTCCACTCCGTATCGTTTTTCTTGGTAGCCTTGTAAAGCTTGCAACGAACTATGTTTCCAAGGTTAAGAGTATCACCGCATTTGGTAAAAATCATAGTTTGCTCATCCGGAGAAACGATTGCGTTACCCGCGTTCATCTTAGTATCGTTTGGAGGGTAAGGCAATTGGATTCTATTGGTATAGGTATTCTTTCCTGACTTCTCTGCAGTAAAAATGGTAGTGTAATAATCTGCCTTTGAAGTTGTAAAGTCAACCGCTGTATCGGTTTTTTGAGAGGTAAACATTACTCTGTCGCCTTTTAATGGTTTTGGCGAAAAATCCTGAAGTGCCGTGTTTATACCGCTCGTAATTTTCTCAACTTTAACCTTTGCAGGGCTCTTAAGTATGGCTACAGAAGAGTCGCAACCCGCAATTTCAATTTTTGCTAAGTTCTTGTAGCTGGCATCACCCTTGTCCAGTTTGGTCTTTATATATCCTTCAAAATCCCGTTTAGCGTCATCATATTTGCTATTGCATTTTTCCATTTGCCCAAGGAAGAAACGGTCGTTAGGATAAGCGCCGGAATCTTTGGTTATTTCTACTTTATAGTACTTTGCTGCCGCTTCGTAATCACGTAGGTAGCGATTGGCCTCACCTAATAGGTGCGATATTTCAAGCTTAGTTGGTTTGTCTTTGTAGGCATCTTCAAGATACTGTGAAGCAATATAGTAACTGCCCTCTTTCATTTTCTTACGGGCAATCTTAAGTTTTTTACGCCATTTCAACTTAGGGTATCTTTCATTATTACCCGCAGTAGTGCTAGTGCTATTGGCAGTTTGGCCACTGGTGTTATTACTATTATTCTTCTGCTGTGAACCGTTCTGCGCGTTGAGTAACACTGTTAGGGGAATCAATACCGCTAATAGAAAATACTTCATAATGAATGCTTAGTTTTCTGGTTATAAAAAATCAATTATTCTGTAATATTAAATCCTAGTAACGTGGGTTAAAAAGGTAGTTATCTTCCTTCTTAACAAATATGTTGCCTATGTAGCTAAGGGTAACTTCAAAAGCCTGAGCATATGGGGCACCAACCGATTGGCCATCATTTCTTTGCATAGTAAGTGGAGCATCGTAAGCAACACCAGCTCTAAATCCTTTATAGTCGAAACCAATTTCAGGTATAAGAGTGTAGTTTTTAGTATTAAGACGGTTCCAAAGGCCAACAAACAAAGTAGCAACTTTCATAGGATCCGGGCTTCTTACCACGTGTATACCTACGTTTAAACCAAAATTGGTTTCGTTAGCGCTAGCCTGGTTTTGATACAAAATTCCCGGAATCAAAACAATTCTGTCATTCACTTCAAACTCAAAGCCTCCGTGAAGGGTGTGACGGAATGGGATATTAAATTGCTGTAAGCTATTAGCTATATAGTCTTCTTTGTAATGGGTAGCGTTGTTGAACGAGTAGCCCACATAAACGCGCATTCCTTTATAGAATTCGTATTTGGTAAAAATACCGGCGTTGAAAAGGCCTTTCATTTTGATTTTAGCGGCAAGCGACTCAGTAGACTGAACATAATTCAGGTTTTGGTCAAATCCATCATCAAACTGAAGTTTTGAAAAATCAACCTTGGTTGATGAAATACCACCTTGTAAACCCGCACCTAACTGAAAGTTCTTTTTAGCACCAAAAGTCATGTTATAAGCTACCGATGCCATGATTTGGTTAGTGTTGAAAGTTTTTCCGTTTTGTTGGTCGTTTAGGAACACTAAACCCACTCCAAGGGCGCCATTTTTGATTTTATCCTTTAAAAGAGAAACATCCGCTGCAATAGATGGAGTAGAAAATACCGGATTGTTTTTAGCTAATCCGGGGTCCTGGTTTCTATAAATACCCGATATACGGTAAAATCCATTGAAATTGCCTGTCAGTGCGGGATTGAGCGTTAGTGGGGAGGCATAAAACTGAGAGAAATGCGAGTCCTGAGCATTGATTGCCATAGCTCCCAACAACAAAATCAAGGTAGCGTAAAATCTTACTTTCATGTGCTTTTTTTGTTTATTAAGAATCAAAGAAAATAATTTTTATTCAATCAACACTTTAAAAGTGAAAACTGGCTTCAAAAATACCCTTAATATCCACATTTCGCGCATTTTAAGGTTGAAAATGCAGTAAAAAAGTATTCTTTATCCTGGCTATAACATTTGGCTTGTATCACAAGGTTTTGAATTAAGTCCTAAAGCTCAGTGTGATAGACATTACCCCTCAAAACCTGTATGATAGAAACTAAACCTCAAAAGCCGAGTATTAATCGTTTAATCTTGCATTTTGAGCCAAGGGGGTGGCCATTTATAAAATCATAAGTATTTAATTATCACTATATTAAGTTACTTTTTACCCCAAAATGACCACCCCCCAATTCCTTAATCCCTTCCGTTCAACCGCTTGCTCTTAAAATCTCCCATCTACATTCAAGCAAAATAATTGCACTTTAATAATCAGCTCATAAGGTTAACTTTAACCCGGCTCCGTTTCTGTTACAACCATTCAAATGTCCATAAATAATCATCGAAGTCTTTTAACAATTATCATTTTGCCGCTTTTGGCAGTTATCGGCAGTTGCAGCAAACTTTGCAATTCGGGCTACGAGGGCAGCCGTTGTAACCAATTGTCTACAACAAAATTCGTTGGCAAATGGAGCGCCGTTGACACTCCGGGAACACTCATTTATACCGATACTATAATCCGGGGTTCGGTAATTGAGGATTTGGTACTATCGTCCTCTTTTTCCAACCATCATTTTTCTCATAATATCTCAGCATCGGTAATTAATAATGTACTTACTATCCCCTATCAACAGCCCGATTCTGCCAGTATTTTTATTGCGGCAACCGGCATAATGAGCGACGATCATAATACCATCGTCTTTGCTTACCAAATTACCGTTGGCGCCGACTCTACACGTGTTACCTCCATTTATGGGGGCACCTGGACCAGGCAAAACTAAGCAGGCTAAGTATATATCTTAAAGTGCAAATTATCGTTTATACCTTTGCATGGTGTAAATGACGCTAAGCGCAATGATGATTAAAAGCTATTTAATATTGGTTTTACTGGGAGTTTCCTCAATTTCTCGGGGGCAAACAGCGGGTATTCCACATAGCCTGGGTTCCGTACAACATACCGATACCGTTCAGGGCAAAAGCCTATATAGCATTGGCAGCCTACCCAAAACTGACACCGTTCCTGTTGTAAACTTTCCCGATGTAAATATTCTAACCTTTAAAACCAACGAGGAGTGGCTAGAGTACTACCGCACAAGGGCAAGAATTTTAAAGGTTTTGCCCTACGTTAAAGTAGCCAAAGGCCTCTACGTTGAGCTGCGCGAAAATGAAGATACCTCAAGCCGCAGGGTATATCGTCACTATAGAAAAGACATGGAGAAAGAGATGCGCGTTAAATTTGAAGCCGAACTCAAAGACCTCACCATCAGCGAAGGCAAAACACTCTTTAAGCTGATAAATCGCGAAACAGGCAACAATAGCTACAGGATTATAAAAGAATTGAAAGGTTCGTTTATGGCCTGGTTTTACCAAACCATTGCCCGGCGCTGGGGGTACGACCTGAAGGAAAACTACAACCCCAAAAATGAAAAGATGATAGAGCTGATTATTAAAGAATTGGGCCCGGCATACAAAATCTAACCCGGGTTGCCCATGGACTCAACGGCCTTTGCAACTTCCATCTCGTCAATCAAATTCATGCACTTGAAATGACCCTTGGGACAAGTGTCATATCCCAACTTCGAGCAAGGCCTGCATGTTAAACCACTTACTTCGAACTGCTTATATTTAGCATGGTTCAGTAAATAATTTTGACCGTAATAAGGGGCCATACCAAACCCAGGTATCGTGTTTCCCCAAATAGAAATAACCGGCCGTTTAAATGCCGCTGCAATATGCATTAAACCGGTATCGTTAGATACTACAATCCTGGCATTTTTTACCAACGATGCAGATTGGTTTAAAGAGTACTTACCACAAGCGTCAAAAATAATTCTACCGGGTAACCGGTTAATAATTGCCTGTGCGTTTTCAGCGTCTTCCTTCCCCCCCATCAATATAACCGGCAAATCGGTTTTCACTAATGCGTTTACAATTTTATCAATAGGAAACTGTTTGGTTTTATGCTTGGCTCCAATTACCCAACCCGCATATCCTTGATGAAATTCGCCTGGTAAAGACTCCAGACTAACTTCATCCTCTTTTCCGATAAAGTAATCAAGACCCTCCCCATCATTTTCAACACCCAGGCTTTTGCATGTAGCCATAT
>CAIOTH010000004.1 GCA_903861145.1 uncultured Bacteroidota bacterium | reverse complement strand
TTTATCACTGTTTAATTCGGGGTAGCCCCCTGCTTTTCACTTTTTCATCCAATTTGAACACTTTCATAGGCAATAGTTGTAATGAAAAAATATTTTTTTACTTTTATCGGACAATATAGATTTTTTTTCATCAAAAAATGTGACATCGATTTAATGAATCCGTTTTAATAATACCCACATTTGCGTGTTCAATAAAATTTGATTTGCACAAGGTAATATTCCCTCTTAAAAAAGTAAACGAGAATTGGTGCATTATTAATGGCTATTTTTTGAAAAAAACGGCGAAGAAATTTTTTCAAAATCTTTCAAAAAAATATTTCGTTTCAGTGCTGAGTATTCAATTATTTTTTACAGTTACTGATTTTTGAAAAATGTCTTTGAGAGCAACCCGAATAATTCGAGCCGCTGAAACTATTGACTGGCTTATGTTCTACGGAATTTAGGGACAGGAACAAGAGAAAAGTAAAGGACAAAAGATGTGTTTTAATGCTAATTATAAAGGGTAACATTTTTTTTTAAAAAGAGAAGCCTTGCCCTAATTTTTTTCGAAAAAAAACTTATTCACCCTGTTGTGAATTTTTTCTGAAAAATCAAGTGAAAAAAATTTTTTTGTAAACATTCTTTTGTTCATTTTCACATCACCTATCAACACACAATTTATTTACACTTTTAAAACAGACTTAGTGAGCATGAAGGAAAAATCGGCTAATAGCGTTTGGAACAGCTGTCTGGAAATTATCAAAGACAACGTAAGTCAACAAAGTTTCAAAACATGGTTCGAGCCGATCAAACCTGTAGAATTGAAAGGATCTGTTCTTACCATTCAGGTACCATCACAGTTTTTTTACGAGTGGCTCGAAGAGCACTATGTATCGTTGTTGCGCAAAACCGTTAAACGCGAGTTGGGCACCGCAGCAAGACTGGAGTACAGAATAGTAGTTGAGAATTCTTCGAATGGCAATTTGCCCTCTACGGTTGATTACCCGAACTACAACTCAGGCAATTCATCGAACCCGGAAGTTGGGTTCCCTTATTTTTTAACGGGCAACCACATCAAAAATCCGTTTGTTATTCCGGGTTTGAAAAAAATCAATATTGATTCGCAGTTAAACGCGAATTACAATTTTGATTCTTTTGTTGAAGGCGATTGCAATCGTCTTGCACGTAGTGCGGGTTATGCCGTAGCACAAAAGCCAGGAGGCACTGCTTTCAATCCGTTGGTTGTATATGGTGGTGTAGGTTTAGGAAAAACGCACTTGGCGCAAGCCATAGGCAATGAGGTAAAACAGAACTTTCCGAATAAGACGGTATTATATGTATCGAGCGAAAAATTTACCAACCAGTTTTTTGATGCGGTAAAAAATAATTCGGTTAACGACTTTGTGCACTTCTATCAATTGATTGATGTTTTGATAATGGATGATATCCAGTTCTTTGGCAACAAAGAAAAAACGCAGGATATTTTCTTCCATATCTTTAATCACCTTCATCAAAACGGAAAACAGTTGGTGCTTACTTCTGATCGCCCTCCAAGAGATTTGGAAGGAATGGAAGAAAGATTGCTTTCACGTTTCAAGTGGGGACTAAGTGCAGACTTGCAGGTTCCGGATTTTGAAACCCGCATTGCGATACTTGAAAAGAAAATGTATGCCGATGGAATTGAACTTCCACGCGAGGTTGTGGAATTCGTTGCTTACAACATTAATACTAATGTGCGCGAATTAGAGGCGGCTTTGATTTCGTTACTTGCACAAGCTTCGTTGAACAAAAAGGAAGTTGATCTGGATTTAGCGAAAAAGATCATCAAGAATTTTGTGAAGAGCATTAGCCGCGAGGTTTCGATAGACTATATTCAAAAAACTGTTTGCGATTACTTTACGGTGCCGGTTGATATGCTTCGTGAAAAAACGAGGAAGCGTATGATTGTTCAGGCCCGTCAGCTTTCAATGTTCCTGGCAAAGAACTATACCAAAAATTCTTTGAAGGTAATTGGCAAACATTTTGGCGGAAGAGACCACTCTACTGTTATTCACTCTTGCCAGGCTGTTCAAAATTTAATTGACACGGACCAGGAATTCAGAGAAGCTGTGGCCGACATTCAGAAAAAAATACAAATGAGCATTTCGTAGTAATATTAAGTAGTAAGTATTTAGTATTAAGATAAAGCAAGGGTCCCTGCGAGTATTTCGTGGGGACTTTTGTTTTAAGAGCGGCCTTTTAAACCAAGGAAGAAAAAATTTATCTAAAAAGTTGTTTTACTGAACAGTGTTCAGTAAGTTTGTATTGTAATTCAAACTTAAATGGGCATAGCGGAAAGAAAGGGGCGTGATAAGCAGGAGATGTATGACAAAATACTTCGGGCTGCAACATATATGTTTTTGGAAGACGGTTACGAAAAAACCTCTCTGCGAAGCATTGCCGAAAAAATTGAGTACAGCCCCGCAACTATTTACCTCTACTTTAAGGATAAGGACGAATTATTTTGCGCTATCCATGATATTGGTTTTCAAATGCTATTGAAAGAAATGGAAGCCGCAGGTAAAATAAAAAATCCGCTGAAACGTCTGCATGAAATAGGGAAGATATATATTGAATTTGCACTAAAGAATCCGGAATATTATGATTTGATGTTTATCATCAGGGCGCCAATCAACGCTATGAGAGAAAAACAAGGCGATCAAAATTGTTGGGAATTAGGCCAGGCAACTTTTATGCTTTTGATGCAAACGGTTACGGAGTGTATAGAGCAAAAACTAATTAAATCGAAAGACCCTGTAGTTGCAAGTATGTATACCTGGAGTGCGGTGCACGGTTTGGTATCATTAAAAATCCGCGACAGGTACGAGGTGATGAATTTGACTGACGAACAATTAAGAAAGATGCTTTTGCAAAGTTTAGACGAATTGATTGGATTGATGAAGGCCTGATATTTTTTTGCCCGTAAACTGAACACTGTTCATAAATTTAATACACATAAGTATGCGACCATTGAAAACTATATTCATGCTGCTCATTGTAACGGTGAGCGTAAAAGCGCAAAGCGATATACTCAATAATTATGTGCAACAAGGTATTGCCAATAACGAGTCCCTACACCAGCAAAATTTTCAGTTACAAAAAAGCATGTATGCCTTAAAACAAGCAACCGGTTTATTTTTTCCGATTGTAAGCCTTGAAGCAAATTATGTAGATGCGAAAGGAGGAAGAACAATTGATTTTCCCATCGGTGATATCATGAATCCGGTTTATCAAAACCTGAACCAAATAAATTCTGCACTACAATCAGGAGCACCACGGTACCCTTCTTTAAGTAATGTGTCCGAACAACTTAATCCTTCAAACTTTTATGATGCGTATTTCAAAATTGCTTTGCCCATTGTGAATGCCGAGATATGGTATAACCGCGATATTAAAAAAGACCAGGTAAAAATGCAGCAGAATGAGGTGGTTATTTATGAAAGAGAATTAGTAAAGGATATCAAGGTAGCCTACTTCAACTATTTAAAAGCTGTGCGTGCAATTACCATCTATGAAAATGCTTTACGCATGGTAAAGGAGAGTGAGCGTGTTAATCAAAAATTGGTGGATAACGGAAAAGAGGTGGTATATGTTTTGTCCCGCTCAAAAAGCGAAGTCAGTAAAATTGAAGCACAACTAAATGAAGTACAAAACACAAAAAAGAATGCTGCGGCTTATTTTAACTTTCTAATCAACAAACCACAGGATAGCGAAATAACAATTGATGAAGCGCTACTTAATAACGCACTTGCCTTACCCGATGACCTTTCACTTACTTCTGATAGAAGAGAAGAACTAACAAAATTATTACTGGCCTCAAAAATCAACAATTCGGTTTTGGGTTTAAACAAAGCCTCCTGGATTCCGAAAATCGGTGCTTCAATTGATTTGGGTTCGCAGGCTTCCGATTTTAAATTCAATTCAAGCAGTAAATATTATTTGTTGGGTGTTTCGTTTGACTGGAGTTTGTTTAGTGGCTTAACGGATGTATACAAAGTTAAACAAGCTAAACTTGAAATTGATGCTTTAGGTGCGCAAACAAAATATGCAAAAAGCTGGTTGCAGTTAGCAGCTTCAAGTGCCGCTAACTCATACATATCGGCCAAACAAAATTTCGCGAGTGCTACTGACCAGGAAAATTCTGCATCGCAGTATTATGGGTTGATGGATAAAAAATATCGCGAAGGACAGGCGCTTTATATTGAGTACCTGGATGCGCGAAATGAAAGCACCCTGGCAAGCCTTCAAAAATCGATTACCTATTTCGATGCATGGATCCGTCACACCGAACTTGAACGCGCCAATGCCGGCTTTAATATTAATCAACCATAAAAATATTTGTATGAACCTTAAAACAATTCTTGTTACGATTATAAGCGTCATGGCTTTAACTGTGTTTATTGTTGCCTGCAAGCAAAAGGCGAAAGAAACAAGTTCAGTAGCTGATGTAACTGAAATACCGGTAAAGCTTTTTGCGGTGCAAAATGAAACGATAAGCGAACCGGTGGTAGCACCTGGGTTCATTTCTTCGGCAACCGAGGCACGACTCTCTTTCAAAACCGGCGGAGTTATTGAACGCATTTATGTAGAAGAGGGTCAATCGGTTCATAAAGGCCAATTGCTCGCAACCATTAACCTTACCGAAATAAATGCTATGGTTGAGCAGGCCAAAGAGGGGCTTGAAAAAGCGCAGCGTGATTACGACAGGACTAAAAATTTGTATAAAGACACAGTTGCTTCTTTGGAGCAATTTCAAAACGTTACAACAGGATTGAATGTTGCAAAGCAGCAATATGAAATGGCAAGGTTTAATAAGAGTTATTCTGAAATACGCGCCACCACTGATGGTAGGATTGTAAAGAAGATAATGAACGAAGGCGAAATTGCCGCCCCGGGTATGCCTGTGTTTTTTATGAATTCGGCGGGTACTAACGATTGGTTGGTTAAAGTAGGTATAGCCGATAGAGATTGGACGAGATTGAAATTGGGAAATACCGCTACGGTAAAAATCGATGCTTATCCTGGTGAAAACTTCTCGGGAGCTGTTTCGCAATTGGCCCAGGCCCCTGATGCAATGAGTGGCTTATACCAGGTTGAAATAAAATTAAGCGGCTGCAACAAATCACTGGCAACAGGCCTGTTTGCCAAAACTGAGATTCAGCCTAACAGCGATGCTATATATGTTACGGTGCCCGTTGATGCTGTAATTGAAGGTAACGGCAGCGAGGCATTTGTATATACTGCGCTTGATAGCAAAGCGCACAAACAGCCGGTGAAAATTGCTTTTATCAAAGACGGCAAAGTTATGCTGACTTCCGGTTTGGAAAAGGGCGCGAAAGTAGTTGTTGACGGTTCGGCGTATTTAACGGACGGCGTTGGTGTAAAGATTGTTGATTAAGGTATCGGTTTTCAGAATGTATTAAAACTCTAAAAATGAGAATCACTGAATTTTCGGTAAAGAACTACCAGTTTACCCTGGTAATTTTTGTCGCCCTATTTGCGCTGGGCATCTCCGCTATGTTGAATATGCCGCGTAGCGAAGATCCGGTGTTTGATGCACCCCAATATTATTTAATTGCTGTTTATCCGGGTACCAGTCCTAAGGATATGGAGAACCTGGTGGTTGACCCTATTGAGAAAAGAGTTAACGAACTGGATGATATCAAGAAAGTGAATTCTGTAATTGATGATGGTGTTGCAGTTATTGGGGTGTATTATAAATACGGAAGTGATGTTGACAGTAAATACCAGGAACTGGTACGCGAAGTAAACTCCATTCGCAAAGACCTACCGCAGGACCTTTACAGTCTTAATTTGCAAAAGGCCTCGAGTAGTGATGTAAATATTTATCAGTACGCCATCATTAGTGAGAATGCCTCGTACGGGCAATTTAGAGAGCAGGCGGATAAGTTTAAGAAATTGCTGGAGAAGAATAAGTCACTCAAAAATGTGAAAGCCTGGGGCTATCCCAACTTACAAGTGAATGTTGAGTTGAACATTGAAAAGATAGCGCAGTATAAAATTCCATTAAACAGGATTTTAGGAGCACTCCAAAGCGAAAATGTAAATATACCGGCGGGCTCTATTAATATTAATACAAAAAAGTTTAACGTTAAGACTACCAGTAAGTATACCGACGCTGAGCAGATTAAAAATACTATTGTTTCGACCTCGGGCACCCAAATTGTTTATCTGCGTGATGTTGCCAACGTTACCGAGGACTATGCTGAAGAGACGGACATGGTAAGGGCAAATGGACACCGGGCAATATTTATAACAGCATCGTTAAAGGAAAGAGAGAATATAGTAGCGGTTGATAAAACTGTTGCACCGGTAGCTGCCAAATTTAAAAGTGAGCTACCTAAAAGCATGGCCCTTGTAAAAGTGTTCGACCAACATGAGGGTGTAGAGAAACGGCTTGACCATTTTGTGCGCGATTTTGCCATTGCTATTTTGTTGGTGCTTATTACGCTGTTGCCCTTGGGTTTTAGGGCTTCAACGGTAGTTATGATTTCTATTCCGCTTTCGCTGGCCATTGGTGTTAGCTTGCTAAATGCATTTGGTTATAACCTTAACCAGTTAAGCATTGTGGGTTTTATTGTCGCTCTTGGTTTGTTGGTGGATGACAGTATTGTGGTAGTTGAGAATATTGAACGGTTTATGCGCAATGGCATGGACAAACGGAAGGCCGCCATAGAAGCCACTAAGCAAATCGGGCTTGCTGTGCTTGGCTGTACTGCCATTTTGATATTTGCTTTTTTACCACTGGTGTTTTTGCCGGAGGCTTCGGGTGATTTTATTCGCTCGCTGCCAATGGCGGTTATATTTACCATTGTTGCCTCCTTGTTCGTGTCATTAACCATTGTGCCTTTTTTGTCCAGCATTATTCTGGCTAATCACAGCAACCCCGAGGGCAACATATTTTTACGCGGGTTAAAAAAAGGCATCCACCTAACCTATGCGGTTTTCCTTGACAGGGCGTTAAAACATCCGGCAATAACTTTGTTAGTGGCCATTGGTTTGTTTGTTGGCTCGCTAAGTTTGATACCGGTTATTGGTTTCAGCCTTTTCCCTAAAAGCGAGAAACCCATGTTTATGGTAAACATTGAAACACCGGATGGAACTAATTTGTACGAAACGAACCGCATTGCCAAATATGTTGAAGGGGAACTAAACAAACACAAGCTGATTAAAACCTATGCAACTAACGTTGGTAAGGGCAACCCCCGTATTTATTACAACGTTATTCAACAAAACGAAACCGAAAACTTTGCGCAGGTATTCGTTCAACTCCAACCTTCAACCGAGCCAACTGAAAAGCAAAAGTTTATTGATGAGTTGCGCACCACCTTCAAATCCTATCCCAACGCAAAAATTGAGGTAAAGGATTTTGAACAGGGGCCACCGGTAGAGGCACCCATTGCTATCCGGATTTTTGGAGAGAACCTTGATTCGCTTCGCGCATTGTCATACCAGGTTGAAGACATTTTTAAATCTACCCCAGGCACTATTTATATCAACAATCCACTATCTACCCAATCCACAAACCTCCGGGTTCGTATCAATAAAGAAAAAGCCGGCATGTTGGGCGTTTCTATTGTCGATGCTAACAAGGCCATCAGGTTGGCGGTAGCGGGGTTGAACATTGGCACATTTCAAAACGATAAGAACAATGATGAGGATATACATGTAACCCTACCCAAAACCTATAAGGTGCAAAGCTTTGATGTATTTAAACGTTTATATGTAAATAATGTAATTGGAACTTCTATCCCCTTAAACGAAATTGCCGATGTTAACTTCGAAACCTCGCCTAATAGTATCAAGCATTTTGATAAAAACAGGTATGTTGTTATTACCAGTTTTACCAAATCGGGCTTCTTGACTAATAATGTTAACGATGCCATTGTGAAGAAACTGGAGAAGTTAAAGTTTAATGAAGGGTACAGTTATGTAGTGGCCGGTGAGGTAGAAAGCAAAAATGACAGCTTTGGGGGCCTGGGAACCATTATATTAATTACCGTTTTTGGTTTCATTGGGGTGCTTATTTTGGAGTTTAAGAGCTTTAAGAGCACTTTAATAGTGCTATCGGTCGTTCCGCTGGGCATTATAGGTGCAATCGGGGCTCTACTGGCAGTTAACTATCCTTTATCATTTGTGGCCGTTATCGGGCTTATAGCGCTTGTGGGCATTGAGGTAAAGAACACCATCCTTTTGGTTGATTTTACCAACCAGCTGCGCAAACAGGGCAAAGATATTGAAACCGCTATCCGCGAAGCAGGCGAAGTAAGGTTTGTGCCCATTGTACTAACCTCTCTAACTGCTATCGGCGGCTTGTTACCATTGGCTTTGGAATGGAACCCGCTTTACTCGCCATTGGCATGGGTGCTGATAGGCGGATTGATTTCATCAACGCTGTTGGCAAGGTTGGTTACTCCTGTTCTATATAAATTGCTGCCACCGGATATAAAGCTGGAGGCCTAGGAGTTGTTAAGCCTATTTGTCAAAAGGCCTTTGGTCGGCGCATTCAATGTTATCGCCGGGGTTAACCTTAAAGTATTTGCAAAAGTACTTGTAGTATTCGTACCGGTATTTCGTTTTAGGGGTTACTATGGGTTTGCCACATTCAACACCGCCATTAATAATATTAAGCGTGGTGCCGAACCCTGGCAACCTACCCTTTTTAATATCATCGTCGGTAGGCTTCCATTTACCGGTCATTACATCATGGCACGATGGTTTGTTATCCTGCAAAGTCATCCAGAACCAAATGGCCGATGCAAAAGATACCACCGGATCTTTCGCCAGGTATTCCGGGTGCTGCAATAAAGTATCCATACTACCATACCATGCCTGGCTAAATTGCCCGTAATTGTAATTCCAGCTTAACTGTTTTGGCCCGCGGCCATAATATTTTTTGCCCTTAACAGGCGGGTACCGGTCGTCTCCCTGTTTAATATAAGCCGGTGCAGGGTGGCCCTGCTCCTCTAAATAAACCAATCCCCATTTAAAATATCCACCGGGTGCATCATTCCAGCCACCGGTGGTTTCCTGGGCTATGTTGGCCAGAAATGCCGATAGCTCCCTTTTTTGTGTAGCCTCATCTCCCTCGCCCAAAAATTTAGGGTACGCTTTGGCCGCTGCAACAAAAGCCTCGAAAGAATAGAAATCTTTAATCTTTCCTGATGCGTCTTTTTTATCCAGTCCGTACCTATTGGGGAACAAATCATTCCATTCTTTGGCTGTTAACAGTTTTTCAAGATTGGTACTGCCCGATTTGTGAGTTCTTGCACCATTAAGCATCTGGGCTTTTGCCGAACCAAATGTTACGGCTAAAACAATCAACCAGCTAATTTTCATTATTGATTTGTGTAACAAGCTCGAATTTTTAATCATGTGGAAGTTAATGCAAACCAATTGCCAGCCTTAAAAATTGCAGCAATTTTAACGTTTTGTTCAAATTATACCCCTTCAATAAGCCGTAAAGCCAACTTTTATTTTGTATACTTTTGTATACTTTTACGAAAAATGCTATTTGTTAGCTGTTTATAATCAATGGTTTACCGGCACTCAAATACTCAAAAATCGGTCATTTTCACCTGTGTATACTTTTTTAAAATGTATTATATGTTAGTGGTTCATTATCAATATTTTGCTGGCTAAATACTAAAATGCCGCCGGTTCATTTTTGTAAAATATTCGCTTTTGTAAAGCAACTACAATCAATATTTTACGAAACCCGAAAATTACCGTGCTCCGGATAAAAACCTTGTTTCTCAGCGTAACGTCGTCACTCTCATCATCTATGTCAAAGAACTATATCGAACAAAATTTCTAATTCTTAGTTTTGTTATTTGGTATTATATTACGAATATAATCAAGCGCCTTAATAAGTCAAAAGGGTGTGCATAAATAGTTGGGGCGTTAGTTTAAAGCTTGTTTCCTTTTTTATGGGCCTTAGCAAGCAATTGGTGTGTTTGGTGCTTTAAAGCGAATAGGAAATGACTATCTATCGACAAATTTTCTTTAGAAATTTTATTCAACAGCAAAACATTATCGTGCCATTTGCCAATAATATCCTGTAGCTCATCCAGGCTTTTAAATTTTTTACCGGATGCCACTCCGGCTTTTTCAGTCTCGGTTAAAAGGTTCGAGCAATAAATAAAGTGTTTCAACCGTTTTCTGAATGCATGGAGATCATCTTCAGTCTGTAATTTTCCCCATTTGTTTTCAAGATGGTTAAATAATTTGCTGCAATAGGGTAATATTTCTTTTTGGTCAAGTTTATCAAAACCCTCCAGAATGCCGGCTTGAACTTTTACCATACCCTTTAGATATGTCGGAATTGATTTTACCAATTCACCAATCAGTTTATCAATGTTTTTTTCTGAAGTCGGCTTTGGTTTATGGGTTTCATCTTCTTTCAGCTTCTCAACGTGCAAAGACTCTTCTCTGATGGCTCCCGCCTTTCTGAAAATGTTTCTATAAGGGGAAAAGTTTTTGTGGTATTCGAAACGGCGTTCCAGCTTATTCAGCATTTTTAGTAGCGCCCGTACTCGTTTAATCGAAACCCGCAATTGATGTAAATTTTCAGCACTTTTTCTTTTGGCATAAGCCTGTAGGTATTTGCAACAGAGGTTGTGCTGCTGCAAAAAGTATTCATTTGCCGAAAGAGGAATCTTATCCATAAAACTGTGCATTTCCCAACGAAACCCATTGCGAAGTTCTCAAATAAAAGTGCCCAATACACTGATTTTTGTTAACCCCGGCAAGAATCTTCGTTGGTGGTATGAAATAGAACCGTTTTCAGGAAAGATAGTTTAGTCGAGTACCAGGCGGGAATAGAGCTTTACAAGCATATCGTTGGCATCGGTACATAAACCGGGATGTACTACTGAGGTTTGAAGCACGGTGCTACGAGCAGCCGTTAGCCAGCGAAAACGTTCAGCAATAGGTAGTTTGCCGATTGGGCCGGCATGTATATCGCCAATGCAAATCTGCCTGAATGCGCAAAGGTGCGCTTCAACCTGTGCTATGTTCACATGGCTTGAAAACGCTTTTATCCGTTCTTCATTTAACGCAAACATGGTTTGCAGAAACTTTTGGTCGGCGCAATACAATACCACACCCACATTGAGAAACTCTTCGCGCTCAACGCGGGGCACAATGCGTATTACCGCATATTCAAACAAGTGCTTCTCTTGCATGTTCTGCGTCTTTTACAAAGGTTTCTGAATACGCAACCCTGGTTTCTAAAAACCGGGCATAAGCCTGCCGGTGCTCATCGGCCGTGGCGAAAGGTGTATTGCCACTCAACCAAACATCGGGTATTAAGGATACAATATTGTTGATTCTCTCTTTGGTTAATATAGCCCTGTAGCCAGCGTCAATTTCATGTAACTTGCTGGCACTCGGGAGCAAAACATGGTCTTTAATTTTGGCGAAGGGTTGGGTTGCTTTTTCCTCCCAATTTTGCCAGCTGTGGTGAAAGTATAAAGCGGCGCCATGGTCAATCAACCACAATTCCTTATTCCACCAAAGCATGTTGGTATTACGTGCGGTGCGGTCAACGTTAAGTAATAGGCTATCAAGCCAAACAATTTGTGAAGCTAGTTTTTCGTCCAGCGTAGTTACCGCAGGGTCAAAAGTGATGGAGCCCGATAAATAATGAAGCCCCAGGTTAAGGCCCACGCTGGCTTTTAATAGATCCTGAATTTCCTCATCGCCTTCGGTACGGCCAAAGGCTTCATCCAGTGTTGCAAAAACTATTTCAGGAATATGTAATCCTAATGCGCGGGCAATTTCGCCACCAATTAATTCAGCAATTAGCGCTTTTGAACCTTGTCCGGCACCCCTGAATTTCAGCACATACAAAAAACCATCATCAGCCTCAGCAATGGCAGGCATAGAGCCGCCCTCGCGCAAAGGCATAACGTAACGGGTTACGTTTACGGTTCGGAGTTGCTGTTGCGTATTGCTCATTTTGTAATAATCCGGATTTTATAAGTATAGTTGAACGAAAATAACGTTTTGTATTAAGGCTGTATGAATTTTGAATTCTTCGTTAACTACTTTATAGCTGATTATGAAAAGTTTCATATTTTCAAACCAGAACAATGACAACTACATTATACAGGCCTGTTGGACCCCAGGAACTTGCCTTAATTGAACAGTCGGGCTGGCGAAAATTTCCACCACGCTTGCCTGAACAACCAATTTTTTATCCTGTAATGAATGAAGATTACGCGATTCAAATTGCAAGAGATTGGAACGTAGCAGCGTCTGGCTCTGGCTTTGTTACAAAGTTTGAGGTCACAACCGAATATCTAAAGAAATTCGAAGTTCAAAATGTTGGAGGCCACATGCACAACGAGCTTTGGGTTCCGGCTGAAGAAATTGAAGAGTTTAATGATAATATTGTGGGTACGATTGAAGTTACAAAATCATTCTATCCTTCCAACAAGTAAGGACATTCATATTTTACTCATTCTCTTTTTATTAGATTCGCTTATTCCAATTAAATCAATCCCTTTTTTGCAATGAAAAGATTTTTGCTTGCCTTCGCGCTATGCGCAATTTCTACGAGCGGTTTTTCTCAAACCGATAAAAAATACAATGTTGAAATAGTGCGCGATAGCTTTGGGGTGCCGCACATTTTTGGCAAAACAGATGCCGATTGTGTTTATGGCCTGGTATGGGCTGAATGTGAAGACGATTTCACCACCGTGCAATGGGGCCTGATGTTGGCAAAGGGAATGCTGGGACGACATTTGGGTATGGAGGGCGCTAAAATTGATTATGCGGTGCAATTATTGCGCATTCAAAAAACAATTGACGAGCATTATGATAAAGACGTATCGCCTGAATTTAAAAAGCTACTTCAGGCCGCCGCAGATGCCGGTAATAAGTATGCCCAAATGCATCCCGATGAAGTATTGGTAAAGAAAGCCGAACCGGTTGGCCCCAAAGATTTTATTGGCGGGTACATGCTGGCCCAGGCGCTTATGACGGGTGTTGATGGGGCATTAGGGCAAATGGTAAACGGTAATGTTCCTCAAGTACCGTTTGTTGAAAAAGGGAGAGGTTCAAACGCGATGGCCATGAATTCAAAAATTACCGGAGACGGACATGTTTACTTGGATGTTAACTCGCATCAACCAATGGAGGGGCCATTATCATGGTACGAATGCCATTTGCAAAGTGAAGAAGGATGGAATATGTACGGCTCTACCTTTGCAGGGGGCATTACTATTTTTCATGGCGTGAACGAAAACCTGGGCTGGGCGCACACCACCAATGGTTTTGATGCCATTGATATTTTTCAGTTGCAACCCGACCCGAAAAAGAGGAACCATTATTTGATGGATGGGGTTTCGTATCCATTAGAAATCGGTAGAGCCAGGCTATCGGTTAACTTCGCTAAACATCCCGATAAACACAAATTCATTATTAACGCCAGCAAGAAAATTTGGTGGAGTAAGTACGGTGCAACCGTTGTAAATAAGAAAGGGATGTTCTCTATCCGCCTGGCATCAAACATGACTATTAAAGCGCCTGAGCAATGGTACAGAATGGATAAGGCGAAAAACTTTACCGAGTTCCGCCATGCGTTGGATATGCAGGGTATAGTGAATCAAAATATCACCTATGCCGATAAGAATGACACAATCTTCTTTATCAGTAATGGTGCTTTTCCGAAACGTGCAGATGGTTATGACTGGACAACAACACTGCCGGGTAATACTTCGAAAACCTTATGGACCGAGTTTTTTCCTGAAACAGCAATTCCGCAAATTCTTAATCCTGACTGCGGGTATATATTTAATGCAAACAATACTTGTTTCCAGGCAACCTGTAGCGCTGACAATGTGAAGTGCGCATCTATTAACTGCACCCAAGGGCACGACACAACCATGACCAATAGAGGTCTCCGTTTTCAGGAAAACATTTCTAAATACTCAAAAGTAAGCTGGGATGATTTTCTAAAAATAAAATACGATAGCCATTACCCGGCGCATCCGCTTTTCTTTAAAAAGTTTCAGGCCTTTGATATTGTTGAACTAAAAGAGGAAGAGCACCCTGATATTGCGGACTGTATAAAAATTATAAAGGCTTGGGATAAGAGTGGGGACATGAATAATATGAACGCCGCATTTGTTTACAAAGTGCTGTATTACATTTATGACCACACCAACGGCGACCAGGAAAAGCAATTTGCAACGGATAAAAAGGCCAAGTTCGAATTTTTTGTAACGGCAATTAAGAATGTAAAAACCGAGATGTTGGCAGATTTTGGTTCGTTGAATGTACCATTGGGAGATTTTCAACGCCATCAAAGAGGCAATGTTGATTTACCTACAGATGGTGGCCCCGATATGTGGAATGCCAAATACGGTAAGCCGTACGGCAAAGGACGGGTAAGAGCCTGGATGGGCGAGTCATTTATTTTGCTGGCCAACTTTACCAAGGATGGTCCGCATTTCCGTACTGTTTCGCCGTATGGAACCAGTACGCACCCTGATTCAAAACACTATACCGACCAAATGAAACTGTATGTCAATCATCAAACCAAAGAAGAGAGTTTGAGCAAAGATTGGGCATACAAGCATGCCGAACGTGTTTATCACCCGGGTGAGCAGAGCCTGGAGTTGGTATTGAGCCATCACGTTCAACACGTAAGATTTACGGGAGAATAATAAACGCTCATTAAGTAATGTATTAGTTTAGAAAAAATTTAAGCTATGAAAGCAGCTGTACGCATTCTATTTGCCGCTATCGTCTTTTCAATCTTATCCGCCAACGGCAGTTTTGCCCAGGCACCTACGGTTTTTAATTCGCGCGGAATTGGCGGCGGTGGCGCATTGTTTTCCCCGTCTATTAATCCGTTTAATCATAACGAAATGTACATAGGCTGCGATATGAGCAACCTGTTTCATAGCACCGACCAGGGGCAGCATTGGGCTTGCCAAAACTTTGCCCGGATACAAGGCGGACACGAATCTTATGTTTCATTTTCGGACACTACCATTCGTTATTCCGTTAGTTACTTATCGCCCAACGGAAACGATGAAATAGTGCCGTTAAAAAGCACTGATGGAGGACAAACCTGGGGTGTGCTAAGTGGCAACCCATACCCAACTGCGCCCAACGGCGGCATTTTACGGCTGATTGCAGATTACAATAACCCTGAGCACGTAATGATTGCCGACTATGGCACTATCTATTTTTCACAAAATGGTGGTACTACATTTCATCAAATACATACCTGTTTGAGCAATGGTGCCGGTAACCACATTGCGGGGGCGTTTTTCGATGGGAACAATATTTATCTCGGCACTAACGATGGTGTGCTTTATTCTACAGATGGCGGAACTACTTTTGATAGCCTTTCTTCGGCGGGGATTGTAACCGGCGAATCAATTCTGTCGTTTGCCGGTGCCAAAGAAAACGGAAAGGTTCGTTTTGCCTGCCTTACGTCAACAAGCGTTTATTCGGGCTTTACATACGGAGATAATTACTATGGCGAAATGTCCGGCGTTTATACTATGGATGATGTGAGCGGAACCTGGACACCAAAACTTAGCGGCATAACCATTAATACCGATTACCCGGTTTTTGTTGGCATGGCTAATAACGATATTGATACTATGTATTTAGCCGGAGGCAGTAGTAGCGGTAGCCCGATTGTGATGCGTACGGATAGTATAGGCGATACATGGCATGAAACTTTTCTTACCGCCAATAATCAAAACATTTTCACCGGTTGGGCCGGGCAAAGTGGAGACCATCAATGGAGTTTTCCGGAAGCACCGTTTGGTTTTGAGGTTTGCAAAAACGATTCGCGGATTGTAATGTTTGGCGATTATTCATGCTCGCATATTACAACCGATGGCGGTAATAACTGGAAACAACAATACCTGAGCGCGAACGACCAAAACGCAGAAAATGCTACCACCCCTAAAGGGAAAAATTACCATGGTATTGGCCTTGAAAATACCAGTTGCTGGCAGGTAATGTGGACGGATTCGTTGCACATGTTTTCGGCATTTAGCGATATTAATGGCGTGATGAGTGGAGATAAAGGGAGTAGCTGGAAATTTATACCCGGCCTAACCGCCAATTCGGTTTACAGAATTGTTCAGTCAGCAAATGGCAACATATACGCCTGCACTTCTAACCGGCATGATATTTACCAAACTACTACTATTTATAATAATACGCTCGATACAAAAACAGGGGCAGTGTTTGTTTCAACCGATACCGGTAATACTTTTACCCAAATCAAATCATTTGGCGGCCCGGCTATATGGTTAGCTACCGATCCTACGAATAACAATCGTTTGTACGCTGCGGTAACTAACAGCGATACAACCAAAGGGGGAATATGGAGAACCGATAACCTGAATTTGGGTGCCTCTGCAACCTGGGTAAAATGCACTAGTCCACCTCGAACACAGGGGCATGCCTTTAATATTAACGTGCTTAAAAATGGTGACCTTGTAGTTAGTTTCAGTGCTCATAGGGTATCAAGCAGTAGTGCCTTTCTACAAACTTCCGGAGTGTTTTATAGTAATGACGGAGGCCATACATGGGCAGATAGAAGTGACGCCGGCATGAAATACTGGACCATGGATGTAATTATTGATACCAACGATACCACTAACAGCACCTGGTATGCCGGTGTTTACAGCGGTTGGAGTAACGACCCGCAAGGCAATGGCGGTTTATACAAAACAACTAATAAAGGAGTATCGTGGACACAAATCAGTAATGAGTACCGCGTTAGTTCATGCACTATAAACCCGGCCAACGGTAACGAAATGTATTTTAGTACCGAAACCGGCGGCTTGTGGTATTCTAATAATATCAATAATGCAACACCCACATTTACGCAGGTGGGGGCTTATCCTTTCCGCCACCCCATGCGCGTATTTTTTAATCCCTGGAATACTTCGGAAATGTGGGTTAGCTCCTTTGGTTATGGTATGGTAACGGCTAACACGGCCTGTAATTTAAGTGCACCGGTGGTATCGCAAAACAGTAATCAGTTAACTTCAACTTCAGCAACTACTTATCAATGGTTACTGAATGGCAATCCTATAAGTGGTGCTACTAGTCAAAATTATACGGCAACTCAAACGGGTAATTATAGTGTGCAAATTACAGATGGCAGTGGTTGTAGTGCTACCTCGCAAAGTGTTTTGATAACGGTGCTTGGAATTAGTGCTATCACCAGCAATAATATATTTTCTATTTACCCAAATCCTGCGCATAGCCAGTTGTATGTAATTTGTCAAAACCAACTTGAGGGCAACGTTACGCTTGGTATATATAATATGTTAGGGCAGAAATTGCATGAGGAAAATGTTTCTAATCGTGTACAAATAAGTTTAGATGTATCTAATCTTTCTTCCGGAGTTTATTTTGTAAAAATGGGTAAGGAAATAGCCCGGTTTGTTAAACAATAGCATTATGGATTAATTCTTAGCTTTAAAATACAACAACCGGTAATTGCCAGAGGTTTAATCGAAATAGCCAAGAGTAAATCATATAACTACATGAGGAAAGTCAATAGTACGCGATAGGAGGATAGATAGGTTTACATAACTAAAATGTAAAACATGCCATTCTATCAGCGCGTAGGCCTTGTTCCCGCTAAACGACACATAGTTTTCCGCCAACCAAACGGCTCGCTTTACCATGAAGAGCTTTTTGGCACAGAAGGATTTGCGGGTTTATCTTCACTCGCTTATCACCTTCATCCGCCGACAAGAGTAAAGGAACATGGCGTGCCTTATTCGGTGAGGCCGGAAATTGCAACCGAAGACAATTTGCAGGCACGAAGTTATATGACTTTTGATGTGGCACAAGAGGAGGATTACCTGGAAAGCCGTAAAACATTATTTGTAAATAACGACATGACCATTGGCGTTGCTGCTCCTGCCAAAAGTATGGCCGACTACTTTTTTAAGAACGCTGATGCCGACGAAATTCTATTTGTGCACCTGGGCTCGGGCGAATTGCGCACTATGTATGGCACTGTTCCTTTTGAGTATGGAGATTATTTAATTATACCCAGAGGAACTGTTTACCAGTTAAAGTTTAATGATGATAAAAACCGCTTACTGATTGTTGAATCTTTCGGACCGGTTGAGACACCAACACGCTACCGCAATAATTACGGACAGTTTTTAGAGCACTCGCCGTTTTGCGAGCGCGACTTCAAAATTCCACAAAATATGGAGACCCACGATGAGGTGGGCGAGTTTACCATCAAAATAAAAAAGCGTGGATTGATATATCCCTATGTATACGAAACACACCCTTTTGATTTAGTTGGCTGGGATGGATGTAGTTATCCTTATGGATTCTCCATTTTCAATTTTGAACCCATCACCGGCCGCATTCACATGCCACCGCCAATACATCAAACTTTTCAGGGTAAGAATTTTGTTATATGCTCATTTGTTCCCCGCTTGTATGATTATCATCCTGATGCCATTCCCGCTCCTTATCATCACAGCAACGTTGATAGCGACGAGTTGCTGTATTATGTAGATGGCGATTTTATGAGCCGCAACAATATTCAAAAGGGGCAAATTACTTTGCACCCCGGAGGTATTCCTCATGGCCCTCATCCGGGTGCAATAGAAAGAAGCATTGGTAAAAAAGCGACTAACGAGTTAGCTGTAATGATTGATCCGTTTAACCCGGTAAAAATTACAACCGAAGCCGCGCAAATTGAACTGGGACATTATTACCAAAGTTGGCTGGCCAAATCGCCGGCAACCGTTTGATTAAACCAGGTAAAAAAATAAAACATAAACGTATGAATACAGATTTAACGTCAGTCGAAAATTTTTCGTACACCGAAAACAAAAAAATATTTGAATTGGCGAAAGACTTTCTGCCCATTCTTGGCACTGATTACGTGGAGCTATACGTGGGTAATGCCAAACAAGCCGCGCATTATTATAAAACAGCCTTTGGATTTGAAGACCTTGCTTATGCCGGCCTCGAAACCGGTGAGCGGGAATTTACTTCGTACGTATTGCAACAGGGGAAAATACGATTGGTGCTTACCACACCGCTTAATCCTGAAAGTGATGCGGCGGAGCATTTGCGCATACATGGCGATGGGGTAAAAGTAATTGCGTTATGGGTGAACGACGCGCACGATGCCTTTGAGCAAACGGTAAAGCGCGGAGCAAAACCATTTATGGAACCCAAAAGTATAACCGATGAAAATGGCACCGTAAGGCTAAGCGGTATACATACCTATGGTTCAACGGTACATATTTTTGTTGAGAGGAATGATTATTTGGGAGCCTTTTTACCAGGGTATGAAGGCCATGATAGCGGTTATTGCCCCGGCACAAAAGGCCTTAAATATATTGACCACATGGTTGGTAATGTTGAGATGGGGACCATGAACACCTGGGCAGATTTTTACGCCAACGTAATGGGCTTTGCCAACCTGGTAACTTTTGATGATAAAGATATTTCGACAGAATATACTGCATTGATGAGTAAAGTGATGACAAACGGTAATGGCTATATCAAGTTCCCAATTAACGAGCCTGCCAATGGTAAGAAAAATTCGCAGGTTCAGGAGTATCTTGATTTTTATAAGGGACCCGGTTGTCAGCATTTAGCGGTGGCAACGGATGATATAGTTCTTACGGTTTCGGAAATGAAAAAAAGTGGCGTCGAGTTTTTACATGTGCCCGGCACTTATTACGACACCGTTTTGAATAGGGTAGGGGTAATAAGTGAGGATTTGGCTGAGTTGAAACGTTGGGGTATTATGGTTGACCGGGATGAAGAAGGTTACCTGCTACAAATATTTACCAAGCCCGTTGAAGACCGGCCAACTTTATTTTTTGAAATTATACAGCGCAAGGGTGCAAAATCATTTGGCAAGGGCAATTTTCAAGCCCTGTTTGAATCAATTGAAGCTGAACAAGCCAGGAGGGGAACATTATGATACAGACAAAAAAACCAAGAACACTTGCTGAGCCATTTAAAATAAAAATGGTTGAACCTTTACGCATTACTACCCCTGAATACCGGAAACAAACTTTGCAAAAGGCGCATTATAACCCTTTTCTTTTGCGAAGCGATGATGTTTACATTGACCTATTGACTGATAGCGGAACCTCGGCAATGAGCGATCACCAATGGGCGGCAATGATGATGGGTGACGAAAGCTACGCGGGTGCACATAGCTGGGAGCATTTGGAGGAAACCGTTAAAGAACTTACCGGTATGCCTTTCGTTCTGCCTACGCACCAGGGCCGCGCTGCTGAAAGAATTTTGTATGGTATACTTGGCGGAAAGGATAAAGTATTTATCAGTAATACACATTTTGATACAACACGGGCCAATATCGAGTTTACCGGTGCACAGGCTTTTGATTGTATGAACGAAGAATCGTTGAAGCCTGATACCTTACTACCCTTTAAAGGAAACATGGATATTGAACAGGGCCGCAAAGTAATTTTGCAACAGGGCGCTGAAAATGTAAGTGCCATTATTCTAACCGTAACTAATAACTCGGCCGGTGGACAGCCGGTTAGTATGGAAAATGCAAGGCAGGTAAGGGCCTTGTGCGATGAGTTCGGAATTTTGTTTGTGATAGATGGTTGCCGGATAGCGGAGAACAGTTATTTTATTAAGCACCGCGAGGCAGGTTATGATGGAAGGGCTTGCAGGGACATTGCACGCGAAATGCTTGACCTTGCTGATGCATTTGTTATGAGTGCAAAAAAAGATGGCCTGGTAAATATGGGCGGCCTGTTGGTTTTACGTGACAAGGCATTGACCGAGAAATGCACCAACCTGCTTATTATTTCAGAGGGGTTTGCTACATACGGTGGATTAACGGGCCGTGATATGGAGGCCATTGCTGTGGGCCTAAAAGAAATTTTTGATGAGGACTATTTGCATTATAGAATTAAAAGTACGGAGTATTTAGGCAGTCATTTGCGTGATAAGGGTGTTCCGTTGGTTCAGCCCTTTGGAGGCCATGCCATTTATATTGACGCGAAGGATTTATATCCCCATATCCCGCAGCACCAATTTCCGGGCCAGGCACTTGTATGTAATTTATATGTGCAGGGTGGGATTAGGTGCGTAGAAGTAGGTTCGGTTATGTTCGGCAAATACGATAAAGAGGGGAACCCTGTAAATGCAAAATCAGAACTGGTAAGATTGGCAATTCCACGCAGGGTTTATACTCAAAGCCACATTGAATATGTTATAGACGTTTTTGATGACATACTTGAAGAACGAGACAAGGCACACGGATTGAAAATTGTTTATGAGCCTCCTTTTTTAAGACATTTTACCGCCAGGTTTGAACCTATATAGATGTAAAATGCAAAACCCGGCCGTCCGGGCCGGGGTAGTGCTAACTCCTGTATCTTTTACTCCATAAGCTGGAGCGAGGTTTTTATGGGTTTATTAATTCGGCGCAAAATTTCTCAGGCATCAAAAATTCGCGGGTAACCGGAATGGTATTATTGGCTCCATTATTGGTTGATTTGCCCGTGGCCTTAGTATCGTTAATTAAGAAGCTTTGATTAACAGGCTGTCCCTTTTTTTCAATTGGTGCGCTCATCATCCAAAAACCTGCAGTTGATTCCAATTGCTGAAAGCTTGCGGTTTCAACATTTATAGTAACCTGGTCTTTATCATATAATTTGGTAAAATCGGTGCCGGTGCAATTTGCCATCAGAAAGGGAAAGAACAGATATTTGAAGGTTGCGAAGTACTTTTTCATGGCTTTTGTTTTTCTGTTTTATTAATTACAGAACAAACATACGGCCCCAAAACCCCTTAGTAAAGGGGCATGTAACCAACAGCGGGTTTGGATGCATAAACAGCGGATTTAGCGTATCAACGGTCGGCGAAATAAGTGGGAAAGACTGCTTTGCCGGGGCAGAAAGCAAATCTCCCCTTTCAACCCCGCTATTTTAACAATTCAAATATTCTATCGTTTTCATGTGCTTTCTTTTGTATTTTTCAACATTGAAAGGAATATGGCACGACCTTACCTCGCGCCTTGCGCTGATATGAAACCCCGGATTCAAAAAGGATTGATAAACTTAATAGTGCATGGAAAAACGTTTACCCCTTATCGCCGTCCTCGCAGTACTGTGCCTGTTTTCAAATGCGCAAACCATACTTGGAGTTGATGTTTCCCACTATGATAGTGATGTCCCTTACGGTGCTGAAAACTGGGCCCAGGTAAAAGGAGCAGGTAAAAAATTTGCATGGAACAAGGCTACACAAGGCACCGGCTATACCGACCCCTCGTTTGTTACCAATATGGTAGGAGGCCATAGTGCCGGCGTTGTAATGGGGGCATATCATTTTGCAACACCTGAATCGAATAGTGCAACTGCTGAGGCCAACTGGTTTGTAAGCGTTGCGGGGGCTTATATTGGCCCGGGTTACTTACCGCCCGTTCTTGATTTGGAAGACCCTTCAACTGGCACGGGTTTAACGAGTTATTTTACCAGCGCAGCTTTAACAACATGGGTGCAAACCTGGATGACAACTGTGCAAAATGCAACCGGTGTAGCACCTATTATATACACCAGTGGAAGTATAGCTTCATATGTTGGAAGTTCATTAAACCATTATGGACTTTGGAGCGCCGACCCGGATGGAAGTTCGACTATAGCTCCTAACGCCGCTCACTTGGGTGCATGGACTACCTGGCAATTCAAACAATACTCCTGGACTGGCACGGTTGCCGGGATAGGCAGCAATAGTGCAGCGCAGGTTGATTTGGATGTTTTTAACGGCGATAGCACAGCATTTAATACATTAATAGGCGTAAGCACCACCACCACCGCCGGTTTTACAGCCAATGTAACAACCGGTTGCCCCGGCATGCAGGTAACGTTTACCGATCATAGCACTTCTACCGGTACTATCACAGGCCATCAGTGGACAATTACGGGTGGTTCGCCGGGTACTTCAACGGCAACTAATCCCGTGGTTATTTATAACGCATCGGGTAACTATAGTGTTAAGGAAGTGGTAATATCCTCTACCGGTACCGATTCAATTACGAAAACGGCCTATATCCATGTTATTCCGGACTCAACTTTACCATTAGTACAAACGTTTCAGGGCTCAACATTTCCTCCCACCGGTTGGACTATGAATTTTCCGAGTCCTGCTGATAGTGCTTGGCAGTTGTGTACTAACAATGGCTATAATAGTACGCATTGCATGTACTTTCCGGCCAATTGCGGTTATGTAGCTAGCACCGCAGGACAGAGGCAACAATTATATACCCCAAATTATAGCTTTGTGGGCACTTCTAATCCTATCATGTGGTTTGATGTGGCTTACGAACCATATAACCGGGTATACAGCGATACGCTGGCGGTTTATTATTCACTGGATTGCTCAAACACCTGGAATCTAATTTATTTAAAAGGTGGAATGACCCTTTGCACCACAGGTAGCACCGATTCGGCTGGGGTTGATACCAGCGGCGGGCGCGGCTGTTTTATTCCTCCCAATAGCAACGCATGGCGTGCTGATACAATTAATCTCTCATCGTTGATGGGTGATGCCGATGTAATGTTTTCATTTGAAAGCCGTTCGGGCTGGGGAAATATTTTGTATATTGATAATATTAATGTTGCCTCGCCCGTGGTTTGTACGCCACCGGCCACGCCTACTATCCAGGCTTCGCCCGGTACAACTGCTTGTAGCACCGTTCAACTTACAGCCTCCAGCAGCGGGTGTACGGGTTGTACGTATAGCTGGAGTAATAGTGCTACTGGTTCAGTAATTTCTGTTACTTCAACGGGTACCTATCATGTTACTGCAACCAGTGCCGGTTGTGCAAGTTTGCCGGCCACAGTTGCGGTAACCGTTAATCAACCGCCCACTGTTTTAGCAAGCCCTTCAACCCAACAGGCATGTATTAACCAGGCAGTTACGCTAACAGCATCTGGTAATGGCACCTCATTTCAGTGGGGTGGTACCGGTTTGCAAAGCAGCACCGGTAGTAGTGTAAGCGCTGTTGTTTCTTCGGCGGGGTCACAAACTTACACTGTAACTGCTACTTTAAATGGATGCACGGCTACTGCGAATACGTCGGTCAATTTTAACGCGCCGCCGGCTACTCCATCAATTACACCTTCGCCTGGGCTTACTGCTTGTGGAGCCATACAATTAACTGCATCAAGCAGTGGCTGTAACGGTTGCACTTATAATTGGAGCAACGGAGCTTCGGGTGCGGTTATTTCTGTTACGGCTAGCGCAACGTATACTGTTACTACAACCAGCGGCAGTTGCATAAGTTCACCTGGTTCGGTAGCAGTTACTGTTAATCAGGCACCAACCGTTTTAGCAAGTGCATCATCGCAGCAGGTTTGCGTTAATCAATCTGTAACACTTACGGCTACCGGTAATGGTACTTCATATCAGTGGAGTGGTACGGGTTTGCAAACTAATACCGGTAATAATGTTAATGCTTTGGTTTCAACAGTAGGAGGCCAAACTTATACAGTTATAGCTTCTTTAAATGGTTGCACGGGCACTGCAAGTACTACTGTTAATTTTGCTACTACGGTCGCACCAACAGTCACTATATCTCAAACAACAACTGGCCCTATTTGTAATGGCACTTCGGTTTCCTTCAGCGCATCAGGCACTAATGGTGGAACAAGCCCGGTTTATCAATGGTCGGCCGGCAACGGGCAAACGGGCGCCGGCAATACTTTTACGTTGAATAACGTTGCCAACGGAGTTACGGTTAGATGCCTGCTTATTTCGAATGCCGGCTGTGCCAGTCCTGATTCGGTTTATTCAAATACCCTTACTGTTGCAACTCAGGCACCACAACCTGCAACCCTTAATATTTCAACACCCGATACCAATGTTTGCAGTGGTGAGAATATTGCTTTTACCTCGGTTTACACCAACGGTGGTAATAGCCCGGCTTTCAATTGGTTTGTTAATGGTACTTCGCAGGGCAGCGGTTCTACGTTTACACTTAACAATATTCAAAGCACTTCAACGGTATATTGTGTTATGACATCTTCTTCGGCTTGTGTTACGGGCTCACCGGTTGCATCTAATACCATGAATATTCGTATTCAGAATTCGGCGGTAGCGTCGGTAAGCATTGCGGCAAACGCAAATCCGGTTTGTGCCGGAGCGCCGGTTGTGTTTACTGCGACGCCCGGTAATGGGGGTAGTACACCTATATATGCATGGCAATTGAATGGAAACGCAGTAGGTTCAAATAGTTCGAGCTACTCTTACTCCGGTGTTCAAAACGGAGACGTAATTTCGTGTTTAATGACTTCATCCGCTTCGTGTGTGGGTACTCCAAATGTTGTTTCGAATACGGTGACTATGGCCGTAAGCCCTCTGCCGGTGGCAAACGCGGGCAATTCATTTTACATACCTTCATCTTCGTCGGTGATATTAGGAGGAAACCCATCTGCCAGCGGAGGAACTTCGCCCTATACCTACGTATGGAACCCGCAAACGGGGCTTAGCTCGGGTTCGGCGGCTAACCCTATTGAATCCGGTATTACAAATAGTACAATTTATACATTAAGCGTTACCGATGCACATGGATGCACCGCGACTGATACCGTAGGTGTTTACTTGATTCAATGTACGCTTGCTGCACCTACTGTGCAACTGAATGCTTGTGACCTGGCCGCGCAAAATATACCTGCCGTAAATTATCAATGGTATTTACAGGGTAGCACGATTGCCGGTGCTACAACACGTTTTTACACCGTTACCCAGGCCGGCTACTACTTTGTAAAAGTAAGCGACCTGGTTGGTTGCACCGCGCAGTCGCCGGATGCTTTTGTTAGCTACCCTGCTTGTTTATCAACTGGTATTGAAGATGTTTATGACATGCCGGTTTTTGATGTTTATCCAAATCCTGCTACTAACGAAGTTACTGTGTCGTTTATCCAAACCGTTAGCGGTAATGCGCGTATTGAAATTATTGATTTGGTAGGGCAAACTATTTATAGCAACGCCGATATCAATGCAAGTACCGGATTTAAGTATACCATCAACACAGGCGCAATTGCGGCCGGCCCATATTTAATAAGGGTTACTAATGCCGAAGGTAAATTTACGGTTAGGAGCCTTATTAAAATGTAATGCAGGGGTAGCAGGTAGGATTATTTCATCTCCATCGAACACAAAAGTGCGCATTCATCTAAAATTGCTTTTAATCGGGTTGCTTTAATGCCAAGGCCGGTTAAAAGTTTTTCATTTTTATCTAAGGTACGGCAAAGCACTATTTTTTGATTGAGGAGTGTTTGTTTTTCGGCACCGGTTAGGGTAGTAAGGCAGGTTATAGGATATAATTTAGTAGCATCAATTCTTTTTTTGAGGCTTTTATCGTTTTCAGGAAAATCCCAGGCAACCAGTTCAAGCCCTGAACATAAACCGTATTGAACAGCATCAGTACTAAAGCGGGTATTAGTAACTACCCACCCTTTAAATTGCTTTCCTTCATTTTCTTTCTGCAGTTTTTGATGAGCCACGATATCATTAAAACGCGAGTGAATGTATAATGGCACCTTAACATCGGCTATAATACCCCGGCTGTTGTGGTATTTGCACTCAATAAAATGCAATGTGTTATTCTTTTCGGCTACTACATCTACTTCATGTGTCACACAATGGCCCTGTATGATTTGATCGTTTTTTACACTGTATCCCTCTTCGGCTAATAGTTGAGCAAAGTATATTTCAAACGGAAAGCCACTTGGCCCAAGCTCCATCAAAGCCTTTTTAAGCGAGTAACGCGCGGCCACCGGGCGAGATGTGTCGCGCAGCAGTTTAAAAGCCAGTGCATAAATTTTATGAGTACTAATGCCATCATAAATCATGCTTTTTACCTGGTCAATTATATGGGCTATAACATCTGGCTTTGCACCTACTCTTTTTAACGAAGCCTGCAACCGCTCATCATCAAAATGAACCCGTTGGCCGGTTGAGGTGGTGATATAGGTATCTAATTTCATTAAGGGAATGCTTTATGCGAAATTAGTGTTTTATGGCAATTATGAGTGCGGCAGGTGGACCATGATAATAGACTTACTACACAGTAATAAAACCGAAGTTTTGCAGAGTTAAGAAGGTGCTTGCCGCAGTAGGACTTTTTTGAGGAAAGTCGGTGCGATAGTGACAACCCCGGCTTTCTTCGCGGCGTAATGCACTTTCCACGATCATTAAAGCGCACTCAATCATATTCTGGAGTTCCATTCTTTTTGAGGTAAAACCGGTGGCCGAAATTTTGAAGGTTATTTTTTGATGCATGGCATTTAACTCTTCTATGCACTGTACCAATCCAACACTGCGCCTTATAATTCCGGCATGATGCCACATCAGGTTTTGTAAGTAATTTTTCATTGATTCCTCGCTGGTGTTATCGGGTTGGCTTGAAATCTGAATGTTATTAAACCGGTTTTCAGCGGGCTCGATTTCATCCAGGTTTTCGCGGGTATTTTTTTCGGCCTGCTCGGCAAACACCAGCCCCTCAAGAAGAGAATTACTGGCTAAGCGGTTGGCCCCGTGTACACCGGTGCACGATACCTCGCCGCAGGCATATAGATTTTTGACAGAAGTGCGGGCCTGTAAATCGGTTAAAACTCCGCCACACATATAGTGCGCAGCCGGAACCACCGGGATCATATCTTTTGAAAGGTCTAGGCCGTTTTCGGCACATTTGGCGCAAATATTGGGGAAGTGTTTTTTTAGCTCCTTAATGTCGAACCCACGCAAATCAAGAAAGACGCAAGGTTCGTTAGTCTTTTTCGTTTCGTTTAAAATAGCACGGGTAACAATATCGCGCGGAGCTAATGAAGCAAGTTGATGATAGTCATCCATAAAGGCAAACCCTGCTTTATTCTTTAACTGCGCTCCAAATCCGCGAACGGCTTCGGAAATAAGAAAGCATTCTTTACCCGGTGCGTAGAGCGTGGTGGGGTGAAACTGTACAAATTCGATATTGGCAATTGTTGCACCGGCCCGCTGTGCCATGGCAAAACCATCGCCGGTGGCTATAGCGGGGTTAGTGTTTTGTGTGAATAGCTGGCCCGCACCCCCGGTTGCCAGCATAACTACCTTTGCGCGGATTAAAGAGCACTCGTTGTTTAACTGGTTGACAACACTGGCCCCTGCGCAGGTATTGTTTTCTGTAATAAGGTCAATGGCAAAATGATTTTCTAAAACTGATATGTTTTTTGAATGGCGAACCATGTTTACCATTGCCGTTTCAACCTCTTTTCCTGTAGCGTCGGCGTTGTGTACTACCCGTGCAAATGAATGCCCGCCCTCGCGGTGCAGGTCGAAACCTCCGCTCAAAGTTTTGTCAAAGTTCACGTGATAGGAACACAGGTTAAGTATGCATTGCCGGGCATTTTCGGCAATCAATCTTACTGCAGCTTCGTCGCACAACCCATCGCCGGCTACCAGTGTATCTTTTATATGATTTTCGATGGAATCCTTTTCATCAAAAACAGCAGCAATACCACCCTGGGCATACATAGTGTTCGATTCACCTATTTTACCTTTAGTAACAATTAAAACCCGTGCAAATGCGCTGCAACGAATGGCGTAATGCAAACCGGCAATGCCACTGCCAATAACCAGTATATCTGTATCCATTGTGTTCATGAGAAGTTGAGCATTCTTTTTACCGGAATTGAGGCCCTGTCGATGATATCCTGGCTTAATTCCACTTTGTATTTTTCTTCCTCGCTGGTACCAATCGCTTTTAGCGCTGCAAGCGTATTTAGCAAGGATATTTTTTTCATGTAAGGGCATTTAATGCATGGAGTTATAAATTCCTTATCGGGATAGGTGCTTTTTAATATGGCACCCAGGTCGCATTCCGAAGCCAGGATGAACTCTTTGGATTTACTTTCTCCTACGTATCGCAAAATATCGTTGGTGCTACCCAATACTCCCGCACGGTTGTTAAGTGATTCCTCAACTGTTTCTTCCGGTACTTCCCAGTGCAGCAGCATTTCGGCATTGGGGTACATCATTTTCATGGTTGAAAGAGAAGTGTTTGAAAACTGTTCATGTACTTCGCAGCGGCCATGCCATAAAATCAGTTTTTTACCGGTTTCTTTTTCAATACCTTTTTGAAGGTTTTGGCCCATGTATACATCCGGTAAAAAAATGAGCGTGTCACTATCAAATGAGCGGGCAATGCTCATTGCGTTGCGCGAGGTGCAGCAAATGTCGCACTCGGCCTTTGTTTCGGCGTAGGTATTTACGTAAGCAATAATGGGCACCCCGGGATGCTTTTTCTTAAGTTCAATTACATCGTTTGCGGTTATACTGGAGGCCAATGAACAACCTGCCTCACGATCGGGTATGAAAACATTTTTGCCGGGGTTTAAAATTTTGGCGGTTTCGGCCATAAAAGTAACCCCGCAAAAAATGATGTTTTGAGCCTTTACCTTTGTTGCTTCAACGCTTAATCCCAGAGAGTCGCCCAAAAAATCGGCTACACCACCATCTTTAACCGGGATTTGCAGCTCGGGTGGCATGTAGTAATGCGACAAAATAACGGCGTCCTTTTCGGCTTTCCATTTTCTGATTTCGGAAAAGATAGTTTTGGTAGGTGATTCATTCAACAGTTCGCTCATTTTCCTTCACTTAAGTATAATGCAAAGGTTGTTGTATAAAAGGCCCTTAACAATGATTTCTGTCACACATTTGCCAACGAAAGGATGTTTTGGTTAATTAAATTATTTACGGCTTGTTGCTTATACCAGTTTTTAAAATCTTTTCTTTCCTTTACTCCATCCTGTAAAAAAATAAATAAAATACACCCCTATGGCAGAGCAATACATGAGCATGGCAACCCTTAAATACATGCTTTACGATGTACATCAACTTACAAAGCTTTCGGCTTATCCGCGCTTTAGCGAATATGATGACAATGCAACCAATATGTTTCTTGATTCGGTAAAGGCTTTTTGCGATAAGGAGTGTTTTCCGTATATAAAAGAAATGGATGAAAAACCTGTTCAATATAAAGATGGAAAAGTGGTGGTGCACCCGCAAGTGCAAACCGTTATGAAAAAGGCCGGTGAGTTGGGATTGATAGGCTCTTCGTTTGATTATGAACAAGGGGGCCTTCAGTTGCCATCGATGATGAACCAGGCTGCATACTTTATGATTGATGCGGCTAATAACCATGTTAGCGGTTATGCAGGGCTTACATCAGGCGCGGCGGGTTTGATTATGGCATTTGGAAGCCCGGAATTGAAGGATACCTACGTGCCGAATATGATAGCAGGTGAATGGGGTGGCACCATGTGTTTAACTGAGCCGCAGGCAGGGAGCTCGTTATCGGATATTACTACCACTGCTTATCCCACCGAACATGGATACTATCATATAAAAGGGCAAAAGATTTGGATTAGCGGCGGCGATAATCATTTTACTGAAAACATAGTGCACTTACTGCTTGCCCGTATAGAAGGTGCACCGGCAGGCACTAAAGGCATTTCGCTTTTTGTGGTGCCGAAGAACAGGCCAACCGGTGATGGTGGCCTTACTCCTAATGGTGTTTTTACCGCTGGCGATTTTCAAAAACTAGGACAGCGAGGATATGCTACAACGCATCTTGTTTTTGGTGAAACTGAATGTCGTGGCTTTTTAGTGGGCGAGCCGCATAAGGGTTTAACTTATATGTTTCAAATGATGAACGGTGCGCGTATATCGGTAGGCAGGCACGGTGTTTCAATAGCTACTGCGGCGTATTATGCCTCGCTACAATATGCACATGAAAGGCCGCAGGGGCGTAGGCTAAGTGATGGTGGTAAAAAGGATTTAACCCAAGGGCAAACGCTGATTATTAATCACCCTGATATAAGGCGCATGCTGCTCTTGCAAAAGGCGATTAGCGAAGGCACATTAAGCCTGATATTGCAAACTGCCCGCTATCATGATATGGAAAAAGTGGCGACCACCGATGAGGAAAGGGAAGAGAACCACTTGCTGCTTGAAATACTTACACCCATTGCCAAAACTTATCCATCAGAGATGGGGCAGGTATCTGTAAGCAATGGCGTTCAGATTTTAGGGGGTATGGGTTATAGCGCTGAAACTATTTTGCAGCAGTATTACCGCGATATACGCATACTTGCTATTTACGAGGGAACCACCGGTATACAAAGCCTTGACCTGCTTGCACGCAAAGTAACGATGGAAGACAGCAAAGCATTAAAACTTTTGATGCGCGAAATTAAAACCACGATACAAACAGCCAGCGGGCATGATGAATTGAAACAGTATGCTGAAGTATTGAGCGCTAAACTTGCGCTGAACAAGGACATTCTCACCTTCCTTGCGCCATTTGCCATTAAAGGAAACTATGAACGTTACTTGAGTGATGCCACTATATACATGCAATACCTGGGTACCGTGGTAATGGGTTGGCAATGGCTTAAAATTGCACTCACCGCGCAAGAGGCTTTAAAGAAAAGCGATGCCAAATACAACGCTGATTTCTATAACAGCCAGATACATACCATGAAGTTTTTCTATAAATATGAAATGCCGAAAACCGATGGTTTTGCAGAAACAATTAAGAACAGCGATGAATTGAATATTGTATCGGAAAAGGAAATGATTTTTTAGAAATATCCCTAAACCGGTTTTGTGCGCGAAACGCTGTAAACACCGCGTCCTTCGGCTATGGGGTTTTCACGGTTATCGTGGTACGCTATCATGCGGGTAAAAATTACTTTGCTGCCGCTTTTAACTATGGTGCCCTCGGTAATTAAATCGCGGGCCTGGCCGGGTGCCAGGTAATCAACCCGCAAATCGATGGTTGAGAGTTTATCGTTTTCGTGCTTCAAAGTTGTAATGGCCGCCGCTCCGCCTACCGCATCCATAGCGGTTGCAATAACACCACCGTGTATGCTGCTTCGGCGCACATCGCCAATCAACTCAGGTCGATAAGGAATAAGCAGCGAAACAAAATTTTCGCGTGCTTCAAGCAACTTAAAACCAATTATTTTGTGGAAGGGAATAAAATCTTCGATGATGCTTTTGAATACGTCGAACTGCGGGTCCATGATTTTAATTTGGACGAAAGTTAACGAGTTAGGCGAGAAAATTTGCTGATATAAAAACTACGACGCTTTGCTCGCAATATCGTAACCGTTGGCATCGGGCATTAAAGTAACGTGCAATGGCGAAGATGCCGCCTGCGATTTGGCCTGTTCTTCACGGCTCACTCTTTCGTGCAGGTTATCGTAAACCTGGTTGTAGTCTTTAAATTCTGTTTTAAATATCTTATCCCACCAGGTAAAGTAAAAGCCGTAATTGCCATTGAATTTTTCGTGGTGCATATTGTGGTGCGTAGAGGGTGCCTTGTATTTAAACAACCAGTGTTTATTAAAACCTTTAGGGTAAATTTCGTAACCCAAATGGCCTATAATATTGAGTACTACGTGTACCAACTGCCATGCCCAAAGGGCTATCATATGCACGGGAAATGAGAAAGCGAAGATGACAAATATGCCGGCATCAATAACTCCTTCAAACGGGTGGAATGAGAAAGCGGCGAAAGGGCTTGGGTCTGTACTTTGGTGATGTACTTTATGTACGTATTTGTAAATTTTGGGGTGGTGCATAAACCGGTGCGTAAAGTAAAACCATGCATCGTGTAGTAAAATCATTACTACCACACTAACTACAAGATAGAACCAGCCGTAATCACTTACATTGGTATAAATTTTAGTATAGCCATTTAGTTGTGCTATATATATGGCTACATCTATAACTGTAAGAATGAAGAGCGCAATAAAAGAGTTTATTACCTCGCTGCGCAATAGGCTTGGAGATGCAGTTCGCTTTTGCTGTATCCTTCGGCTTTGAAAATCTTTTTTAAAGTATACCCAAAAGGCGGCAAAGGCTGCAATAGCAAGCACTGCGTATATCGCTACGTTTACCAGGTAATCCCAAAAGCCGTAATCGACCAGGTTTTGAAACTGCAACATTGGAGAGGTGTTTGGTTTATTGGGGGGCGTTTTGTTTAAAATTCTTCCACTATCGCTAATGTTTACGGATTTAAACAAAGTATGTTTTGTTTACCATCACAAATAAAAAAAGCGATCAGGATTTTAATCCTAATCGCTTGATTTATAAGTTTTTATGGCAACGCTTTGCTGCTACCTTAGCAGTGTAACTGCGCCTTCTTTTTTCACATCAGTATATCCGCTGGGGGCGGTTCCATCAGGAACATGCAACACAGCGTAATAGAGGTAGGTACCCGATGGCTGCTCTTTACCTTTAAATTTACCATCCCAACCATCGCTGGCATCATCGTAAATAAGTTGGCCCCAGCGGTTATAAATATGGAAAGAGGTCACCTTTACATCGCCCCTTATTGTGGGATAGAAAAAGTCGTTCTTGCCATCTCCGTTAGGTGTAAAGGCATCGGGAAATGCGTAGTTAGGTTTAAGATAAGTTAAAGTATCGTTGGCATGGCATCCGTTCGTATCTACAATAACCACCATATACAAACCTGGTGATTGAGCGCTGTACGTTTGAGCGGTAGCACCGGTTATTGACAATCCGTTAAGATACCATTGATAAGTAACACCGCCTGTGGAGGCAGTTAATATAGCACCCGATTCGGTTATCCCTACCGTTGGTTGCGGATATAATACAACGGAAAGTTGATTGGAAACCGCAGTGCAATTTGAATCGGCACTAACAGTAACCCAGAAGGTACCTGCCTGGGTTACGATGATACAGTTGGTGCTATCACCTACGTTCCATCTATAGGTTAAGAAACCTTGCGGTGCACAAAGATGTGCTGTATCGCCGGGGCATATGCCGGGCTTATCTTCGGTTATAGCCACGGTTGGTGCACTACTTGAATCAACAAAAGCCGACGCTGTTACCCTGCAACCGGTTGAATCTGTTACGGTGGTTACATATGACCCGGTAGTAAGGTTATTGATTGCAGAGGTGGTTGCACTATTACTCCAGCTGTAAGTAATGGGTGGCGTGCCCCCATTGGCCTGCACAAGTGCCGTTCCATTGGCTAATCCACACGAGGCTGAGGTAGTACTGGTAGTTATGGTAAACCCACCGGTATCAGCAACAACAATGTTAGCGGTTGCTGAGCAGCTTGAACTATCTGTTACAGTAACCACATAGGGCCCTGAGATAACATTGGCAATTACTACAGTTGTTGCCCCGTTACTCCAGCTATAGGTAAAGGGCGAAGTTCCTCCGACAGTATGTACCATAGCCGTTCCGTTAGCTAAACCGCAGGAGGCAGGAATGGTTGTTGAGGTAAGCGTTAATTGACCGGTACTGGTTACAATAACACTTGCAGTGGCCGAGCAGTTTACGCCATCGCTAACTGTTACGGTAAAGGTATCGGCCTGGAGACTTGAAATGGTTGATGAACGATTACCATTGCTCCAGGTATAAGTATAGGTACCGGAGCCACCGGAAGCCAGAACTGTTGCCGTACCGTTATTATTGCCACAAGTGGCCGGGGTTGATGTAGTAGTTAAGGCCAGCCCGGCTGTAGAGTGAACTACACCGGTTGCAGTAGCCGAACAACCGCCTGGAACGGTTACCGTAACCGAATATGAACCTGAATCGACATAGGAAATGGTTTGTGTGGTGGCGGTATTGCTCCAAATAAAAGTGGCACCTGTGCCACCGGTTACGTTGGCACTAGCGCTACCGTGACCATTACCGCAAGCTGTTGGCTGCGTTGTAATGTTTACGTGAATAGTATCCTGCACTACAGTTGCCGTGGCGCTTGCTGTGGCGCTTAAAGAATCGGTAATAGTTACACTATAGGTGCCGGCGCACAGGCCATTAATTGTTTGAGTGGTTTGATTGTTCGACCATGAGTAAGTATAAGGAGGTATCCCGTTTAAAGGATTGGCGGTAGCACTACCTGCACAAACCTGGCTGCAAAAGTTTTGAGGTGTTATTGTAGCGGTAAACGGAATATAGCAAACCGGTGTTACCTGGCCACATGCCGACATGGCTAATGCAACAGCAAAACCATTTCCGCAGGCTAGTATATCGCCGTTGGCGCCTATCGAAACATCATAAACTGCCGCTGTGGTTGTTGCTGAGGTTATTAAGTTGAGATTAGCATCGTATTTAACTACGGAGCTTTGCGAACCAACGTATACATTGCCACAACTATCAAGCACCAGGCCGCTATTGTTGTATTGCGAGCCCCCCGGAATTGTTACCGACGAAATAACGTTTCTGGTGGTCAGGTCGCGTTTATGTAATGTTGCTCCATCGCTGCTATAAAGAAAGGATGCATTTGCCCTGATGTTGTTTTGGCCCTGTCCCGTTGCGCCATTGCTATAGGGCATATAGTAAGGGAAGCTATAAGTACTCAACTGTCCTGCATTATTCGTAAGGCTCTGAAATACCGAGCCAACTGAATCTAAACTAAGATAATAGAGGTTAGCGTTAGGTGCGCTGCACATACTTCTTACTTCGTTAGCTCCACCTATGTGAAGCCCGGGGGCTTCAACATTTAAGTACGACGCAATACTGCCATCAGTCATATTCATTTTAAAAATAGTAGCGTAAAAACTAAAGCTAAATGGAATATCGCGTGTGCCACCAACAAACAATTGAGTTTGATCGCAGTTGAAATCCATGGCCCAATATTCAAGTGCCAGAGTACCCTGGGTTGGGGTATTCGACCAAACAAGGGCACCGCTGGTATTTACTTTAGCTAAGGCTGCATTGCTTCCTACAGTAATGTATGAGTTTCCGGCGCGATCAACTATAAGTGCCCCAAACCATGATGTGCCACCCCATGGCGAGTTGTAAGTCCATTGGAGAGTACCGGCCGAATTGTATTTAATAAGTCTAAAAGGATTGGTCCCACCATATACATATGCATTGCCCACGCTATCTGACTTAATATAATACACGGTATTGGTAGCAGGCATAGCTGGTGAAGTAGTCCAGGGATCAATTATAATCTCTTTAGTGTGGTCGTAATCGGTCAGTTGAAAAGAGATGACGTTACCGTTTTTTACAAAGCCCGAACTTAGGCTTGCGTTATCGGCAGTAGAATAAACGCGATCGGGTGCATGGTCAATAATATCTCCAAAAACGGTTGCGATATGAACGTTTCCGTTAGCATCTAACGATACTTTTTTGTTACCGGCATACTTCATTTTTACATTCGAAACATCGGCACCCGGATGAAGCACTACTGAATATTTAATGCCATCGCGCTTATCGAACACGTAAACAACATCAATGCCGGGGTACAGGTTTTTATAGGTAAGCTTTTTGAAACTCTTTACATGGTTTACGTTGGTTTTGCCAAAAGTATAACTGCTGTAGTTGGGCAACACTTCCTCTGCAATTACCTGTGCATCAGGGTTGGCATTTTCCCATTGCATGTGTAAAATGTCGGTAGTGGTTTTTACGGCGTGTTCCTCTTCTTCGCTTTCTCTTTTCGAGGCAGTCCTTTCCATCTCCCCAGTATGCGGTTTGGGTTCAATTTTTTGCAGGCGGTAGGTAAGGCCGGTTTTTGTAAAATAAATCATTGCCGGACCTTCGTCGGTACCAAAAAGAATTTGCCCGCCGGCCTGTTTGTTTTTACTATCGAACTGCGATTTGTTTTCGATAAAAGCCTTTTGCTGGCCAATAGAGCCTGTCCATTTTGCAGCAGATTTTTGAGCATACAAAAAGACGGTAGCAATTAATAACAACGCGAGGAGGACATTTCTCTTCATAGCACGGGGTTGGGCTGTTTAAGGTATAAATGTAAACTTCTAGTAATGAATGACTAACGAACACATCCTACAATACTAATAATTCTAATTGCTTAATACAAGCAAAAGAAACAATAGCCTAAAATAATCTCTTCTGTTCCCTCTCTATCGCTTGCGATGGAGAGGGTGACCCAGCGAAGCGAAGGTCGGGAGAGGCTCGGCTGTTTGGCAGAACCCTCGCGAGCCTAAAAAATCTGCCATAAATTCTGTAAACTTTTGTAAACTTTTTTATAAATCGCTATTTGTTATCTATTGAATGTCAATATTTTGTAGGTGTCAAAATCATTAAAAATAGCCTGTTTTGCTAAGTGTAAACCTTTTGTATTGTATTGAAAATCATTATATTGAAATGCTGGTTTTCCTGATTTATGCTGTTTTTTAGACAACTTTTCTGAAAAATGTAAACCTTTTACCCCATGCTATTACTGTGTCGGGGTACCAGGATTCGAACCTGGGACTCTTTCCATCTCTCAAAGCCTTCAATTTCTTGAGGGGTTTTTCTCTTTGGTATCACTTTTGGTATCACTTTCATAATAAACGACAGCTTAAATATAGGTAGTTTCAAAAAGTAGTTGGCTAAAAATGGGCATGTATTTAATGCCATTTTTGAAATGAGTTATTGCAACTACTTCTTCAGCATTCCAAACAAACAATAAATTAAGAGCCATCAACCACTATTTTGATGAGAAGCTTGTTCAGTAATTAAGGTTACCTTTATCTGAATCCCTTAAAACAATACAATGGCAACGAAGAAGGCTCCAACCAAGACGGTTACGAAAAAGAAAGCCGCACCAGCGAAGAAGAAAAGTGCTCAGCCAAAAAAGGCTACTGTAACACCAGCAACAGAAAAAGCGATTAAGAAGGTGCACAAAAGGATGACCAAGTTCGTTACAGACCCCAACAATGATAAAGAACAGGTTGAAATTTATTTTGGTGAAATCAACACCTTTATCGAGGAGTATAAAAACGTTGGCAGTAAATCTCCCAAGCAACAATGAAAATCCATAAATTAATATCTGGGAAAATAAAACCAGCAAATTCTTCAACCCTATTTATTTACCTCAAGGATTCAGGAGGTTACTTTAGAGAGGTTGCCAAAATTTTGATTGAGGGGAACATATCTTCTGATGGCAATTATAGGAATGTTGATGAAAGAAGAATGAGTCTCTTAAACTGAAGCTTTATAATTAACCCCAGGTGAGTTGCTCTCACTCTGTATTTCCATCCAAACAACTACTTCAGTATTCATCAACCTGCTCAATGTTGAATACAATCAGATTAGCCCCTGTGCAAAAGCCAATTGTTGAGTTGTTTTCTTCTACGACCTTCACAACATAAGTTAGCGATTCACGTATACTTAACATAAAGGTGTTTTATGAAAGCACATAAAAAAAGAGTAGCGAAAATTAAACCAGTGAACTCCTCAACGGTTTACGTCTACATGAACAATCTAACTGGTTACTTAAATGAAATTACGCTGCTTGTTTTAAACGAAATCATATCCGCCCACGTTAGAAAAAGGAATGTGATGAAGGAAAACTGGAATAGTTTAAACTGAAAGCAACCTTAAAAATAGCCCTTATTTCCAGGCAATCCTGGTATTATTTCCCTGAACAATTTCTTCTGTTATCGTCCCCAAAAAAATATTTCGCTACGCAGATACATTGCGTAGTGAGCCATTACTTTTGCTCCAAAAAGTTATGGAATTAACTCACATTAATCTATGCAACGACATAAAACGATTTCTGCAAGAAACTTTGAAAGATAAGTTGCAAGAGGAAGTTGATGCTTACATCCGAAGAAATGTTTGCCGTGATAAAAAAGCAGATGAAATAATTACCAATAATGCTGTTGCTCTTCTTGGCTTGGTCAAATCTGCTTTGATACGCAACGAGAAGCCCATTGATGTTTGGGCAATGCAACAATACAAGATACACAAGTCGGATAATCAACTTGAGGGTTTGGCTGATATGTATGTATTCTTTCGCAAGTCAGAATTCGATTGTGAATTTATAATTGAGGCAAGCTGCGGTGGGATGTTTAGCCCATTTGCAAGGAATGAGCCGATAGAACGGGAGCGGAATATACGTGATGCAATGAAAAGGGGCACAAAATATTACAAATGCGAACAAGACTATTTTTCAAGCTCCACCTACATAGTTACAATGTTCTTTGAACCCCTACATCAAAATAATATGAAGGATTATGAAGAGCTTCAGTTGAAAAGGAAGCCATTATCTTTTCATCTTAAAGAGTATCAACTCTATAATTTGCCTCCATATTCATTTGACTTCGCAGAGTATCAATTTTATATCTTTCCCAAAGATTCACTCCTGGCTTTGAGTGTTTACGGTCAAATCAAATTAGTAAAATGGAAAAATTTATGAACGGTCAACAAATTGATGAATGTGTTACAATCCTCAATAAGCTTCTTCAACCAGATTTCATTTTATCGGTAGCTGAGAAGGAGCAGCTTTTCGAATTCTTTAAAGAGGAGAAGATTATATCGGTTACTCTGCATAAGCCAGAAATATTTCTGAAAGCTAATGTCCAGGTTCCTCTTATAAAGGCACAAAAAGAGACGCTCCAGGCAGCAAAGCGATATGAAGATATGGCTCGACTCAGGGATTTGGAAAAACGCACCAACCACCTTGTTCAATTCGCTGAAGCATTAAAGCGAGAAAATATCAAAGCAACGTTTGCTTATGGAGAGGATGGAATGAGTTTATATATTGTTGAGGGCGAGTATGACCATACAATTCAGGGGCTAAGAAGCCTGGGACTGAAGGCGTAATGGACACTTACTTAGCTATATTATATGGGGGCATAAGTTAACTTCGAAAATCTTAAGCACGTATCTCTATTAATCCGTTATCAATATGAAATCACATGACACTTTGTTAGCTAAGTATGAAAATTTAATTGAAATAATATATTCTGAACGCGATTCTTATGCAGAAGAAAAGTTAAGTCTTTTTACTCCTGCTAAGGGAAAAGAATACCAGCATGAATTGATGATTATCGGGAGAGCAACAAATGGGTGGGGTAATAAAATTGATAAAAATAATAAGGCAAATAGAAAAAGAGTAATTGCACAAATTAAAGAAGCACTTTCTGATGATGATGGGTTGGAATGGGTTATTAAACAATGGGGAGCAACAAAAAATGGAATTTATAATACAAGAAAATCAGCCTTTTTCCGACTTTCCCGAATGTTAGCACAAGAAATAATTGAGAATAGAGAAACGGTAATGAACAAAATTGTTTGGTCTAATTTGTATAAGGCTGCCAAGCTCAAGACGGGAAAGGCAAACCCATCAGATAAGTTATGTGATGTCCAACTTGAAATATGTAAAGAGTTATTATTAGCGGAGTTCGATTTGTTCAAACCCAAGGTTGTGATATTTCTAACAGGATGGTCATGGGCAAAAGATTTTTTGGGGAGCTTAAAAAATAAAATAAAGCAGAGCTCAATGACCTATGTTGAATTTGCAGGGTATTTGAATGAGACCTTAATTATTGTAGCACAGCACCCTCAAGGAAAGCCAGAAGAGCCCCATTATAAAGAAATCATGACTGCAATTAAAAAGAGTCAACAAAAATAAACTGAGTTTGTGAATGCAAAGCTCGTTTACAATTTATAAATCTACTTAAACAACTTCTTAAGCATTCCGACCAAACTTAAACTCGTCCTATCGTAAACTCTGTTATAAACCGTTCGTTTCGGATTCGTTAACCAGCCCCATCCCCTGGGTGCTCTTAAGCCCAAGGCGTTCTTTATGATGCGCTTTGGAGATGTCCTGGCGGCAATCATTCTGGATAAAGAGGGTTTTCGAAATCCCAACTTCATGTTAAGTATTTTCGTTTTGTTATTAATCATTACCAACTCTTCATTGTTGGTTTCAGGCAGTTCGGGATTTACTTAACCTGTATTTCGTCTTCCCCGTGAATCACAATCTGTGCTTTGCCTTTGTAATCAGATACCTTTCCCTTTACACAAACTCTTTTTCCATCATAATAACTTGATGGATTCTGTTTGAAGTTGCTCATATCATCACCATAAATAACCAGCGTTAATGGTGAATTCGGATATGCCGAACCCAGATTAATAAAGGTCATTCCGCTTTTCAATTCTTTGGTTCCATATACCATTGAACATACCTTTACGGTTTGCCCGATGTTTGAACTTGCATCATTGACATTGATTTCCTTAACATCTACCTGAACATGAGCAAATGATGGAGTCCTTGTGATTTTGCCGAAATATTCCTCCAGCAATGCGGCAAGTCTGATTCCAGCTTTATCAATCTGGCTTTCCACGATGCCGATATTCGCATTCACATAAGCATCATCAATCTTATTGCTCTTGAACGCATAACAATTATCGAGATAACTCCTGCTTTCTTTTATCCATGCTTCAACAGGGGCTTTCTTTATGCTGGCAATTTGTTCTGAGGTATAATGATTACTCTGGAGAACATCCTGCAAGGTTACTTTTTTATAATCTATCATTTCAGAATCCCATACTTTATGGATGTTGGAACCAGTGCCAAGGAAGGAAACCTGAACGGTGTTGCCACCTTTATCTGAACCATACCCGCAATGGAGTGGTTGATGTATATCCCCGAACAGGTGCATCAACTCAAGCAAGTCGAACTGGATTTGTTCATCTCTTAACTTGTCCATGCTTTTGAAGTCGGTCAGGATGCGATTGATTTCAGAATAGATATTTTCAGTGGAAGAGGGGTTAAACTGTTCGCCTTTATCAATGTTAATGTAGTGAAGGGGTTTAAGATAATCATAAGTGTGGTCACTTCTGATTTCGTCCATCCAGTTGGCAGCATCTTCAATTGACTTTCCATCAAGAAACTTCATTACTTCTGTTTTGGTGGATTCGTTTAGTTGGCTGAAGGCAACTTCAGCAACCAGTGAATGACCCTTATGCCCCCAGGCAAATGAGAACTGTGGAGATAACGTTGCTATTGCAATAATGAATGCTGGGAAAAAGGTTCTTTTCATTTTGCTTAAGGATGGTTTTCGGAATCCGAATTTCATATCAATAAAAGATTAATGTCTTATTAGGATTGGCATCCCGTATTCAATGCGCCATAATTTCTCAAGCGTTGATGCATACTGATTATAGTAATCTCCGCACCTTCCCAATTGGCTCAAAATTTTTAAGTTATCCATATTGCCAAACTCAAAAAATGAAATGCGCCAATTTTTTTTCTCCTCTTCTTTACTGCTCCCAAATCGGTTTAAAATATTAAGTGTTCCTGTGCCTTTATCAGGACAATCTAACTCTTGACTTATTCTCTTTCTCAGACTAAATTTTGCTGGAACCTTTTTAAATCCACCCATTCCATTATATACAATTCTAAAATCATCTTTCTCAATTTTACATATATTGTTAAGACCTTCACGTTCCATAACAAGCTTGGAAATTGGAACGTGTTTTCGTTTTTCTTCATCTGTTATACACGCTTTCAAATCTTCATCGGAATGATTAGTCCAAATCCAATATAGCCCTTTACTTTTTGTCGATAATTTACTCTGGCACTCTCCCACTGAGTATAAAGGAGTATCCAGTAGCACCTTTTGAATATCGTTTACGACTTTTTTAAATGGATTTTTACCCAAGTCGAAATAAAGATTGGGAAATTGAAATTTATAGAAGGCAGGGCGACAAAGAACTTCCTTTTTTTCAGCATTGTGAAGTTTGTAATGAATTGAAGGATTGCCGAAGTAGGAATTTAATACCTCGACCACCAGGAATTTTTCTTGGCTTCTCAATCTCGCTGCGTTTTCCATTCGCCCGTTTTTAATATCTTCTATTTTTTCTAACTGAATTCTTTTTATTTCAGAGGCATATTTATCCGATATTTCTATAGGTTCCGATAGCTCTACTGGCTCTAAATTATTGGCTAAAATCATTTTGTATCCTCTTTCCTTAAATTCCTTAATGCGAGAGTTGAATTCATCAATGTTACTGAAATAATTGCTTTCGTTCTCCAAGGTCAACGTTCTCAATTCATTTAGTATTCTTAAAGACTCCTTCACGTCAA
>CAIOTH010000003.1 GCA_903861145.1 uncultured Bacteroidota bacterium | reverse complement strand
TTTACACAAAACGGCAATTATAGTGTTGTGGTGACCAATGTATTTGGCTGTAGCGACACCTCCGAAGCTATAACCGTTACCGGCGTTGGGATAACTGAAAACGGTTTAACAACCGACGTGAAAATTTACCCAAACCCTAACACCGGAAAGTTTATATTGGAGTTTACGAATCAAGAGATAAATGAAGTTGAGATTACCGACGTAATTGGAAAGGTGATGTTGAGATCAATTAATGTTGAAAGGCAAAAGCAATTTGATTTAGAAGAACTTCCTGCCGGTATTTATATACTGCATATCACCCAAAACCATGCAGTAAAAAGCCTGAAATTTAGCGTGGTAAAAGATTAGCTGTTATAGATGAACTTCCACGGTTTGGCTATTTCTAATTCATAAGCCAATTCTAACAACAGCTTATCTTGTCCGTAAGGAGCGCTAAAGTGAACGCCAATGGGTAGGCCGTCGGTAGAGGATCCAAGTGGCACTGAAATACCCGGCGAGCCTGTTATATTCTGCAAGCCCATAAAAGGCGCGAAAGCAACAGCCCGATTCGATATCTCATCCCAATTTAAGTCAATAGAAAAATGGCCAATTTTAGGCACTGCATGGGCCAGCACCGGTGTCATGATAATATCGTATTTACCAAAAAGGCTTTCTGCCTGTGCGCCAATTCTTTTAAGCGTTTTGAGGTGCTGCCTCATTTTGAAAAAATTGCTTTTAAACTGGTCGCTTAATCCATGGGTAAATGGCTCCAATTGTTTCTTGTCAATTTTAGCCTGAAACATTAACCCTCCAAAGTTTTTAAGGGCATAAGCAAATAAACCGTAGTAACTCAAAAACGGCCCTTTCAGTTCGTCAATATCGTATGGAAAAGTAATCCGCTCAACCTCGTGGCCTAAAGTGCTTAATAGCTTGGCCGTGTTTTCAATGGTATCATTAGTGTTCTTATCTGCATTACCCATTTTACCGGGTGCAATATTTTCGAAAAAGGCGATTTTAAGTTTACGCTGGTTAGGATTTTGCACAAAGCCCATTTCGGGAAGAGCCGGGTTGCGATAGTGCTTTTCGGCAGCGGCATAAAATGCGGCCGTGTCGCGCACCGTGCGGGTTACTACACCCTGGTACACAATATTGATAGGGAAAAACTTACTGCCCTCTAAATTAACTAACCTATCGCGGCTTGGTTTTAAGCCTACCAATCCGCAGCAAGAAGCCGGGATGCGTATTGAACCGGCACCATCATTGGCTGAGGCTATTGGCACAACACCACTAGCCACCATAGCCGCGGAGCCTGACGACGAACCACCGGTGGTATAATCAGTATTCCATGGATTATGGGTGATGCCCCAATTGGGGTTTTCGGTGCTGCATATCAAACCAAACTCGGGCATGGTGCTTTTGCCTAACGAGTTTAACCCTGTTGAAAGAAATTGGTTAACAAACGGCGTATTCTTTTTTGCCGGCACAGCCTTATAGGCTAAGGTGCCAAACTGAGTAGGGATCCCCTTTACGTTGTCGTTATCTTTAATAAAGCTGGGCACACCCGCCAAATCGCCGGTATGGTTTAGTTTAGATTGGGCAATGGCCGATTCATACGTTTTAAAAACAATGGCGTTCAATTCACCATTCACCTTTTCGGCCCTTTTTATAGAAGCTTCAGTAGCCTCGGCAGCCGAAAATTTGCCAGCCTTAATGGCTTCTGCAATACCTACTGCGTCTAACGTTCCTAATACATCATCAGTAAATGCACTTACCAGTCTGCTCATGTTTCTCTCTTTTTGGGGTGCTAAAGTTAAAGAAAGCAATAACAAAAATTCCTTTTGGGGCCATATTGGTGCTAAAAGCACCGTTTTGGCATGTAAAACACATAAATCCCGTGGGTCAAAATCAAATTGTCCATTTCTTAATTGCCAGACAATGCGGTTCTGCCCTATTTTGCTTACCTTCGCGCGCTGTTTGGGGATAGTGGACGTAAGACGTGGGGTTCATACCCCGAAATTTACTCTAACAACCATTCTATCAGATTTATTGTTTACCCGTTTTTATAGTTAAAAAGAATTATGCGCAATCAGAATATCAGGAACATCGCAATTATTGCCCACGTCGATCACGGCAAAACCACTTTAGTTGATAAGATACTTCACCAGTGCTCGTTGTTTCGCGACAACCAGCAAACCGGAGAATTGATTTTGGATAACAACGATCTTGAAAGGGAACGTGGTATTACCATTTTGGCCAAAAACGTATCGGTTGAATACAAAGGCATTAAAATCAACATTATAGATACCCCCGGCCACGCCGATTTTGGTGGTGAGGTTGAGCGTGTATTGAACATGGCCGATGGCGTGTTGCTATTGGTTGATGCATTTGAAGGTGCAATGCCTCAAACGCGTTACGTGCTTAGCAAGGCTATTGCATTAGGCAAAAAACCGGTATTGGTTATTAATAAGGTAGATAAAGAAAACTGCCGCCCTGATGAAGTGCATGAATCAGTTTTTGATTTGATGTTCCACTTGGGTGGTACGGAAGACCAGTTGAATTTCCCTACCGTTTACGGTTCGGCTAAGCGCGGATGGATGGGCCAGGATTGGAGGCACCCGGCTGAAGATGTAACCTTCCTTTTGGATACTATCATCGGCCATGTTCCCGCTCCTGAAGTAGCAGAGGGAACCGTGCAAATGCAAATTACCTCGCTTGATTATTCATCGTACTTAGGCCGTGTTGCCATTGGCCGTGTTACCCGTGGTAGCATAAGCAGTGGCGAAAACGTTTGCCTGGTTAAACGCGATGGCAGTGTTGTAAAGAGTAAAGTGAAGGAACTTTATGTGTTCAGCGGATTAGGTAAAGTGAAAGTGCAAAAAGTTGAGTGCGGTGATATATGTGCGGTAATGGGTGTTGAAGGTTTTGACATTGGCGATACTATTGCCGATTTCGTTAATCCTGAAGGCATGATACCTATCCATATCGACGAGCCTACTATGAGCATGATTTTTACAACTAACACCTCGCCATTTTTTGGTAAAGAAGGTAAGTTTGTAACCTCGCAAAAAATACGCGAGCGCTTATACAAAGAATTAGAAAAGAACCTGGCTTTGCGTGTTGAAGACGCTGACTCTCCTGAAAAATTCCTGGTGTTTGGCCGTGGTATTTTGCACTTATCGGTTTTGATTGAAACCATGCGCAGAGAAGGATATGAGTTATCGATTGGTAACCCACGCGTATTGATAAAAGAAATTGATGGCCAAAAAAATGAGCCAATAGAAATATTGACCATTGATGCACCCGAAGGCGTTGCCGGAAAGTGTATTGAATTGGTTACTCAACGTAAAGGCGATTTGCTGGTTATGGAACCGAAAGGCGACATGATGCACATTGAATTTGAAGTACCTTCGCGCGGATTGATTGGTTTAAGGACTTTAATATTGAACACTACTGCCGGTGAAGCTATTATGGCACACCGCTTTAAAGAATACCAGCCGTGGAAGGGCGATATCCCAAGCCGTATTAACGGAACCATTATCGGTAAAGAAGCAGGCCGCGCAACAGCTTATTCAATGGATAAACTAAGCGACCGTGGTAAATTCTTTATTGAGCCGGGTGTTGAAATTTACGAAGGACAGATCATTGGCGAATACACCAAGAATGGTGACTTAGTAGTAAACGTTGTGCAGGCTAAACAGCTTACCAACTTCCGTGCTGCGGGTACTGATGATAAATCAACTCTGCCTCCACCAATCAAAATGAGTTTGGAAGAAAGTATGGAGTATATACAGGAGGACGAGTATGTTGAGGTAACCCCTAAATCTATCCGTTTACGTAAAATATACTTGAACGAAAATGAGCGTAAGCGCTATAGTAAATCGTAATAGTTTACTGTTTAAATACAAAAGCCACCTATTGGGTGGCTTTTGTATTTATAAAAAGTGCGCGTCATTATCATTAAGCCCCCTATCTCATTAACTCCCACTATTTCCCCACCACCACCCAACTCTTCCTCTCAAAATCAGGATTTGTTTTTGAAGTTACAATCACTAATATCTTATCGCCGGCAAGACCGGATTTGCCCCGGTTAACCGTCATGGTTACCGAACCATTCGAGCAAATAACATCGGTAGAAAATTGCGGGAGGGCCCAGCCGGAAGGCGAGTTAACCTGCACATTATAGGTATCGCTTTCTGACCCTCTATTAAATATCCTGATATTGAAAGTTCGCGAACCGGCATTTATTGTATCCAGCAAAGGTTGCAGGGTAAAATAGCACGGATACAGAGACGAAATACTATGGGCGCGGTAAAGCCATTGAAAAAAGGTGGGGCCACTTTTGTTATTCACTGTAATCCGGCACTCCCACACTATTTTTTTGTCTTTGGTAACTTCAAGTATGCGGCCGGTCATGCCGGTGCATATCAGATAATTTCCGTTTTTAAGCCGGTCCACATTTCCCCCTTTTCGGAGAGCGTGGCGATCCAACGAATCAAAATCGCAGTCAAATGACCATAAAATCCGACCGTCATCACCGGGCTTCTGCGAAAAAATAAGCGCCCGCGATGAACTATCGCTGCCGGGGTAGTTGTTGCTGTTATAAACTGCTATGCTGCCATCATCCAGCAAATGAGTATCGTGTTGTTGTTTGAGATTAAGCTCGTGAAGCGCTCCGGTACCCGGCCATTTGGCGCCCCAGCTATCCACTACTTTTCCAGTCTTCTTTTCAATTTTAATAATGCGGTTCATATTGCGTAACCCCATATATACATATTCATTATTTTTATCAACACTTAGCGCGTTACCATGCGGATACGATTCCCATTCGGCTTTCGTATCTCCGGCAATCGGGCTTAATGCATCGCTGTCAAGATAGTCCTCGCTTTTCCAGCTCCATACTACCTGGCCTCTTTTGTCGTATTCTATAACGGTAGGAAAATTAACGCGGCCATATTCAGCCGAGTCAAGAATAGCGCGCCACGGATACTTTTTCCAAATAACTGCAGTGTCGTGATAAGCCGGAATCTTACGCCACCATTCTCTGCTCAACACCATATAATGGCCGTTAGGCAAACGTTCAAAATAATGATTGTAAAATTCGCTTTTGAAGCCCGAAACCTTACCGTCGTCGGGCGCTCTCCAAAGCTCCGTGCCCCTCAAATCGCACTCTAATGCCGTTGTGTCGGCCAAATAAGTAATTGTGCCGGCAGGTGTTAGTTTCAAATCCAGTACCCTTGGCTTAATATCCAACTTCCCCTTCTCCCGCACCGGACGCCATTTTACTTTCGGCAACCACCATATTACTTTGCCGTGCCGGTCCATAATACTATGACTACAATCGTCTATAATCAGGCCTCCTGCACTCGCACTTGAATCGTTTTGAGTGATGACCACATCGACCAGACCTTTTACGCGCAAAGGATCGTCCATGGTTTCAAATTGGAAAGGGCCGTTCCAATCACCTCTTTTCCCCTGATGAATACCGGCGTATCTCCACTGATATTTTTTTCCGAATACCAGGTTATCAATCCGTGTGGCCGTTGCCGAATCTTTCTGTTCTATTAAACAAGGATTAAACGATGGGCCCGCCGAATTTTCGGCTATCTGAACCACATACATATCAGCGCCTTTAACCTTTTCATATTCGAACATTACCTGGGTGTAATTGAGTTTATCGCCCGGTGCAGGAATTATCTGAGCAGCGCTACGCAAACAGGTAAACAGGCAAATGAAAACAGCAAAAAAACGGGTGTTCATGTACTAAAGAAATAATGTTTCTCAGGACCTAAGATAAGCGGGTAATTTTAATAACTCAAGTGGTCTGAAATGAGGATTCCCCGTTGTAGAAATTTGCAATTTCTGTATTTTGAAGCGCGCACCACATTACCCCTCATACGCCGGATTAGCATTATTCGCTACCGGCGGCATTACAGGCGAGTATAATGACTCAGCAGCATCAACGGCCAGTGTTACACCTGAGATATAAGAGGCAGCGGGGCATAATAAAAACAGAACGGCAGACGACACTTCAGCCTCTGTACCTAAACGCGTTGTTTGGTTGTTTTTGGCAAAGCTGAGAATGAAATCCTTATAAGCAGGGTCGTATCTATCAAGTCCACTACTTTTAATAACTCCGGGGGCTACAGCATTAACACGCACACCATACTTACCCCATTCGGTGGCGAGGCTTTTGGTGATGTTTTCTACCCCCGCGCGTGCGGCACCGGTATGAGCCATAATAGGAAAACCATTGCGCATGTTGGCTATAATATTGACTATCGAGCCGCCTGTATTTACAAATTGCTTTTTAAATACCTCCTGCGACATAAAAAATGTACCGGTCAGGTTGGTTTCAATAACCGCATGCCAACCCTTAGGGCTTATCAATTCGGCGGGCGATGGGAATTGACCACCGCCGTTGTTGACGAGATAATCAATCTTACCGGTTAGTTCAATCGTTTTAGCCACGCATGCTTTTATGCTTTCCTCTTGGCGAATGTTACACTCTACTGCATGCGCTTTGCCACCTTCCGAAGTTATAAGATCAACCGCTGTTAGCAGGTTCTCCATTTTACGGCTGGCGAGGATTACGGTTGCTCCCAAATGTGCCATTTCGCGGGCTATGCGTAAACCTATGCCTGTACCACCACCAGTTATGATTGCTGTTTTACCTTCGAAAAGACCGGGTTTGAAAGCTGTGTTCACGTGTTGGGTTGTTTAATTTGTGAGTGTGAATTAATACATTTTACCACAAAGGGCACAAAGAAAATACAGCACAAAGGCCACAAAGTAATTTGTATTCGTTGTGGCTTTGTGTCAACCTTAGTGTTCTTTGTGGTAAAATGTATTGGCCGGATTTTATATCTTCAAAATATGAAAGGAACCCGATTAGCTGTTACGATTTTTTTTGGACTGTTTCTTATAATCTGTATTGGGGTGCATGTGGTTGGTTTAGCCACGCATTATAGCGACGAGCCTGTTTATTCGCACATTATTCACACCATCAGCTATTGCATTTGTCTTTTCACCCTATTAAGGCCGGTAGTTTACAGAACAATACTTTATTTTCTGGCGGCAATCTATCCATTCTGCTACCACGCTAACTGCGCCTGGGTACATTATTCCTTGCAGGGTAAACTGAGCCCTATCTGTATTTACGTAGTTATTATGATGCCTTTGTGTGGGGTATGGATTTGGAAGCAAAGCAGTTTAAAGCCTAGTAACTAAGCAATTCCCTTAATTTTTCCTTCAATCTTTCTTTCGGCAAAAAGTTATTCTCCAATGGAATTGCAAAAGGAACCGGCGTATCTAAAGAAGCTACGCGCGTAACCGGGGCGTCGAGGTATTCAAAAAGCATTTCTGAAATCCATGCCGCTATTTCGCCACCAATGCCACCTATTAAAGTGTCTTCGTGTAAGATTAAAACCTTGCCCGTTTTCTTAACGGTTGCTGCAATGGCTTCCCTATCAAAAGGAAGTAAAGTGCGTAAGTCCAACACATCGGCGGAGGTGCCATCTTTAATTGTTTCTAAAGCCCAATGAACACCGGCACCATAAGTAATGATTGAAACATCATCGCCGGTGCTTACTAATTTGGCCTTGCCAATTTCAGTAGTATAATAATCATCGGGCACTGCGCCTTCAACACTACGATAAAGCGCTTTGTGCTCAAAATACATCACCGGGTTAGGGTCTTCGATGGACGCAGCCAAAAGGCCCTTGGCGTCATTAGGAAAAGCAGGGTAAACTATTTTCAAACCGGGCACATGGAAAAACCAGGCCTCATTACTTTGTGAATGGAATGGCCCTGCACCAACACCGGCACCGGTGGGCATACGCACTACTACATCGGCATTTTGGCCCCAGCGCCAGTATGATTTTGCGAGGTTATTTACTACGGCATTAAAGCCGGTAGAAACAAAATCGGCAAACTGCATTTCTACCACACTCTTCACTCCTTTTACACTCAAGCCTAATGCCGCGCTTAAAATACCCGATTCGCAAATGGGGGTATTGCGCACACGCTCTTTGCCAAATTTATCTACAAAGCCATCGGTTACTTTAAATACGCCGCCGTATTCGGCTACGTCCTGACCCATTACCACCAGGTCGTCGTAGCGCTCCATCGATTGCATTAATCCATCGCGCACCGCATCCACTAGCCGTTTGCTGGTCGTTGCACCATTCGAGGGGTCTACTACCTTCTGTTGAAAAGGGGCATATACTTCATTCAGCTCTTTAGCGGTATCGGGTTTAACATCCGGTTGGGCATCGGCCCGGTCGAAGGCGGCGCGTACTTCGGTGTCCATTTCATCCTTCAGCATATGCGGATAATCGGGCGAAATAACGCCCTCTTCAATTAGCCAGTTTTCGAAATTTGTTACGGGGTCTTTCTTCTCCCAAATTTCAAACAATTCTTTGGGTACGTATTTGGTGCCGCTGGCTTCCTCGTGGCCGCGCATTCTAAATGTCATGCACTCCAACAAAACAGGGAAAGGATTTTCACGCATTTCCTCTGCCAGTTGCTTTACGGTGTGGTATACTTCTAAAATATTATTACCGTCGATAGTCAATCCTTTCATACCATAACCAATGGCCCGCTCGGCTAGATACTTGCATTTAAATTGTTCGTTGGTAGGGGTTGATAGGCCATAGCCATTGTTCTCAATCAATATAATTACCGGTAAATTCCATACTGCTGCTATGTTACAGGCTTCGTGAAAATCGCCTTCGCTGGTACCGCCATCGCCGGTAAAGGCTACGGTAATTTTCCTTTCTTTTTTAAGCTTGCTGGCCAGTGCAATACCATCGCCAACACAAAGCTGTGGCCCGAGGTGCGATATCATACCAACTATATGGTGTTCATTCGTGCCGAAGTGAAAACTCCTCTCCCTCCCTTGCGAGAAACCATTTTTCTTTCCCTGAAATTGCTCAAATAATTGTTGCAAGTCGGCATTTCGGGTGGTGAATACGCCTAAGTTGCGGTGCAGCGGACAAACATATTCATCAGGCTCAAGTGCCGCGGTAATTCCAACTGAAATGGCTTCCTGCCCGATGCCCGAAAACCATTTGCTTACTCTGCCCTGGCGCAAAAGTTTTAGCATCCGCTCTTCAATCACCCTTGGTTTAAGAATGAGTTGATAGAGTTGTATTAGTTCTTCGTTAGTAAGGTTCTTTCTGTCAAAAATCATGGGTTAATACATTTTACCGCAAAGAAGCAAAGAGCGCAAAGATTAAATACCATTAGCAACTCTTTTTATCCCGTCTTTAATAAGCTTTACGTTGAAATTAATAAGCAATCCCAATTTGCAATGCGCTAGTTTTAAATAAGTGATAACCTGCGCCATGTGCAAATCACTTAAAGATTGCACTGATTTTAATTCAACTATTACAATTCCTTCAACTAGCAAATCAATTCTATAACCAGCTTCTAGCTGTATGTCCTGATAAACTACCGGAAGTTCTTTTTGAGCTTCAACCCGTAACCCTCTTTTTTTCAATTCGTACACTAAACAAACCTCATAGGTCGACTCAAATAATCCTGGCCCTAGTTCACGATGCACCAACAATGCTGCATCTACAATCAAAGCAGCCACCTCATTCTCTGTCATAGCATTATTAAATGTATTTTAAAACCTTTGCGCTCTTTGCTTCTTTGCGGTAAAAAAATATTAGTTACAAGCAATTTTATCTACCCGGCGTTGGTGCCTTCCACCTTCAAAGGCGGTGTTTAAAAAAGTCAATGCAAATTCTTTGGCTTCCTCCAATGAAATAAAACGGGCAGGCAGGCAAATTACGTTGGCATCGTTATGCTGACGGGCCAGTTCGGCCAGTTCTTTTTTCCAAACTATTGCCGCCCTTATTCGTTGATGTTTATTAGCGGCCATTGCAACCCCATTAGCGCTTCCGCAAATGAGTATGCCGAAAGTATACTCAGCGTTCTCAACCGCTATTGATAGCGGATGCGCAAAATCGGGATAGTCGCACGACTCGTTGCTATAGGGGCCGAAGTCTTTCATCTCAAAACCGTTTGCGGTTAAGTAATTTATTAGCTCTGCCTTATATTCAAAACCGGCATGGTCGCCGCCTATGGCTATTTTCATAGTTTAAATTTTTAGGTGTGTATTACGCCTTTTTTAGCATTGTCCTTTTCAACGCGGGCCGAAATAAAAATACTGAATTCGTAAAGCAAATAAATAGGCATGCCCACCAGTATTTGAGTAAATACATCGGGTGTAGGTGTAAGTATACCTGCAACAATGGCTATTACCACAATGGCATATCTGCGCGTTCGGCGCATAACCGCAGGTTTAAGAATGCCCACCTTCGAAAGAAAATAAACCAGCATGGGCATTTCGAAAACCGCGCCCATCGATATGAGCATCATGGTAAAGAAATCGATATAGTTATCGATGGTAAAGTTGTTTTTAATGGCAGGGCTTATCGTGAAATTGACCGCAAAGTTGAGCGAGAAAGGAATGATTACATAATAGCAAAACAGGATGCCAATAAAGAAGAAAATTGAGCTTGCCAGGATAATACGGCTGGTTTTTTTTGCTTCAACATCTCTTAGCGCTGGGGCCACAAAACGCCACAACTCCCAAATAACATAAGGAAAAGCAAGCACGATTCCTAAAACCATAGAATATTGCAAAAGCAGGTTTAACTGCCCGAACATTTCCGTGTTCTGCAACGGAATGTTCATGTCGTGGTTGATGCAGATATCGTTGGCAAACGGAAGCTTTGTAGATAGCCAGCACAGGAACCGGTAGGTGGGAAAGTTTTTTGATTGAACGCCGAGAATGATTTTATTAAAAACAAAGTCGTAATAATAGCCAACAACGCATGCGCAAACAATAATCGCAATTAAAGATCGCACAATGTGCCAACGCAATACCTCCAAATGATCGAAGAAGCCCATTTCGGCCTCAGGATTCTCACTACTCTTAATTCCAAACATGCGGCGAATGTAGAAGAGATATTTGGAAAATGGGAATACTACCCGAAATGGCTTTTAGGGAGTAACGCACTTATAAACCGCCACGTATTGCAATAAGGTGCCCCCAAGTACAAATAAATGCCAGATACTATGCTGAAACGTAAGTTTGTGCCATTTGTAGAATATTACCCCGAAGGTATAAGCAAGTCCGCCACTGAGTATCCACCAAAACACTTCTAAAGGCATGTGCGCCAGGATTGGTTTAATGATAAAAACGACCATCCAGCCCAGTAAAACATATATAGCCGTTGAAAGCTTATCGTAGCGACCGGTAAAGAAAATTTTAAGCACGCTGCCCCCGAGTATGAGTGACCACATGATACCTAAAAAAATAACGGCGGTATTATGATCGGTATATTTGCAGACGACGGGGGTGTATGTGCCACCAATGAGAAAAAAGATGCTAATGTGGTCCCAAATCCTGAGCAACTTTTTTGATTTAGGGTTTTGCACCAGGTGATATATGGTTGACGACAAATAGGACATTAAAAAGCCGAAAGAGAACACCGCACAAGCAATTACAATTAGGCTGGTGCTTTGCATTGACGCCTTAGCTATTAATACAGGCACTAATATAAGGGCAAGCAAAAAACCAATGCCATGTGTTACAGCATTTGCAAGCTCTTCGCGGTTGGATTGGATTTTATGCGCCATGTTGGGTTTGTTTATGCAACAAAGTTAGCTATCGTGTTGCAGGATGCTTTTGACATAAATCAAAAAATAAGCGGTGAGCGAGAGTCTCAAATGTTTCTAACTTTATCTAAATAGCCAATTCAATGGAGTTAATAGATTTTATTAAGTCTCATGTCCAGGTATCTTCCGAAATTGCATTGGAAAAAGTAATCACAAAGGAGGATTTTCCTAAGGGCTATTTATTGCACAGGGAAGGAAATGTTTGCCGAAAACTCTTCTTTATTCAAACCGGATTGGCGCGTATTTTTTACTATAAAGATGGTAAGGATATTACCACCTCGTTTGTTGCTGAAAATACTTTTACAACCGCCGTTGATAGTTTTTTTGAGCAGAAGCCGAGCAGGTATAACATTGAGTTGTTAGAGGCCGGCACGGTTAGCTGGATTGGTTACGATGATTTAATGCAGTTGTTTAAAGAGTCGCATGCCATTGAGCGATTTGGGCGGATGATAACCACTGAGTTTTTAAAAGCTTATGCCGAACGCTTAACGGCCATTCAATTCCAAACGGCAACCGAAAGATACCAGACATTACAGGCAAGGCATCCCAATATACTCTCGCGCGTGGCGCTAGGGCACATCGCTTCATATTTGGGAATAACGCAGGAGACGTTGAGTAGGTTGAGGGGTAAGAAAACCCTTTAGCTCCATTCCGACAGAGCCTTCTTTAGTAATTCCTCTTTGTTTGATTCATCCCTGCTCATTAAAATAATAAACAAGGCCAACTTTTCTCCATCAATATTTACTTGGCTCAACGAAAGATTTACTTTCTGAGCGCCAATATCCTCACTTAACCTGGCTGCCCATTTATTTTGATGGCCTTCTGTTTGAAAATTTTCATCCAATACTAAAGCGATAAATTTTTGACTGTATATATTTAAAGTGTAGGCATCTACGATCCATTCCCAATTGATCATTGGCTGATTAGTTGTCCGATCCCAAATGCCAATTTCATTCATTAAGATTTGGGGCCTTCTATCAAACAGATGGAACAACCCAATTGGCAAACCCAGTCCAAAAAAGCAAATATTTAACCAACCCAGGATTCTCTCTGTTGTATCGGTGGTAGTTGTAACTATCCAAACGCCAATTACCACAAATGGAATTGTGAGGGCAAGAATTTTAAGCGATTTCCATGGCGATTTGTAGAACCTGATCTCAGTCACAAAATAAGTTGAATGGAATCTCTCTTAGTTCGTAGCATTCAAAATATCCATTATCGCCTTCATATCTGGCTCCAGGATTACTTCAACACGGCGGTTTTTGCTCCGGCCTTCGGCGGTTTCGTTGGCTTCAATAGGTACAAACTTACTACGGCCCGAGGGTGTTATTCGCTTAGGGTCAACACTGTAGTCCTCAACCATTATTTTCGTTACGTAGGCGGCACGCATGACACTCAGGTCCCAATTATTATTGATAGGGCTTGATGTAGTTGAAACGTAAGCCTTATTATCTGTATGCCCTTCGATATTGATGTTGATGTCGGTTTGTTTGTTCAAAACCTCAGCAATTTTTTTGAGGGCCTCTTTACCGCGCTCATCCACTTTAAAACTACCGGTGCTAAACAAAAGTTTATCGCTCATTGATACATACACCTTTCCATCTTTAACCGAAACTGAAAGTTCGCTATTATTGAAGCCTAACAAAGCATCAGTCAGCTTTTTCCGAAGTGATTGTACCGCAGAATCTTTCCGCGCCATTAACTCTTGCATGTTACGCAGTTTTGCTTCCTGCGCTTCAAGGCTCTTGCTTAGTTCGTCAAGCTTGGCACTCTTTTCAATCAGGTCCTTCTCCTTTTGTGCCAGGTCTTTCAGCAGCTTATTTTTTTCGGAGGCAGATGCGTTTGTTATTTCATCCAGCTTCTGCTTTACCTGCTCGCAAATAGATTCGGTTTGCTTTTTCAGTTCATCCAGCTTTTTCACCTTGTCTACCAGCGAAGCATTGCTATCCTGAAGTTTTTGAATTTGGTCGTTCAGATTGGCTATTTGTTTATTGAGGTCGTCGATAGTCGCGTTGGCAGTGGTTAATTTATCGCCACAATCATTCTTTTCGGCCAGGTATTTATTGGCTAAGGCCACCTGCTCATCATACTTTTTTTTGCTTACAAGGCACGATGAAAGGAACAAAATACAAACCATGGGGGCTAGCAAAAAAATTCTCGTCTTCATATCTATCTGGTTTAAGTTTAAAGGGTATACCGGAATAACATCTGCATTATCTCATACACAGGTGGTATGATTTATTGTTTGGACTACTACTTAGAGGTGATTTGGTGGCAAAATTACTTGGCAAAAGAGCAGCTGGTAAGCCTTTAGTCCACTAAAAAATGTGGAAATGTGCTTTTCTGCACTAATTACTAACAAAATATAGAAAATCCGTTTATTTTGGCTGTCCGTTTTATTGA
>CAIOTH010000002.1 GCA_903861145.1 uncultured Bacteroidota bacterium | reverse complement strand
CAAAGTAGCTTCATCATTTAAGCGCGCAGTAAACATAACCCCAACAGGCAAACCATCGGCACTGGTATGCAATGGCATCGTCATGGCGGGCTGGCCGGTTACATTCGCCAAAGGCGCATAGGGAATCCAACTAAAAATTTTGCCGGCGGTCTTCTCAATCAACCCCGTATATTTTACAATGGATGATATGCCCAACGCATTCATAACCTGCAAACCAATTTGTTCAACCGCATTGTTCTGCAAGGCGCCAATTTTAAATGGTCGCATACCCAATGTTGGTGTAAGCAACAAATCATACTGGCTGTGAAAGTCGGCCATTGCCCGGCAAGCCATGTTCCACTTTAGTTTGGCCAAAGCAAAACTGTTGGCCGAAAACGAATGCCCCAATTTATACAGTAGCCATGTGTTTGGTTCAAACTCATTTCGCCGGGGTTTACTTCCCCTCAATTCTCCAAAGTAATCAAGTGCTGCTGAAAGCTCGCCATACACCATAGCATAAAGCAACTGTGTCATTAGCTCTTTTTTAAACGGAAGTTTTACTTCGTGTACCTCATGGCCCAAATCGCGCAATAGTTTCACAGTTTTCTCCACCGCCTTAATATTCTCCTCATCCTGTTTTACATCAAAAGGATGTTCAACACTATAGCCTATTTTCAGTTTACCGGGATGGGTCTTTACTTCTTCAACGTATGGCCTATCTGGCCTTTGAATAATATACGGGTCACCATCTGTAGCACCTTGCATAAGATCGTAGTACAATGCACTATCCCGAACGCTGTTTGACACTACACCCTCACACACTGCCCCGCCCCACAGTTCTCCACTTTCAGGGCCCAACGATATACGCCCGCGCGTTGGTTTCAACCCAAACAATCCACAGCAACTGGCCGGTATACGTATAGAGCCTCCACCATCATTAGCACTGGCCATAGGCACAATACCTGCCGCCACAGCAGCAGCACTACCTCCACTACTGCCACCGGTGGTATGGGCGTTATTATGAGGATTGCGCGCAACGCCTAAAAAAGTGCCTTCTGTAAAAGGTGTAATTCCGAACTCGGGAGTGTTGGTTTTGCCAAATATTACCAGGCCTGCCCTCAGCATTCTATCCGTAACCGCACTATTGGCTTTCGAAATATTATTGGCTAAAAATTTCGAACCACAGGTATAACGAGTACCTTTCAATTGCGGCCCCAAATCTTTTATCAGGTAAGGCACTCCCGAAAATGGTGCATCAGGATTAAGCGTTTTTATTTGTTCTTTGCCTAAATCGTAAAGCTTTGTAACCACAGCATTCAGCGCCGGGTTAACTTCCTCCGTACGTTTAATGGCTATTTCCAGTAGTTCAGAGGGAGCTACTTCTTTCTTTTTAATTAAAGCAGCCAGCCCGGTGGCATCATACTTGCGGTATTCTTCAAAAGTCATAGGCTTATATCCTTAGTTTGTTTAAATACAATCTAAAGTCAAGTTATAATTTTTTGAGCGAATTGGAATTTTTATATCCAATAAATCAGATGGCAATAACTACCCGTAAATACGATCTATCACGCCCTTATATTTTTCAAGTATAACCTTGCGCTTAATTTTGGTAGTAGGTGTTAACTCACCACCATCAATCGTCCATTCTTTAGGCATCAATTCAAACTTCTTAACGGTTTCCCATTGCCCGAAGTTTTTATTCTTTTCGTCTATCGCAGCGCGGAACATCTTTAGCACTTCCGGGCTTTGCACCATTTCATCAGGCGTTTTTGCGTGCACACCATTCTTTAAACACCACTCCGAAAGATTGAGGAAGTTGGGAACGATAAGCGCTGAAACAAAATTGCGGTTTTCGCCCACAGCCATAATCTGCTCAACGTAAGGAATCTCCTTCATTTTGTTTTCAATCTGCTGCGGCGAAATGTATTTGCCACCCGAGGTTTTAAATAACTCCTTCACCCGGTCGGTAATTTTTAAATACTTGTTGCCGCGGTACTCAACCCATGTTCCAACATCGCCGGTTCTCAACCAACCATCTACTACGGTTTCAGCGGTTAAATCGGGGCGTTTGTAGTAACCCATCATCACATTCGGGCCCTTGGCTAAAATTTCGCCTTCACCCTCAGCCATTCCATCGCGATGCTCTAAGTGCACTTCAATACCCGGTATAGCCATGCCTACGGTACCAAAACAAATTTTGTTCAAATCAAATGGGTTAACAGTAATTACCGGCGATGATTCGGTTTGTCCGTATCCTTCCATAATAGGGATTCCCGCACAGGTAAACACCTTTGCTAATAATGGGTTAAGCGCAGCAGCGCCGGCACAAATGCCCTGGCATTGGCCACCCAACGCCTCCCGCCACTTAGCATAAATAAGTTTATTGTAAACCGCCATTTTTAATTTGTCGGTTAAGCCCATAGGTTTTGACAAATCGTAGTTCCTGGCAAACTCAAGTGCGTTAGCGTACAAATCCTTTTTCCAACCGGTTAGGCTGGCACCTGCGCCTTCTAATTTTATGTAAACCTTTTCAAGCAACCTTGGCACCGTTGTAAAGAAATGTGGTTTTACTTCTTTTAAATTTTCGCTAATGGTTTCAATACTCTCGGCATAATAAACCGAAACGCCATACGAAATATATACATACACCACCACGCGCTCAAATATGTGGCACAATGGCAAAAAGCTTAGTACCTGTTGCGAATTATGAAGCGGAAGGAAAGGCGATACACCCTTGATATTGCTTACAATATTGCGGTGCGATAACATGACTCCTTTAGGGTTACCGGTAGTACCCGAGGTGTAAATAATTGTAGCCAACGATTCTTCATTAATCGAAGCTTTTAATTGCTCAACCTGGTTCATATCACCACCTTCGGCCAACGCTAAAAACTCGCTAAAATGCTTACAGCCTTCTACTTTATCAAAGCTGTATATTTCCTTTAGCGATGGAACTTCACTCTTTATATTCGAAATTTTGATAAACAGATTTTTATCTGATACAAACGCATATTTAATCTCAGCATCGTTAAAAATGAACTTGTATTCATGCTCGCTGATAGTAGGGTAAACAGGTACGTTAACTGCTCCCACCTGCAGCATCCCAATGTCGGTCATATTCCATTCCGGCCGGTTGTTCGATACGGTGGCAATTTTATCATCGGGCTTTACGCCTAATTTTAAAAGGGCTAAACTTACCTTATTGGCGTTATCAATAATTTCTGCAGTCGAGTATTTTTTCCACTGGCCATTTTCTTTTGCGGCAAACGCATCAGCCTGGGGGTATTTTTCGTTTTGATAATAGATGATATCGAAGAGGCGCGTAAAATCTTGCATAATCCTAAGCTTTAATTGTGATTGTGATTGGCAGTAAATATAAAAATTATCGGGTCCTGCCTAACTAAGGTCTACTCTGTAACTTTTTTCAAAAAAAATTTTGTATACTTTTGTATACTTTTATCTAAATCGTAATATATAAATTTATCATTTTCAATTATATAGAATAGTAAAAACGCCCAAAAATCATTGTTTTTTAAGCGTGTATACTTTTTATAACTAGTTGAATTTCCATCACTTATCACACCTGCTTTAACCATTTCTTCCATTTTCAAGTCAAAATTTAAGCATTTCAATCTCCTTTTAGGTATCAGAAAAGCCTCTTGATGTCATTTCCATCATGTCAAACAACCTAAAGTAATCAGGCCTTTAGCAAAAGCATAATTTTGCTATTTCGTATTATGTTACGAATATAGGCCTATTTAAATTTCCAAAAAAGGGGTGGGTATAAGTAATCGGGCTATAGATTACCTATCTGTGGAGTAGTAGCTGCCCTTTTCTTCATCCCCCTTCCAAAATTAACCATCAACTGCACGGTAAACGACCGTGGGGGGTCAGGCCTTGCAATACGAAAAATCGTATAGGTATTGAGCACGTTTTTAACCAAAAAATTTAGCTCAAGGTTTTTATTAAACTCATACCCGCAGCGCAAATCCCACACCGCATCTCCCTTGTTTCTATGTTGCACGCGGTATTCCTCAATGCCCGGCACAAACACCATAAATATGGCGTCAACCTGGGTCATATAACTATAATATTGCAGTGACGAACCCACGTGGTATTTATTAAATAAAATGAAATCCACATCGGCCTTAAACTGGTGGGGATTACGATACTTAAGCATACCTGCCGTTTCCTTATTCCAGGTGTAATCATCCTTTGCGGTTGGCAATACAAAGTGTGTAAATGCATTTTTCAAAAAACTGCCAATGTTATTATTAAACCTAGCGGTGGTGTCATTTAAATTAACCCCGTAAAAATAAGTGTAGCCCAGTTGTGTAACCATGTCAACATTAGGTGCAATATGCCCTTCGCCGTACCAGGTAAGCTCCCATCCAAAAATACGCGCATGGCTTATGTTTTGCGATTGAAAATACGGGAGGATAGGATTAGGGTAGCTCTGTACGCCAAACACAAACTCAATCATATCTTTAAACTGGGTATAAAATAACGATGCATCAAAATACCCCAGCCAGTTGCCAATTTTAATACTGCGTTTGTACCCCAACTCGGCCGTGTAACCACGTTCGGGTTGAAGGGCGGTATTAGGTATTACAGTTACACCGCCCAATGAGTAAAGCACATATCTTTCCGCTATACTTGGCACCCTAAAGGCCTGGCCAATCGAAAACCTGAGGTAATTATACTTCCGTATTTCAAAACTAACCCCGGCTCTGAAAACAGGCAGCGTAGGGGTAATGGCACTGTCCTCATGCACATACTCTTCGCGGGCACCGCCGTTTAAGGTGAAAAATTTATAGTTTAATTGGCCGCTTATAAATGCACCTCCATAATCGCCGTGATGCGTGCCTAAGTCACCGTCAATCATAGTATAATGCTGGTTGTTTGCACCGGCCAACAATCTTACATACCGGCCAAAATCATGGCGGAACTGGTAGTAAATTGCGTTAATCCAAAAATCGCTATAGCCGGGTAATAGCTTTTGGCGGTACAACCGATAGAACAATTTATGCTCGTTACCCTTTTTATCTATGTATTTAAACTTAGGGTCAATATAGGCGTAAAACCAACGCTGGCTAATAACTACACCCGAAGCTGCAATGTATGGACGTGCTCCGTTCGCCCAATAAAACTGAAATGAGTTGATGTCGTATAGGGTACTTGCTTCCAGCTCAAGGGTTAACCTCTGCAGCTTATGAGGATGCCAACGCAGTTTACCACTAAACCGTGTATAATATTCATCATCGCTTTGCAAATGGCTTTGCGATGCTTTCATCATTCCACTAACCACAATGTCAAAATCGCCGAACTTTTGACTGTGCAAAAAGCTCATACCAATGTTGTTGGGATTCTGGAAAAACTTACCATCCCGCTTCCACCACTGAAAAGAGTCAACCGGGGGCTTGCCAATACCTTCATAATAAACAGCAATCTTGGTAATAGGTGTATCACGCGCATATGCCGTGGTAACGTTCAAAACGCCATTAAGCGCCGAGGCTCCGTACTGAACGCTGGCAGCTCCCTTCACTAACTCCATTTGCTCAACATTCTCAATAGGTATAAATGGCCATTTAATATCCTGGCGGTCGGCGGTCATTAGGGGTATTTCATCAACTACAAGGGTAACCCGGCTACCGGCACCATAGGCGTATCCGCTTCCTCCTCTTACACTCATCTGTCCGTCAAGTACCGTAACGCCAGGTAACTTCGTAACAGCAGCAGTCATGTTGGTAATATTGTTGTTTTCAAGCATCCTTGGCTTAATAACATCAACCGATTGGGTAACCTTCTGTATTTTTTCACCAACCTTGTTTTCTGTAACAACAAGGGTTTGCAACTCATTTTCATTTCCTCCCAGCGCAATGTCCCTGTTTTTAGCCTGGCCCGGCTTCAACGTAAGATGGATGGTATCAGCCTTCATGCCAATGTAACTTACAACAAGGGTCACTTCGCCCGGGTCGGTAGTTAACTGGTAGCTCCCGCTAATATCAGTTGTAACGCCATTGGTAGGGGGTTCAATTACAATTGCTCCTTCCAGTGGCTCGCCTGTGCCGGCATCTTTAACAACACCCCTAATGGTCGCTTTTTGGGCAAATGATATATAACTGCAAGAAAGGCTTAACAAAATAATGATGAAAACATGACGCATGGGTAAACACTTTTCTTATCAATAACGGTCGCAATTTAAAGAAATATTTTACGGTAATAGATAACTGACGAAACACATCGCTAAAAATTGTAAATGATCAAAGTTGCATTAAACGTTTGGCATGATACCAACCTTTTCTAAATTGCATGTTAATATGGAGTTAGAAGATTTCGTTAAAAGATTTGCGGATTGTTTTCATCAAACCCCTTTATCCGGATTTAAGCCTGAAACTGAGTTTGCAAAGTTGGAGGAATGGGGCTCGATGATGACCCTTATTGTAATAGGCATGATAGACGCAGATTTTGGAAAAACCATTACGTCAGATGACCTCAAAAATGCCACAACCATTGCCTCACTTTTCGAAATTGTTAAAAGCAAATAGGCGATGGCAATCTTTAGCGTGCCTAACATACAGGTAAAGGGTGTTTCGGCCGCTGTTCCTAAGCAAGTTGAGGATAATAAAGACTTTGAGCTACTTACCGAAAACGAACGTGCCCTTTTTATTAGTACGGTGGGTATCCGTTATCGCCGGGTTGCCCCTACCGGGCTTACAGCTTCCGACCTGTGCCAAAGTGCTGCTGAAAAGCTACTCGCCGATTTGAACTGGAACAGGGAAGACGTTAAAATACTTGTGTTTATTACTCAAACTCCCGACTACATTATTCCCAACACGTCGTCATTACTTCAACACAAGTTGGGGCTATCAAAAAATTGCATTGCCTTCGATGTTAACCTCGGCTGCTCAGGATATGTATACGGCTTATCCATTGTGGGCAGCTTACTTCAAAACATGCCGGGTGGTAAAGCCTTGTTGCTGGTTGGCGACATATCAACTACTACAATATCCATGCAGGACAAAAGTACTGCACCACTTTTTTCCGATGCAGGTACAGCTACCGCGCTTGAGTTTAGTGCCGGTAGCGAGATTCACTTTAATATACAAACCGATGGCAAAGAATTTGACGACATTATTATACCCGGTGGCGCTTACCGAAACGGATTTAACGAGAAACAATTAGCATATACAGAGTATGCCAAAGGAATAAGCCGTAACGACCTGCACATGAAATTGGATGGTATAAAAATTTTCAACTTTGGGTTGCGTGAAGTAGCACCGAATATTGAAACGCTGCTAAGTGAAAAGAATATTGAAAAGGAGGACATTGATTATTTTGTTTTTCACCAGGCTAATTTGCTAATGCTGGAAAGCATCCGCAAAAAACTAAAAGTTGCCAGCGAAAAAGTGCCATATAGTTTGCACGATTACGGCAACACCAGTTCGGCAACCATACCGTTAACCATGGTGGCAAATTTAAATGGGGAACTGAAATCGGGAAAGCTAAAACTGTTACTATCAGGTTTCGGAGTTGGTTTATCTTGGGGAAGTGCCTATCTTGAAACAGAAAATATTATTTGCCCGCAATTGATTGAAATATAGCATGGATTTAACACCACAATATTCGGTAGTGGTACCGGTTTATAATAGCGAAAAAACGTTGCCCGAGCTTTGCGCACGTATTGCGTCTACCTTTCAGAAAATGAATGTCGCTTTCGAAATTATTCTGGTAAATGATAATTGTACTGATAACAGCTGGAACGTAATTAAGAACCTGAAAACCGACAAAACCTATAACATTTCAGGTATCAGGTTAAGAAAGAATTTCGGGCAGCATAAGGCGCTTTTATGTGGATTTCAATTTGCTAGTGGCGAGTATATAGTTACAATCGATGACGACCTTCAGTTCTTTCCTGAAGATATTCCTGTTTTAGTTGAAGAAGCGAAAAAAAGCGGTGCCGACCTGGTTTATGGTTACTATAAAAGTGTCCGTCAGCATTCAACAATCCGAAAGTTTGGTAGCGCATTTGTATCATTTATTTTTGAGAAATTCGGCAATACATCGGGCCAGGGTTCCAGTTATAAACTGATTCATCATTCTGTTATTGATAAAATTAAAGACTACAATCACAGCTTTACTTTTTTAGATGAGATACTATCGTGGCATACCACCAATATTGGTTATGCCGAGGTACAACATGCGCCACGCCGCGAAGGCCAATCGGGTTATAGCATTTTAAAATTAGTGCTGCTCACGTTCAACCTTATTTTTGGATATACTACCATTCCATTACGGTTTATGACCTGGTTTGGCTTAACTTCATTTTGGGTTTGCCTTGTTTTTGTGTGCTATTTCCTCTACCTAAAAATGACTACCGGCGCCGAACTTGGCTTCACTGCGCTTATAGTTTCAATATTCATGTCAACCGGCCTTATTCTTTTCAGTTTGGGCATAATAGGTGAATACTTAAACCGGCTTTTCGCTCTGCAACACAAAAAGCCATCGTACCTAATTGGAGAAGTTTTAAGATAGCTATGGTTTTTTACCTTAGCACCCACAAGCGCACGGTTGCCAATCCGTCAAGGCTTTAAACAAATGAAAATTACCCGATACGGCATTACCCTCGAACGTCTTGAGCCAAATCAATCCGAAATGGTGCGCCACTGGCGTAATGACCCAAAGATTTCGCAATTCATGTTCTACAAAGGCGAAATAACTTCAGCCATGCAGCAGGAGTGGTTTGCTTCCATCGATAACGAAGAGAATTTTTTCTTTATTATTCATCACAAATCGTTACCCGTAGGCCTTATCAATATTTCATCTATCGATTGGGAAAATAAAACAGCCTACACCGGCCTTTTTATTTATGATGAAAAATATTGGGGTACCGATGTCCCTGTTATGGCCTCGCTTGCCATGCTGGATGTTTTCTTTTTGCTGCTTGATATTCAAATTGTATATGCAAAAGTAAAAGGCAATAACATGGTTGCCCACAATTACAATTCCGAATTGGGTTTTAGCCGTACTAAAAAAATTGAACATGGCCTGGGCTATGAATACATGCTGCAGAAAGAAATTTACCTGTTACAAACCAAGCGTATTCGCAATACTGCCATCCGCTTAAAAGGAAACCAAACGCTTATCGGGTTAACAAAGCAAAACCCCGTTGATGCGCTGATTGCAAACCACATAGCAAAGGCCAATAAGGATACAATTAAAAATTTAGAGGTAAAACTACTTGCTGAGTAAGGAGGTGCTGGATTCTGTTATAAGTTTACTTTTCACTCAGTTTCTTATCCCAAAGCCAGGCGGTACGCATCATAGTATCCAGGTCGCGCTTTATTTGCCAGCCAAGTTTAGTAACAGCTTTATTGTTATTGGCATAAATACTTACCACATCTCCTGCCCGGCGCGGGCTGAATTTCCAATTTAGTTTTACTCCGCTTACCTTCTCAAAAGACTGAATGGCCTCAAGCACGGTTACACCATTTCCTGTGCCCAGGTTAAATACTTCGCACTTGCTTTCATTTCGGCCGGCAATAAGGTACTGCAAAGCTTTGGTATGCGCATTGGCTATATCCATAACGTGTATGTAATCTCGTATACACGTGCCATCACGGGTGTCGTAATCGTTACCAAATACAGCAAACTCCTTAAACTTGCCCAAGGCGGTACCGGTTATTCGAGGAACGACTGCTGTAATAACATCCGTTGTATCTTCACCCAACTCGCCACTTTCGTGGGCGCCAACAGGATTGAAATAGCGAAGCAATACAAACCGGCCATCAGAAACTTTTGAGAAATCCCGGATAATGTCTTCACCTATTTGTTTGGTCCGTGCATATGGGCTTTCTGCTTGACCCAAAGGGGTTTGTTCGGTAACAGGCAGCTCAGTGGTATTACCATAAACCGAGCATGATGACGAGAACACAAAATCCTTAATTCCAAACTCGGCGCTTAGTTCCAAAAGATTAATAAGCGAATCGAGGTTATTATGATAATACAGCAATGGCTTTTCAACCGATTCAGGAACCGACTTTAGCGCTGCAAAATGAATGATACCGTCAATTTTTCCCTCTTGCTTCAGCACTTCCCGGGTAGCCTCTTTATCGCACAAATCCACGTTGTGATTTTTTACCGGTTTGCCGCTTATCTTACTAATTAGTTGGGTTGCTGTTGGTTTCGACCTTATGTTATTGTCAATAATAACCACCTCAAAATTATTCTCTAAAAGATCGACAACCGTGTGTGAGCCAATATATCCGCAGCCACCGGTTATAAGAATCTTGGGATTGGAAACAGGCATGAAAACTATTTATGGGTGAAGCAAAACTAGGCTGAACATTACCATCTACTAATAGTAATACTGTCCGCTCTCTATCGTCAATTTAATACCTTCCTCCAGTTTTGTCATTGATCGGCCTAAAAGGCTCTTCATTTTGGCGATATCCGGCTTTCTTCGGCTCATATCTCCCTCGGCCAAAGCAGGCAAGTGAATAATTTTTGATTTGGAACCGGTTACTTGAATAATCAATTTAGCCAGCTCTAAAATTGTAACCTCATGGTCGCTACCAATATTAACCGTATCGTTTAAGTGCAGGTCATTATACAAAGTACAGGCGCAGGCATCGATGTTATCATTGCGATAGCAGAAAGTCCGGGTTTGCGCGCCATCGCCGTACACTGTAATGTTCTCACCGCTCAATGCTGATTTAATAAAACGCGTCATTACAAAGTCGCTGCTTTGCTTAGGCCCGTAAGTATTAAAGAACCTGAAAATGGTATAATCAAGATCGAACTCTTGTTTGTAGGAGCGCAGAAAAGCCTCTCCAACGTTTTTAACCACCGCATATGGCAATCGCGAGTTAAGTGGAGTAGTCATTTCATTTTGCGGATGCTCAAAGGGTTCTCCGTAAACTTCAGAAGAGGAGGAAAAGAAAACACGCTTAACCCCCGTATTTTTGCTTAAATCAAGTATGTATTTTATTCCCTGTATATCACTTAAAACCGATACCGGATGCTCAAGTGTGCGTTTAACACCCACCACAGCCGCATAGTGAAACACATAATCGAATTTATATGAGGTCAAAACCGCTGCAATATCCCTGTATTCATTGCTGTTGCATTTAATGAATTTCCAGTTCCCATTATTTTCAGTAGGAAGACGCTTGATATTACCGGTTGAGAGATTATCGATTACTACAACAAAATTATTCGGATCCTCAATCAGCTTATCAACCATGCAACTACCAATAAAACCGGCACCGCCTGTAACGAGTATCGTTCTTTTCATTTGTTATTTTTTTTTATCGAATCAACTCCATCAAATATTTGCCATACCCGCTTTTCATTAAAGGTTCCGCCAAAGCACGTAATTGCTCGGTTGATATAAAACCCTGGCGCCATGCTTCTTCTTCTATGCAACCTACTTTTAAGCCCTGGCGTTGTTCAATTACCTGCACAAATTGCGATGCCTGCATTAGCGAGTCGAAGGTGCCGGTGTCAAGCCACGCAGTGCCCCGGTCAAGAATCCCTACTTGCAGTTTTCCCTGCTTTAAGTATTCTTTATTTACATCGGTAATTTCATATTCTCCTCTTGGGCTGGGCTTTAAGTTCTTCGAAATTTCAACCACGTTGTTATCATAAAAATAAAGGCCCGGAACCGCGTAATTTGATTTAGGTTGCTCAGGCTTTTCTTCAATTGAAATTGCCTTGCCTTCGGCATTAAATTCCACAACACCATATCGCTCCGGGTCCGATACGTGATAGGCAAAAACAACACCGCCATCGGCATTAACCTTCGACTTCAGCAACTGGTCAAGGCCGCTGCCGTAAAATATATTATCCCCTAATATTAAGGCCACCTTTTCTTTACCAATAAAATCAGCCCCCAAAACAAACGCCTGGGCAAGGCCATTGGGCACCTGCTGAACTTTGTAGCTAAATGAACAGCCGTATTTTTTACCATCGCCCAGCAAACGCTCAAAATTGGGCAAATCGGTAGGCGTCGAAATAATCAGTATTTCATTTATGCCCGCTTTCATCAAAACCGACAATGGATAATAAATCATCGGTTTATCATAAATAGGCATTATCTGCTTGCTGATAGCATATGTAATGGGGTATAATCTTGTTCCAGAACCTCCTGCTAGTATAATTCCCTTCATAAGCGTGTCGTGATAAATGTTGACCGCAAAATAATGAAAGTTCGAAAACAAAAAAGGTGAAAGTACTCATTCAACCGTTTGCCCGTTTGGCGTTAGCTGATTAGAGAGTCATTTACCCAAGTCGGGCCTTAAACATATGGTTTTCTATATTTGGTTACTGATTGAAACGGAATGAAAAACGGGCTAAACTATATCAAACTACTACTAAACGCTCTGATAATACTGATAAGCGTGACAGTTTTGGCAGAGATTTTTTTACGCGTTACCGGCAATTATCAGGTCTTTTCAGAAATGAACGGCCAACCATTTTATTCAGAATACGGACAAATTAGGCACGGCTGGTTTCATACCCGCCAGCCTAATGATACTTTTGTACCAGCGGGCATTGATTTTCATTATCAGTATATTACCAATCGCTGGGGCTTTAGGGATAAGAATTACGATACGGTTAAAAGCCCTAAAGTTTTCCGGATACTAGTAAGCGGGGACTCATTTGCCGAAGGTGAAGGTACCCCTTATGACAGTACCTGGCCCCGTACTTTGGAAAAATACCTGAATGAAAAAGGGATACATGCTGAAGTAATTGATGCGGGAGTAGCTGGTAGCGATATACTTTACGATTACGTTCACTACCGCGAACTACTTAAACAGCTTCATCCTGACCTTATCATAGCATCGCTCAATGCGTCGGATTACAATGATTGCCTTGTACGAGGTGGAATGGAGCGCTTTCAAAGCGATGGCAACACTCATCTTAAGCCGGAACCCTGGTATATGTTTTTTTATGTGCATTCCAGATTTGTAAGGGCCCTGTTTCACAAAATTGGCGGCTTTCAAAACACTGGGCTGTTCGTTTCATATAAAGATTATGTAAAATCAATAGATACAAGCAATACTTTGTTTACGGAGGTTTTTGACCGGTATAAACAAGAAGCGAAAAACAATAATGCCGGTTTTGTTGCCGTTATACATACCATCCCCACGGAAATTAAGTTTGCTGAAACAGATTTGAGCAAGACCAACACACTTGGCTTGAATAACCTGGCGGCAATGCTTACTCAAAAAGGGATTAAGTGCTTTAATCTTTCGGGGCCTTTGTTTAAGCAGTTTTCACCTATGCCCATGCAGCAACTCTCTTATCCACACGACCTTCACTTTACTCCTAAGGCCTATACTTACATGGGTAGAATAATCGGGGACTCGTTACTAGTAAATGAGGTTGTGAAGCCTTAACCCGGATAACTTTATTTAATAGATTTAAGCTTTGCAGCGAGATTACTGATAAGCGCTTTTTGCTTTTCAATAGCGGCAGAGGTTTGAGCTTGCGATTGCTTTTCGGTGGTAATGTTTCGCTCCTCGGTGGCTACTTCCTTATTCCATTCATCTATCTTTTTGTGCAGGCCCTGGTTGCGGTCTTGTAACTTCTTCCTGGCATCCTCCATCTCCTTCAATTCCTTCTCAGCTGCTTTATAAATTTCGGGATTGCCACTCCTGTCTTTATTTAATTCAGCTTGTTGTAAAGTAATTGCACTAGAGGCCTCTTTCTGGTCGTTTTCATTGGTCATTAAGTCATCCTGCGCTCGGGCTATTGCTCTTTTGTTATCCGTAATTTTCAGGTTTGACTTTTCCTGGTTTTTAATACTTTTTTCAAGGTCATCCTTTAGTTTTTCCAGCTTATCGCGCTCTTTTTGATACATGGTTTTTGTAGCCAAAAAATATTCTGCCGTTGCAAAATCATGAACAAGTAATGAAGCTGATTTTGATGTAAAGAACACGGTGTCGTTATTGGTAACCCACACGGTTAATTTAACCCCATCGTTGTTAGTGTTCAAAATGCTATATAAATTAAATGGCTTAGCCGAGATATCCTTATTGTCAATTCCGCGAACTATGATCTCTCCGTTGGTTTCCGTCAATTTGGCTTTACTACCGGTTGTTAACCTGCGTTTCCAATCTCTTTCAACATCTTTAATCGAAGTGGCGGGAATCTCCGCTTCAACACCGGTGTTAATGCCTTTACTCATATTGGCACTTACTTCTTTTACCACAATTGCCGTTTGAGAAAAACCGGCAAGGGGTAGCGCTAAAGCCAGAAGGGGTAAAAAGAAGATTTTCATTCAGCTATAATTTATGGTCAAAGCAAAACTATTGTTTTGCAAATATCAATCTGCCCATTTCCTTTAATGTTACCTTCTTCCCGTACATCAGTATGGCAACTCTATAAATACGTGCTGCCAGCCATGTGGTTAATATAAAGCCCGCTACCAACAACGACAGCGAAAGGGCTACCTGCCACCACACCGGCCTAAAAGGTATTAACGAGCACATTACCACCGGTGAAGTAAACGGAATAATAGAACCCCAAAAACCCAGGTTGCTATCGGGGTTGTTCAATACGTTACCGGCTATTATAATTGAAATGATGATGGGCACCATAACCGGAAATGTAAGCGATTGCTGGTCGCTGTCTTCGCCCATAGCTGAACCTATTGCAGCAAACAAAGCACCATAAAGTAAAAAGCCACCTAAAAAATACAGCGGGCAAAGGAATGCCATTTCCATAATGGGTAACGATGCCATGTTTTGTCTTATATTTTCGATTGCATCAGGGTCGATAGAACTTTGTGCGGCGCTTAAGCCATGTGTATTATTCACCATGTAGGCACCAAACATGGGCACTGCAATAACGTTGACTGCACCGGTAAGCAAAATCCATAAAATAAACTGGGTTAGGCCAACCGCGCCAATACCTAAAATTTTACCCATTAGTAACTGAAAGGGCTTTACTGATGAAGTAAGCACTTCAACTATCCGGTTACTCTTTTCTTCCATAACACCTTTCATAATCATGGTGCCATAAAACAATAACGAAATGTAAATGGCAAAGCCCATTACCAGCCCCGCTATAGCGGCGGCATCAGCATATCCCTTGTTCTCTTTTGAATTACCGATAGATTCAAAACTCAACTCAACCGGTTGCCTTGCCTTTTCCAGGTCCTCTGCACTCACATTCATTTTTTTCATGCGCAACTGCTGAATTGCTGTGGTAAACCGGCGGTTAATAAATTGTTGTTTGGAATTGCCTGGCCTCTGTACCGACCGGTACACTATGCTCGACTTAGTAGCATTGTCCAGGCTAAAATTTGCAGGCACATAAATTACGGCCTGAAATTTGGCATCGGCATTTTTATCTTTCGGCAACATCTTCTCAACATTAGCATAAGGCTCATCTATTTTATGGAAATAGACTGTTTGGTCTTCGGCATCTGGTACAGTAACATCTTTAAACAAACCGGTTTCATCAACAATGGCCACGTCGGTGCGGGTTTGCGAATAGCTATTAATGAAAAAGGAAGACGTAAGCAGCAGAAAAAACCCGAGGGGGGCAAGCAGCGTAGTAATAATAAAGGCGCGCCTTTTTACCCTCGTAATGTATTCGCGCTGTACTATGATCCAGATTTTGTTCATTGCTATTTTTTAATTCAATAGAACGCTGATTAATTATGAATCTTTATGGGGCCTTATGATAAAAGCAATGCAAATAACCTAAATCATAATCATCATAATTAATCATCGTGCTATTGCCTTTAGTTATTACTTACCTGCCTGATAAAGATTTCATTAATGCTGGGCAACTCTTCATTAAACGAAGTAACTTCCACTCCCTGTTCCACAAATAATTTCAGCAGTTCATTTCCGCGATGTTCCTGGGCAAATTTTACTACCAGTTCGCCCTCCTTTTTTTCAACCACGTTCAGGTTGTTCAACAAATCGGCCCTTATTTCATCATTAAAAGCTACCTTAAATTTGTTCTCTTTAAATCGTTGCTTTAATTCTTTAACGCTACCCTCAAGTATTTTCTTTCCCTTGTTTACCAGTACAATATCATCACAAATTTCTTCCACCTGCTCCATACGGTGCGTCGAAAAAATAATGGTCTTGCCCTGGGCACTCATATTGTGAATCTCCTCTTCTATCAGTTTTGAATTAATGGGGTCCAGCCCCGAAAATGGTTCATCCAATATCAATAACTGTGGGTCATGTAGCACGGTAGCAATAAACTGAATCTTCTGGCTCATGCCTTTCGAAAGCTCTTCAATGCTCTTATTCTGCCAGCTAATTATATCAAACTTCTCCAACCAAAGCTGTACATGCTTCTTAGCTTTCGCCAACGATAAGCCTTTTAACCTACCTAAATAAATGAGGTGTTCGCCAACCTTCATTTTTTTATACAGGCCACGCTCTTCTGGCATGTAGCCAATAATCTCGGTATGTTTATCCGATAAGATTTCGCCGTTAAAAAGAATGGATCCGCTATCGGGGTAAAGAATGCGGGTTATCATGCGTATTAAGGTGGTTTTGCCCGCCCCATTGGGGCCTAACAAACCAAATATTTTACCCTGGGGGATTTCGAAACTTACATCGTCGCTTGCGCGATAATTGCCGTACTGTTTAACAATATGTTCCAGACTAAGTAGTGCCATTGGGCGAAAGTACATTTTTTTTATTACGAACCGGTTCTGGTCCCTCGAATCGTTCCTTGAACTTTAAAGCCGGTCTCTCTACAAAATAATAGGTAAAGTTCGCTGCAGTCAAAATGGCCAACAGCTTCGCATATACCGGCCAGCTTGAAACCCCGGGCAATATTGGAAAAATGAACAACGACTGCCACAAATAAATGCTATAAGATAGCTTACCTATGTAATTCATAAAACTACTATTCATAAAATAATAGAAATAATTCTTAATGTTTATTGATGCTACCATTACGTAGGCAATCAAAAGATCAGACACCAAGCCGGTTTCACCAAAAAGCGAACCTAAAACTGCAATGATATAATGTGTATTCACAAAATAATAAAAATGTGACAAATTAAGCTGTTCAATTATTGAAGGTAATGCAAGTGATAATCCCAGCGCAACAAAGGAAAACATAGCTTTTAAATTACTTCTACCACACTTTATCCAGTCCGCAAAGAGGTCATAAAAAATTGCAGTTAAACAACCTATCATCAAGGCGTCCGCGCGTTGAGAAATGAGGAGCTCTGCCAATACCTGCACATGAAATTTCGACAGTATAATGCGCACGAAAAAAGCCACAATGATAACCACTATAGCGATTTTAACTCTTAAATTTTTGAAATAAACAAATACAAAGGGCCATAGCAAATAGAACATCTCTTCAACCGAAAGCGACCATAAATGTCCGGTTAACACCCGATCGGTAAACATGTTAAATTGTTTAGTAAAAGTAAGGGATGTTAACCACGAATAAAACGATATGTGTATAAGCCCTACTACTTGAAGAATGAAATAAACAAATAAAAAAAATAATATGCAGGAAAAATCCGAATTACCCTCCTTAAATAAAAATTCTTTAGGGAAACGGACTGGTTTTCATTCTCCTCTTTAAGCATCAGATTTGTAATAAGAAACCCGCTTATCACAAAAAAAATGTTTACGCCAAAATGTCCTTTTACAAATATATATAGCCAATCGTCATATTTAGAGTGCAAATCCCCCGTATACATTAAATGGAGAACAACAACCAAGGCTATGCTTATTGCCCTTAATCCATTTAAACTAGGTATTACAGCCCTCATTCGGTATTAATTGGATTTTATTAATTTGCTTTAATCGGCTTACCCTATGAAGAGTTCGGTAATTCGAGGTTTCGAAAATATTAATTTCATCACCAAAATTTCCATTCAAACCAAAAAGAATTTTTTTTTAACTCTTAAGTAAGTTACAATATAAGAAGATATAACCTATAAGATTACAATAATACGAATTTTAAACAAGAAGCTGCTTAACCCTAAAGATTAGCAAACCCTAACCACAAACAAATTTCGAGAGAATCTCAATTTTCTGGTTTTACTCAAACAAATCCTTCATTCGGTCAAAAAAACCTTTCTCGGTTTTAGCACCGGGTTTAGGTTTAAAATTGGGCGATTCGCGCAGTTTTTCAAGCAGCTTTTTTTCCTCGCTGGTTAGGTCAGTAGGGGTGTATACATTT
>CAIOTH010000001.1 GCA_903861145.1 uncultured Bacteroidota bacterium | reverse complement strand
CCACCTTGTAGTAATAAGGCTTTGACATTTCGTGAAAATGACTGAACGAAGCTTTTTGCTTTAATGATTTTGCTGTTACAACACCGGTAGTGGGTTTTAAGGTTACGAAGCCATAATCGCCCATCCACATTGCCGGTTTGTGTGAGGCACGAAAACCAATAATACCCATATCGTAATAATTGTAATTACCGTTCGATATGCGGCTTTTACGGGTGCAGGCTGTCCAATGCGTCATGCCAAACGGGGGCGTTACAAACGGTGTTGTGCGGCCATAAAACCAAATGCCCTTTGTGCCTATTAAGGGGTTGGTGTACTTCGTCAAATCCTCACTATTTGCTTGGGCATCAACTTTTGTAAGTGAAAATAAAGCGCGCAGAAAAATACACGCTATAATAAACACCTGCTTATTGTGTTTCATTTGGCATTGAATTAGTTCTGCAATGCTATTCAGAATCTGCCATTATTACGCTATCAATTGGTGCTTTTATATTCTGGCATGTGGCTTACCTTTACCCCATGAGCAAGTCTATCATCCTTATCAAAAAACCGGCGCTATTCAGTTTTGAAGAGTGCCTTTGGTTTTTGGATAGAGGGTTTGATGAGTGCCTGTACCGGGTCAATAAAACCGAGGTGGTAAAGGCTTTGATTATAGATGACAAACCGATATTGTTCAGTATCAGTCAAAATGATGAAGAGCTGGTTATTAAAATACTTAGCCGAAACCCCACTACCTCACAACGCACCGCCTTATTACGCTATGTAACCGATTGGTTAGACCTTAACACCAACCTACAGCCCTTTTATAAGCTACTATTGGCCAATAAAAAACTGGCTTATATGTGTCATGACTTTAAAGGGCTTAGGTTAATTGGTATCCCCGATTTATTCGAGGCCCTTTGTTGGAGTATCATAGGCCAGCAAATCAATTTAACCTTTGCATACAAGCTAAAACGCCGTATGGTTGAAGCTTATGGACAACAAGTAGAATTTGAAGGTCTTAGCTATCATCTCTTCCCCGAACCTGAACGCCTTGCACAAATCACAATACCGGAACTTCGGGCTATGCAGTTTTCTGATAAAAAGGCTGAGTATGTTATTACTGTTGCCAAAGCTTTTGCATCGGGGCAATTGAGTAAAGAAATTTTACAAGCAACAACTGGCTTGCAAGCCAAACAAGAAATGCTAACACAACTAAAAGGCATTGGTATCTGGACGGCCAACTATGCACTGATGAAATCGTTACGAGAACCTTCAAGCATTCCGCATGGCGATGTGGGTTTATTAAATGCACTGGCAAACCACGGTGTAATTAAAGACCGTTCAGAAACTCAAAAAGTCGAAAACCTGTTTAAAAAATTTAAAGGCTGGGAAAGTTACCTTGTAATTTACTTGTGGCGCAGTTTGGCGAAACAATAAATTTCAACAATCCGGTTTCTATTTTATTATCCTGAACGTAATATTGATTCGGGGACTGGTAGGCTTACCTGTTTTAGCAACCTGGTGCTCCCAATAATGTTGAGTTTCACCGCACATCAATAAAAAACTTCCATCGCCTAACTCTATCGACTTTGAAATACTTCTGTTTTCATAAAGCCTAAATTTAAACACTCTCGTTGCTCCAAAACTTACTGAGCCGATAACCGGATTGATGCCAAGTTCTTTTTCGTTATCGCGATGCCAACCCATGCTGTCCATTCCGTCGCGGTACAAATTGAGCAATGCGCTGGTAAATTCAACCTTCGCAACGGCTTCTATTTTTCTTTTAATCGCCATCAAGGCAGATGTCCATGGAGTAGGCTGCATCGTTAAACCTGAATAGGTATAGGGCTTATCGCTGTTTCCGTACCAGGCTGTTAAACGGGGCTGCATCACCTCTTTGCCAAAAATTTTGATGGACTCTTGTTTCCACTCAATGCCGGTTTTCAATTCTTTAAAATAAGCAGAGCATTCTTCTTTGGTAAAAAAATGGGGGTATAAAAATGCTTCTCCTTTATAGGGAAGAAGATTGTCGTTATTGCCAAATAAAGAGTTTTGCATGTGTTTCACTTATATCCTAAACAGGGTCTTTACCTCCTAAGTTAACCTGTTTCTGCAAAAGCTTTATATTGCGCCCTATGTTAAGATTTAAAGCCGACAGACGTACCCTTTTTGTTGTTACGCTTTATTTTGTTGTGGCAGTAACTCCCTGGTTATTATGGCCCAATTTAAATAACTGGCAAATAGTTCTATTTGTTATTGCAAACTGTTACTTGTCTTTTACCTGCGCTATTATAGTACATAACACCATACATGCGCCCATCTTCAAAAAAAAGGCGATGAACAAGTTTTTTCAAATTGTATTGTCCTTCACCTATGGGCATTCAACCAGTGCTTATGTGCCGGGGCATAATTTCAGCCATCATAAGTACACCCAAACCAATAAAGATGCTATTCGCACTTCAAAAGCGCGTTTCAGAATTAACCTTTTCAACCAGCTGTTTTTCTTTTTTATAATGAGCGGGGATATTTTAAAAGGTGAAATAAGATTTGCCCAAAAAATGCGCACCGAAAGGCCCGAATGGTTCAGGCAATATTTGTTAGAGTTGGTGCTTGTAATAGGAACTAAAATTGCTTTGTTAATTGTTAACTGGAAATGCGCGTTGCTTTTTATTGTTATACCGCATCAATATGCCGCATGGGGTATAGTAAGCACTAACTACTTTCAACACGATGGGGCCGACCACGACCATCCCTACAACCACAGTCGCAATTTTACCGGTAAGGGCCTTAACTGGATTTTGTTTAACAACGGCTTTCATGGGGCGCACCATATGAAACCCAATTTACATTGGAGCCTTCTACCCGCTTACCACGAAGAACATGTAAGGCCATTCATTCACCCGGCGCTTGACAGAACTTCTTTATTAGGTTATTTGATTGAAACGCACATTTATCCCGGTAAGCGTGTGGACTACAAAGGCCAGTCAATAATACTTGCCCCGGAAGTAAAAGATGAAGACTGGGTAGCTGATGTAAACGTTGGCCATCACTCTACAGACATGGCCGGTGCGTAAAGCTGTGTAATCAACCTACACTTGTTATCAAAAAAACTGCAAGCTGCTAAGGTTGGGGCTCATTGTGCCTGTAGCCAGGTTTGAGCACGCAACCGAATCAATTAATCCAAAGTTCAGTGTATCTGTACTGCTACCAACAGGCCCCAGGGTAATGAAATTATTCTCCTGGAAAAACCAGGCCAGGTTACCGTTTTGAACAAACTCAATGTTAAACTCACCATCAACATTCCTGGTAGTAAGATTAACCATCTTTAGATAGTTTTTACATTGGCTACCGGTTTGCATACCCTTAGTTTGACAGCCGTTACCACTTATGTTCGAGTTTGTTGCTACCAAAATAAATTCAATGGCGTTGATATTAGGGTTAGGCGCGTTAAATGCAGTAAAAAAGTAAGTTGCCGTATCGCTGTTAAACGAACTATTACAATACAGGCAGGTACCATTTTCAGCAGTAGCCTTCGAGTCGTAATTTATAGCAGTTTTATCCTTGCATCCTTCCTTGCACGATTGCATAGAACAGGCTATAAACACCAGTAAAGCAGCAATAAATATCCGCATCAATATCTATTTAAATGGATCCGAAAATTTAAGATCGGTTACAAAACTATTGTCGGTAAGTGTTCCCAAAAATGCCACTAGGTCAGCTTTCTGTTGAGTTGTCATGTGCATTTGCACCGGTCCCATGCTATTGCTATTGCTCGTTCCTGTTGAATCAAGAAAAGCCTGGGTCAATCTGCGGTCGAGATTTGGATTAGCAATAATGCCGGAGTTATAGTGTTCAACGACCTGTTCTAGTGTTTGGAAACGGCCATCGTGCATGTAAGGCGCAGTAAGCGCGACATTACGCAATGATGGTATTTTAAATACTCCTTTGTCTGTCGATAACCCTGTTACATCTGCCAATCCCGCATCCGGGTATCCAAGGTCGAGCCCACCATTCGCCCAATCATTACCCGATGGCATATTGTGGTCCATACCTAATCCGCCATTATCTAAATTATTTCCTCCATGGCAACTGTTGCACCTCATGCTACGAAACACTGCTTCTCCGTTAAGTTCCTGTGGTGTAAAGTTTGAAAAGCCCGATGCCGCTCCCTGGTCAAATCTTGAATTAAATGAGTGCATTGAACGCATAAATTGAGCCAACGCATAAACAATACCTTGTTTGGTTATTTGCGGCGAACCAAATGCCGCATTAAATAATGCGGGATAATAAGAAGCTGATTGAAGTTTCTTTACCAGGTTATCCAGGTTTTCAATACCCATTTCAGCGTGGTTTTCAACCGGCATTATCGATTGCGATTCAAGAGTGTTTACACGCCCGTCCCAAAAAAAGTTGGCGTTCAAACTTTCATTAGATATAGCTACAGCATTACGTGTGCCTTTTTGATGCTCATAGCCAAGGCTAACCGGTGTGTTATCGGCAAAAGCGGTTTGTTGCTTGTGGCAACTACCGCAGCTTATTGAATTGTTTAATGAAAACATGGTTTCATAAAACAGCACTCTGCCCAATGTAGCACCTGCATCCGTTGTCGGGTTGCTCGCCGGAGTATTGTCCAATGTCGACGAATCGCCTGTATTACCACCATTAACGTAAGGATTACCCGGAGGAATAATAATAGCCAACGATGGCACTGCATAATGAAACAGGTTGGCAGGTAAATGCAGCTCACGTTTCGCTAAATGTTCAGTTTTTACACATGAGCCTATCGCCAGAACAGCAACTGCTAAAAAGAGCAGTATTAAATGTTTGTTTTTCATAGTTCTGTTTTAAAAGTTATTCAATGTTTTATTTTAATATTTTATAGCTTGATGTAAAAAAACAGCGATGTTGGAATGATAAACTTTAAGTCATTTTCCTGGCTATAAGTACGCGCATTCGAATCGGGAAAATTGACAGAAACCACTCCCTGATGCGCAAATACATACTCATAATAAAAAGCCGTTTCGGTAAACAAACCAACCCGGTCGTTAATAGCGAACTGAATACCAAGCGAAGGGCCAAAGCCAATAGATTGCGAATTGTTATTAGTGGTAACAATATCTGTTACCGTATTATCCCTCAAAAAACTGGTTGTTATAGTTGATACTACATCAGCCCCTGCAAAAAACGACCAGCGCTTGGCAATTTTCTTTTGATAAATATATCCGACTCTTAAATTGACTGTAGTGTTATTAGTTACCTGTATCTGGCTCGAGTCAAGAAAGTTTTTCTTTTGGCTAAAGCTGCCGCCGGCGTCAAACCTAAAGCCGTGATGTTTAGGCAAATATTTATACTCTATAATATAAGGGCTCGGTGTAACAATTGCGGTTGAAGTAGAAAAATTGAAAAACTGTTGTAAAAAGAACGTTCCATTTATGCTAAGATAGTGTGCATGGTTTTTCAAAATAACCTTTTTCGAAACTTCGGTTGAATCACTGGCAGCGCGCACCCCTATAAGCTGGGTTAGTATGAACAAGAAAATGAGCGTATGTTTTTTCTGCATCTAGCTTACATTTTTACTCCGAAGCTTATAATCGCTGCTTTTATTGTTTTATTGTATGTAATATAGAGAATATTTTACCCCTTCCCTACTTTTTTAAAAAAACTGTCAGCATTCAGTAGGTGCACAACATTCACAGCATAAAGTTACTTGTTATCAGGTGTAGAAATAACCCAAATTAAAATCATCTTACACGTTTAAATACACTGATGATTCATTTATACCTGATAAAATTTAAAATTAATCTTACATGCCAGGTCGGGATAAGGGGCATTTGGCCGCATATTGGAAATCGGTGTAACTCGTCGCAAAATTTGTACAAGCCGATATAACAGGCAGTACCTGTTTAAACGGATTTTGCGCAACAAAATCTGTGCAAACGGCTCTGTTTGAACGCGTTCTCCGCTTTGGGCAAAAGCTAGTGTTTGCGGGTCATGTTTTTAGGAAACCGGGCTTCCCATAACATGAACCCTACCAAAAATGCTGTTGCAGCCAAAGGAACGATAACCCACCAAAACATAGGGTGGCGATAAATATTGACAATCAATTGTACTAACATAAAAGCGAATTTTAAAGGTAAAACCAATAGGGAACTGAAACTTCCATACGGTATTAAATGTCTTTAAAAGTTAGTAGTTGTAGGTGGCATTGCGCTTGCGGTTTAATGTACTCCTAAGTTACAGAGAATAATTTGAGCGCTAAAGTTTCAATTAAAGCAGTTAGTCAATTGTTAAATTGAGATTTGAGCGGCTAAGCTTCGGTATGGGCAAAAAAATAGCGGGTCGTAATACGGCCCGCCAGCATTATTTTCAAAACTTATCCTTACCCCCCGGTCAAAATTGAGTTTGAATTCGTTCAAATTGGGTGAACTAATTTTTTGTTCAATCTTGTTAAGATAAGTTTGAAAGCAACGATGTAAAAATAGCGAGTAAAATTGCCCGTGGCAATAAATCAGGTTCAATTTTCGCCCTGATAATTTAGAGTTAATAAGATACTTTTAAAGTGAAAGGAGGCTTAGTTTTTAACATAACCGATGTTACTCAAAACACCATTTGTTACGTGTTTAGGACTAATAAACCCGGTTGAATCAGTAAGCACGCAGCTAAAAGTACCGTTAATAACCGTGGCTGAACCATTTACACCATTTGCGCATGATGCCAGCGTTAACGATGACACTGAATCGCTTATAGCATATAGCCCAACTTTGCCCACACCGGTGTCAATGTACTGCATAAAAAATCCGACGCAGAAGTTAGATTGAATACTGTCGTTGCAAAGCGCATTGCTTGAAAGCGCCGAATAAGGGCCTGTAGAAAAGCAGGTAGCGCCGTAATTGTTGGTGCGGTCCGATATCGTGAACTGTACTTTTGGTAAAGCGCTGTTGCCGTTACTTAAGGTAAGATACTTTCCTTTTGCCGCGCCGGTATCAATTACCTGTAACTGCAATTGGCTAAGCGTGTACGAGTGATGAACCCCCTCAAAATCAAATGAAAAAATAGCGGGTTGTGCTTTTGGGGTATTATCTTTTTTACAAGAAGCAAAACAGAACATCGTAAAAGCTATAAACAGGTATCCTAATTTCATGGGCGTTGGTTTTCACTAAATTTTAAATTGCAAACTTTGATATGATCGAGCCAAAGGTAAATTATTATGGATATGAAGAGAAACAAAATTATACTCGAAAAAGAAGCCCCTCTAAATAAATTGGAAGACAAACGCAATTAAAACCCAACTCCTTTGCTCTCAATGTCAACTCCTGTTTCTGCTTTCGATCTTATTTCTATATTTGTTTTCAGCCCTTGAGCATTTGGAGTGTAGGTTTTCAATGCTCTGATTAAAAGTTGAATGTGAAAATAAAACTGCTGCTTGTTTTTCTTACTGCCTTTGTTGCTTTTTCGGCGTATGGCCAGGCTCCGGTCGATTCATTAAAACAAAAAGCAGCCGATTCAGTAAAAGTTAAGCTTGAGCAATATAAAAAGCTGTTGGATGACGGTACGATTGGTGAAGACGAATACAACCGAAAAAAGGCCGAGTTATTAGGCACTCCCCAACCCGAAATAAAACAACCCGAAGTTGTAAAGTCGGATGTAGTGATAAGCAAATCCGACACAATACCCCTGCAGGTGTTGAAAGAGCGATACAAATCAAAAATAATTGCCGGGTCAGTTATATTATCTGTAGGAACTGCTTTTGTGGTTGGTGATATTTTGCTGGCCACTACCGGGCGTAAACTTCACCCCACTGATCCTCTTTACTCTCAGGAGGTTGCAACCCGGAGGGGTTCTGAAATTGCTTTGGGGGTATTAGGTGGCTTGGCTTCAGCCGGTGGTGCAGCGTTTTTGGCTCTTGGTTTGAAGGATAAAGCCGTTTACCGCCGTCGTGGTAAAGAGCTTTCATTCAACTTTAACGGCAGAGAACTTGAAATCGCTTTCAGGTTTTAAGTGCAGCCTAGTCCTTCTTTTTAGGGGCAAATATTTCGTTCAAAATTTCGGATAACCTGATTCCTGCTACCAGCAATTGTCGCTCAATAATAGGGGCGTTTTTAGCAGCGTATTTGTGGTTGATGTTATCTCCTTTAAAATTGTAAACCGTATCAAGTAACGACCTTGATTCATTCATCCATGCCGCTATATCCACCCTTCTTATTTGAGCCAGTTCCTCTTTCGAAAAGTGCGCCAATTTTGACCAGTCGACACCCTGGTTCAAAACTTCATCGCGAATAATATCTGTATCCCAAACCCGGTGCAGGTTATCGGCGTTAGCCAGGTAAAATACCTGCACACTGTTTCCGCCAATATCCGATGCGTACCCATCGTGTAGGGGCTGGTGAAGGTCGCCAATTAAGTGAATCAAAATTTTAAGGTCTGTTTCGACCTTATCCTTCGAATATTTTTGGCGATGCTTTAATTCAGGTATTATACGATTAAGCTCCCAAACAATGTTACCTGAATCTTCAGGATTGTAACTGGCTCCCTTATCAATATTGATATAGTGCCAGGGTTTTTGGTAATCGTAAGCTTTATCTGCCTTTATTTCATCCATCCAAACGCTGGCCTCTTCAATGGTACCACCCCTTAAATATTTGGCCAGCGAGTCTTTAACCGAAGGCGTTAGCTGCGTATATGCAATTTTGGCAACAATTTTGTGCCCGTCAGAGCCCCATGCAAAACAGGCAGTTGATATGCAGCTGAGAACAAGTATCTGAACAATGTATTTTATCCGCATTTTATAAGGTATAGATGAATAAGGGCGCAAATTTAAAATTATTACCCTCAGGCAGGTTATTGCAATGTTGTTGGTTAGTTAATTTTTTCGATCGTATAAGTTAAAAACACTCTATCCTTTAAAGGGTATTTGCTAAAAGGGCACGGATCATCATTAACACCATTTTGAGGCGAGTTTTTAAACTGGTCGATTTTTCCAAGGTTGTTATAGTTGTGCATTTTGGTTATTTCGCCATAGTTGTCATCAAGGCAGCCCCGTAAAAACATGGTTGCTGTAAACGAACTGGCTTTAAAAGTGTGTTTTGTTTTACGGTTGCATGGTGCCGTGGGGTCAAGTAATTTCCCCAAAAGCATGTCTACTCCGTCAACTTCCCATCCGCTCATATTTACCCTGAAACTTTTACCCCGTGGCACGCAAACTATAAATTCATTATTCAGTGTCCAGTGGTGTTTGTAGGTTTTTCCCAATCCTTTTGTAAGTATCTTTCCCTTTTTCGGAAAAAAGTCGTTTACAAATATCCAATCGCTGCCCACGCTCGCAAATAATCGTACCTCTGCTTTCGAAAGCACTTCGTCCAAATACCTGAAATGTATACTGGTTAGTTTTACCTTATACATATCTACAGGCATGGTTGCTGCTGCGCCTGATGCTTCATCCCAATAAACATCTATAGTGCGCGCGTAAATTTCTAAGTCGTTGGCATTTTTACTATTCCAGGGTATTAGTACATGCACCGTTGCTGAATCTTCATTTAAAGTTATTCTTTCGGGCACTGTAAAGTTATCGCCTTTGTGCGTGGTAAGTTTATACCGCAAATGGGCACCTACCGAAGGCCTTGGCAAATCGATTTTGGCTGTAAACTCATAATCCTTCGAACTCATGTTTACCCGACGCACAAATTTTGGAGCGTTATACCGGTTGTTTTGCAAAGCGCCGCCATCGCCACTGGCAAAAATATCAATACGAGTTGCAAATTTTATCGAACTATCACCAATAATAACCTGTTCGGGTAAGGCGCGCCTAAAGGCTGCAAAGCGTACCGGGTGCAACTCGGCGTTACTTGGTGGGTGCCCTCGGTCCCAAACATAACTGCCTTCAATATGTGCCCAATCGCCGGGTCCGGGCCAATTCCATATTACATCGCCCATTTCGTGTCCTGCACTATAAAAACCACCACTTCGTCCTACATCGTTATCTGCTTTTATGGGGTTTATTCTATTCGCCATTGCCAAACCACATTCCCACTCGCAATGCATAGTGGTGTTTATCACTGTATCGTTTCCATTAGGCTTTTTATAAACCAGCAACGGCAACATATTTGTAAACCGGTTGTCATCCGTTTTATCGGGAATGATGTCAAAATTAACGTCGTGCGAATAGTGGTAAAATGGAAGGTCTTCCTCGTAAACGTGTGGCCCGTCGGAGCCATCGGTTGGATTGTAAGCAACCTTACCTTCCATAATGCCCACATAGTTTCGGTCTATCACCGGTAACCAGGAGGGGAGAATAATGCCGATATCGTAATAAAGATGGTTTTTTAAGATTGAAAAGGTATCACGGCATGGCGAAAAACCCTCTTCGCTTTGTGTTGAACAACAATGCGATTTAAGCGGGTACTGAGCATAGGTGGCCTGCGTAAGTACGATAAAAAGAAATAATAACCCCCGATTCATTTAGAAATTAAAATACAAAGATAACCGCAAAAGACCTGCGTGAACTTAAAAATTGCAAAACCCAATGTAATACCATCATGAATAGTTGCCAGTATAGCCCGTTGAAAGTGAATATGTCTGTGGTGTAATAATAAACAGCGGTTTTCCGTTATTTATTTAGTATTTATATAATTGGTTAAGGTTAAATATTTTGGCTGAATAGAGAACTAATTATATCTTTCGACAGTAAATAGTACATGGGCAAGAAAAAGGTTGTAATAATAGGCGGAGGAGTGGCAGGAATGAGCGCTGCCCATGAATTAATTGAACGGGGTTTTGAGGTAGTGGTTTATGACCGCAACCCACCTACGTTGGCGGTAAGGCACGTTCGGTTGATGTAACTGATGATCGTTTTTCCGGGAATCCATTACCCGGCGAACATGGTTTTCGTTTTTTCCCCGGCTTTTATAAGCACATTACCGATACCATGAAACGCATTCCGTTTCAGGAAGGCTCCGGCCAGTCGTTTCAAAAAAATGGTTGTTATGGAAACCTGGTGCCTACACAGCGGATTATGCTATCAAGGTACGGCAAGCCGCCGCTAATTACTGTGGCTAATTTCCCCCGCACCATTGCCGATTTTAAGGTAATTAAGAATTTCTATACCGATTTTATTAACTCAGGATTAACTGCCGAAGAGCGCAAGTTTTTTGAAGACCGCGTAATTGAATTGGCCACAAGTTGCCGCGAACGGAGGCGAGATGAATATGAGAAGCTGGGATGGTGGGAGTTTTTAGAGGCTGATAATTATAGCGATACCTATAAGCACTTGTTAGCCGGGGGCTTGGTGCGCACACTGGTAGCAGCGCAAGCCCAAACTGCAAGTACCAAAACGGGGGGCAATGTTTTTCTGCAGCTGCTTTATACCATGATTAACCCGGGGGCTGATACCGATAGGGTATTAAATGGCCCCACTAACGAGCGCTGGCTGAAACCCTGGGCCCAATATCTTGAGCAAAAAGGGGTTCAATATTATTTGGGACATGAAGTTTTAAAAATTGAAATGAACGGTGCTGCTGTGGGTGCTGTGCGAATAAAGAACGACAAGAATGCAGAAATAGAGGTTAGCGGCGATTACTACATTATGGCGGTGCCGGTAGAAGTGGCTACTAAAATTGTAAATAAAAGCGAAGGCATGGTCAAGTCCGATGCTGTGCTTGGATACCTCGGCGATTTGGCCGATAGTGTTAGCTGGATGAATGGTATTCAGTTTTACCTTAACCGGGAGGTGAATATTAGCGCGGGCCATGTTATTTACAGCGATAGTGAATGGGCTATTACGTCAATCTCTCAAACGCAATTTTGGAAGAATTTTGATTTAAGTAAGTGTTTCAATGGTAACGTAAAATGTATTATTTCGGTAGATGTTTCCGATTGGAAGAATACGAAATTCGGAGCTAAATATGCTAAGGACTGCACGCGCGAAGAGGTAGTAAAAAATGTTTGGACGCAATTGGAAATGAGTTTGAATGTTGGAGGCGCAAAGGTGATAGATGCAGGTATGATTGAGCATTATTACCTGGATAGTGATATACACGAAGTTGAAGCAGGCAAGCAAGCCCTTGCCGCTAATACCGGGCATGACGAAAAGCTTTTTAACCTCGAGCCCTTGCTCGTTAATACTGTTCACTCGTGGACCCTTCGCCCCAATGCCAACACAAACATACAAAACCTTTTTTTGGCTGCCGATTATGTACGGACTAACACGGACCTTGCAACTATGGAAGGAGCCAACGAAGCGGCGCGCCGTGCAGTTAATTGTATAATTGATGCTGCTGGCCAAAACCAACCATATTGTAAAGTATGGCCACTTAGCGAACCATGGCTACTTGCCCCTTTAAAATGGTACGACATGTGGCGATATAATCGCGGTTTACCTCATTCGGGTAAAACACCATGGTGGCTTAAATTATTGATGATATTTTGGGGCGGGGTTTATGCCATTGGGTTTATCGCCCGGGCAATATTTGTATTCATTTTTGGATAATAATATTTTACACCGGTTAAAAATACGTGCATGACAATATTTGAATACCTCCATTCACCTAATGCCCAAAGCATATTTGAATACCTGAAAAACCCGGATCCCTGGTTTAATACCAAGGAGTACACGGTTTTGCAAATTGTGTTGTTTACAACCGGAGCCCTGCTTTGGGTAGCGGCTTACATCAATACCATTTACTGGATTCGAAAAAAGCAAACACTCGACATTCCGGCAATTGCTATTACCCTTAATTTTGGTTGCGAAGTTGTTACCGGTATTTTCTTTGTACCTAATATGGGCATAGCTTTGGTTATAGCCTACTGGGCATGGATGGTGCTTGATGCCTACATTATCTTTTCGTTATACCGGTACGGGTATAAGCAAATGAGGGTCGATTTTTTTAAGCAAAACTTTCATAAGTTTTTAATTGTGGGCCTGGTTACAAGCTTTTTGGTGCAGTGCACCTTTATTGTAAAGTACGATTTACCAATGGCCCCCCTCGATTCGTACGTAATTAACCTTGTAATGAGCATTTGCTTCATTTACATGTTTTTTATACCTGGCTACGAGGGTAACCGCAAGCTAACGGGGTGGACAAAGTTTTTAGGAACAGGCATTATTAGCGTTATGTTTCAATCAAAATATCCCGATAATTATTTTCTTACCTCTTTGTACATTTTTTGTGCTTTGTTTGATGTTTATTACCTCTATCTTTTGTATAAGGTTAATCCCCCGCAGGCATGAATAGATTTGACAAGTATATAATGTGGTTTGTTCCTTCGTCGGCCTATGCTAATCAGGAGTCGTTAAGGCTTAATAAGCTATTTGTAAACTCTTGTTTTCTTACTGCTCTTTTTGCTTTGGGTTATTGCGCCATGAGCGTTTATATGGCAGGATATTTTTTTGCTTTTGCAATGGTTATTTCGGTGGGCCTTTTTCTTATCCTTCCATTTGCCCTTAGGCAAGGTGTTAGTATAGATGTTTTGTCAAACATTTTTTTAGGCACAATTGCGGTGGTTTATGTTTTGCTGGTATACTGGGATGGAGGTATACGCCGGGCCAATGTTGCACCATGGATAGTTTTGTTACCGGCAATTGGTATGATGATTAGAGGGGTTAGGACTGCTGGCATTTGGCTTATTATCGGGTTACTTATCGTAGCTGTATTTGCTTCATTTAATTTCAGGGGCGAAACCTTTGACATAAAGTTTGATACTGCCAAAGACCCTTTATTTCACCTGCTTTCAATGAGTGGGTTGCTGTGCATTATATCGTTTATTATTTTTATTTCGGAGCGAGGCAAGCGCGAAGCGCAAAAAAAATTAGAAGCTCAAAATGACGCACTGGAAAAACTGAATGCCGAGAAGAATAGTTTTTTAAGCATTGTTGCGCACGATCTTAAAAACCCATTGGCCAGCGTTAGGGCCTTTGCCGAAATCTCGGCCAACGACAAAACAACCCCCGAAAAGCGGAAAACATATTTACAATACATAGCCGTATCGGCTGACCGCATGTTCGAATTGATAAAAAACCTGCTTGATGTAAATATGATTGAGTCGGGAAAAATGGGATTGAAGTACGCTGATATTTGTATTAATGATTTGATAACTGCATATATCGTTCAGGCTACACCAGTGGCATTAGGTAAGCAAATTAACCTGGTGGCTCAATTGCCCGATAACAAAATATACTTTAAAACAGATAAGGCGCGCCTGGAGCAAATACTTGAGAACTTTATTTCGAATGCCATGAAATACAGCCCCGGCGGTACAAGCGTTTATGTGCAGTTAAGCGAGGATGCCGGTTATTTGGAAATTGCGGTAAAAGATGAAGGGCCGGGAATTGATAAACACGAATTAGACAAACTCTTTAAGCAATACAGCGTAGTGTCTTCGGTTCCCCGCGAAGGTGAGCACGCTATGGGCCTTGGCCTTGCGATAGTTAAAAAAATTGCTGATGCTTTTGGTGCCCTGGTAGGTTGCCAGTCGGAAAAAGGAAAAGGGTGTAAATTTTACATCAGGTTTCCGAAAGCTGAGCGGAGTAATTTAACCTAATCGCATAAATATCAAGCGATTTGGGGCACATTTTGAATATTGGTGGTGTATATTTACTAATGAATATTAAGTGAAAAAATGACATATAGTCCCCCTATTAAAATAGTAATTGCCGATGACCAGGTAATAGTTGCAGAAGGTATTGGCGTTATGCTCGAGCAGCAAGAAGATTTTGAGCTAATGGGTATAGCCTCCAATGGTGAAAAGTTATTGCACATGCTTAATAGCGTTCAACCGCACATGGTGCTTTTGGATTTGAATATGCCGGTTTTAGATGGCTTTGCAACCTGTACTCAAATAAGGGAGAAGTTTCCGGAAATTATCGTAGTGGCCTTAACCACTTATGATGATGATAAAATGCGACAACGCATAAAAGCCGCCGGGGCGGCCGGAATGCTGTTAAAATATACCTCCTCTACCGATCTTGCAGTTAAATTAAGACTTATAATGGCCAGCGGTTATAATGGTACGTTTGTAAGCGATGAAAGCGGCGATAAGACCGAAATTGATGAGCAGACCAATAGAAACGATGTTTTTTTGCTAAAGCACAAAATATCCGAAAGAGAGTTGGATGTTGTTCGCCTTATTGCCGAGGGACTTAATTCAGAGGAAATAGCCAAAAAACTCTTTTTGAGTGAGCACACAATTAAAACGCACCGGAAAAATATACTTGAGAAGCTCAATCTTAACAATACTGCCGAGTTAGTTAACTTTATACACAAGCATAAGCTTTTGTAAATCATACAAATAGAGGCTGCCGGATTGCGGTTCTTAACCTTGGCTTAATAAACTAAATATCAATTGTTTATCCATAAATACCCCTTTATGGGTATTGTCTTACAATACTTATCTACCGACCTTTGATGCATTAGTTGCCTTTTCCGTTTCTTTGCTGACACATAGGAACACTTAACCTTTCCGGCTTATCCTCCACCCCTCGGAGGATAAGCGGTGGGGTAAAAAAAGAAAAACCTCCTCGCTACTCCCTGCAATTTAGCGTAATACAAAAAAGTGATTCAAAGCCGCGGTTTCAATTAATTTCACGGCGCTGTGAAAGTTAACGACTCTGTAAATTTTTTATCAAAATTAAGTGCTAAAAAAATAGTCAATGCCACGGCGGTGCTATCTTCGTACTACCTGGCACGTAACAGTGGGCGCCCGTTGCAATGGGGTATGCCATTTAATATATCAATTGAGCCTACAACTAATTGCAATTTGGGCTGCCCTGAGTGCCCCAGCGGCTTAAAATCTTTTACCCGCCCCACCGGTAATCTTGAATATGAGTTTTATAAACGGATGATAGATGAAATAGGGGAGAAGCTTATTTATCTGTATTTCTATTTCCAGGGCGAACCATATATGCATCCGCACTTTTTAGAATTGGTAAAATATGCCTCGCAAAAGAAAATTTATACGGTAACATCTACAAACGCTCATTTTTTAACTGAACGTAAAGCGCGTGAAACGGTTGAATCCGGGCTCGACAGGATTATCATTTCAATAGATGGAACTACGCAAAAAACTTACGAGCAATACCGTGTGGGTGGAAGTCTTGAAAAGGTAATTGAAGGCACTAAGAATTTGGTAAAAGCACGTAAAGAATTGAAATCGAAATCACCCCATATTATTTTTCAGTTTTTAGTGGTAAAACCTAACCAACACCAAATTGACGAAGTAAAACAGTTAGCGAAAGAATTAGGTGTAGATGAAGTAAAACTGAAAACGGCGCAGGTTTACGATTTTGAAAACGGCAATGATTTAATCCCCACTATCGATCAATATTCGCGATACAAAAAGCGCATTGGCGGTACTTACCAAATTAAGAATGAACTGCTCAATCATTGCTGGAAACTGTGGCACAGTTGTGTAATTACCTGGGATGGCAAAATTGTGCCCTGCTGTTTTGATAAAGATGCACAACATCAGTTAGGCGATTTACATAGCAAATCTTTTTCCCAAATATGGCAGAGCGATCTTTATAAGTCTTTTCGAACGCGCGTGTTAAAAAGCCGCGCCGAAATTGATATTTGCACTAATTGCAGTGAGGGAACGAAGGTTTGGTTTGAAGCAAGTTAGGTTATTAGCAGGTTAAAGTCTTCTTCTTACCATCCATTTCCATTACATTTCGGCATGCAAATCGTTAATACCATCAGGGTAAAATTGTCTTTATTGTTTTGCGTTATTATGCTATACAATATTGGTGCTGCTCAACCAATTGATACTTCATATTACAGCAACCTGAAATGGCGCATGATAGGCCCATTTAGAGGTGGCAGAACCGTAGGTGCCACCGGAGTTACTAAACAACCCAATGTATTTTACATAGGCGTAAACAACGGTGGCGTTTGGAAAACCAATGATTATGGCCGGACTTGGAATCCTGTTTTTGATGAACAGCCTACCGGTTCAATTGGCGATGTGGCCGTTGCTCCTTCAAACCCTAGTATTGTTTATGCAGCAAGCGGCGAAGGCATACAGCGCCCCGATTTGTCGGTGGGTAATGGCGTTTATAAATCTACAGATGCCGGGAAGACCTGGCATAACACAGGGTTAACCGATGGCCAACAAATTGGTGGTTTATGCATTGATGCGAAAGATGAAAACCGGGTGTTTGCAGCCGTATTGGGCCATCCTTACGGGCCGAATGAGGAAAGAGGTGTTTTTAGAACCATGGACGGGGCTAAAACATGGCAAAAGGTTTTGTACATTGATGAAAATACCGGTGCTGTGCAGGTAGAAATTGACCCTGTTAATCCGCAGATAGTGTACGCTGATATTTGGGGTGCCCGCCAGGCCCCGTGGGAAAATGGTGGTTGGGAAGGCACTAAAAATGGTCTGTACAAATCTATCGATGGCGGTACAACATGGAAGTGCATTACGCTTGACCTGACAACCAATATTCCTGGCATAGGACGTATCGGTTTTTGTGTTGCTCCAAGCAATCACAACCGGTTGTATGCCACTGTAAATACTCAACTTGAACAATATGGCGGTGTTTACCGGAGTGATGATGCAGGCTCAACCTGGAATAAGTTGAGTGGTGATGTACGGTTATGGGGAAGGGGCAATGACTTTGCTGAGATAAAAGCCGACCCCAAAAACGCGGATATAGTTTACTCAGTTAATGTTGTAGTTTGGAAATCAACCGATGGCGGAAAAACCTGGACCGGTGTTAAAGGTGCACCCGGAGGCGATGATTCGCACCGGTTATGGATTAATCCTGAGAACACTGACATCATGTTATTGGCTGGTGATCAGGGTGCTGTGGTTACTGTGAACGGTGGGCAAACCTGGAGCTCGTGGTATAATCAACCTACTGCCCAGTTTTATCATGTTAGTACCGATAACGCTTTTCCATATAACGTGTACGGTGCGCAGCAGGAGAGTGGTTCTATTGGTACCGCCTCGCGAAGCAATGATGGGGGAATTTCCTTCCGCGATTGGCACTCGGTGGGTGCCGAAGAATGGGGCTATGTCGCCGCTGACCCTTTAGATCCTAATATTATCTATGGTGGTAAAATTACACGGTACGACAAACGTACGGGGCAGATACAAGATATTTCTCCGTCTCAGGGAAGCTCTGGCAAATACCGGTTTATTCGAACTGCACCTATTATATTTTCACCCATCAATCCGCACCTGATGTTTTATGCAGGCAACGTACTTTTTAAAACCTACGATGGAGGCAATTCATGGACTGAAATAAGCCCCGATCTGACCCGTACCAGTTATGAAATACCGGCAAGTGTGGGAATCTATGCATCGCGCAACATGAAAAACATGCCGCAGCGTGGGGTTATTTACTCAATTGCGCCTTCTCCGATTGATAGTAATACCATTTGGGCAGGAACTGATGATGGGCTGATTCAGGTTACTCGTAACGGCGGCCAAAGTTGGAGCAACGTTACCCCGCCAGCCATTACGTCATGGAGCAAAATATCAATGATGGATGCCAGCCATACCGATGTCAATACAGTTTATGTTGCCGTAAACCGGATTAGGTGCGATGATATGCATCCGCATATTTTTAAAACGAACGATGGCGGAAAAACATGGAAGGAAATTGTAAATGGTTTACCAACCGATCCCATAAATGTTGTGAGGGAAGATGCGCGTAGAAAGGGATTGCTTTTCGCGGGTTCAGAACGTGCCGTTTATTTCTCGGCAGATGAGGGCGAGCATTGGCAATCGTTGCGGTTAAATATGCCTGCAACTTCTATACGCGATTTAGTAGTTAAGGACAACGATTTGGTTGTAGGCACACACGGCCGCTCGTTTTGGATACTGGACGACATATCTCCTTTAAGGCAACTTACATCTGACATGGCAGCTAAGCCGGTAATTTTATATGGGCCGGCCCCGGCATACAGGGTTCGATGGGATATGAATCCTGATACCCCCGTGCCACCGGATGAACCTGTTGGGCAAAACCCACCTGATGGTGCAGTTATTGATTATTATTTAAAAGATAAAGTCGAAAACGTTACGCTCGAAATTTATTCGCCCGATGGTATGTTAGTACGCCGGTTTAGTAATCACGATACCTTGTATAAAATTCCGGATGTAAACATTCCGCTATACTGGATTCGCCCGCAGCAAATTCTTTCGGCCGAACCAGGGGCACATAGGTTTTTATGGGATATGCATTACGAGCCGCTTAATGTTCCCGCTACATATCCTATCTCAGCAATTTATCAAAACACAGCGCCTGATCCTACTTCACCCTGGATGACGCAGGGTATATATACTGTCAGGTTGCGTGCGGGTAGTGCTGAAGTAGTGCAATCTTTTTATTTGGTCATGGATCCCAGGGTTAAAGCTTCATCTGCTGATTTAAAGAAGCAGTACGATTTATCTATGAAGTGTTACCAGCAAAGAAAAAACATGATACAGGCAACTGAATCGCTTAATAAATTGCAGGCACAAATAAGGCTTCTATTGCCTAAAGTAAACGATACCCTAAGTGCAGAATTAAATGAGGTATCAAAAGGATTAATAACATTACAAGTTACCCCCGAAGGAAGTAAAGACCCAAGTTTAAACTCCATACGCGAACAGGCCGAGCAGCTTTTCAATATACTTCAGGCCGCCGATGTAGCGCCGGCAAGACAATGCGAAAAGGCGGTTGAACAACTGCCTGTATTGTTTGAACAATTTGGTTCGAGATGGGATGTGCTAAACGATTATATGGGTAAACTCAATACCAAACTGCAAGCCCTTGGTTTAGCGCCACTAAAAATAAGATAGAGAAAAACCTGTGTTATGAGGGTTATTTGGATTGCTCTTTATCCATCATAGTCTTAAACTGCTCAGGTGTCAGTATTGTTTTAAGACGGGCGTTAATATCAGTTAGCAGTTCCTGGTTTAGGCTTGGTAAACGCGCCTCATCTTCTTTTTTTGCCTTCAATACGGCGTCGTTAAATTTTACCATGGCTTCAAGCATTGAAGCTTGTAGTTTGGTCTTTTGCTCCTCGGTTATATTAATTGCTGAAGCTATTCTCGTAGTAATGTCATTGGCCTTTTTAACTTGTTGGTCATGCAATTGTTCGCTATTGCTTTTTACCGGAGCCGCATTGGCAACTTGCGCCTGAGAAAAAGTAAATGAGCAAATTAGTGCAATACAAAGGCACACTTTTGTAAAGTTAGTTTTCATGACACTCAGTTTTGGTTGAAAGTTGATAATACATCAATCGCTAGGTAAATTTAGTAATTCGAAACAACTTTCCCAACGCCAGTTATGATTGTTAAAAAGACCGAAGGGTTGCCTAATAAATCTATATCTTATTTAAAACCTTGCGCTTCGTTCTTAAAACTTTATTTTCGCACCTCTTTTTAGCATAGTAGCAATATCTCTATACCATGATTACAGTAAATAACCTATCGTTAAGATACGGTAAGCGCATTTTGTTTGAAGACGTTAATTTGAAGTTTACAAGTGGCAATTGCTACGGTATAATAGGAGCTAACGGTGCCGGCAAGTCCACGTTTCTTAAAATTTTGCAGGGCGATGTTGACCCTACCACGGGCCAGGTTACCTTTTCGAAAGGTATGCGCGTTGCAGTGTTGAAACAAAACCACTTTGAGTTTGATGAAATCCCGGTTATGCAAACCGTGCTAATGGGTCATAAAACCTTGTGGGCGGTAATGCAGGAGCGCGAGGCAATTTATGCCAAAGGTGATTTTACCGAAGAAGATGGCGTAAGGGCTGGCGAATTAGAGAATACCTTTGGCGAAATGGATGGCTGGAATGCCGAAAGTTCAGCAGCCGAGTTGTTGAGTAACCTGGGTATTAAAGAGAGCCTTCATAACAAGCTGATGAAAGAGCTTGACGGTAACCAAAAGGTACGTGTGCTACTTGCCCAGGCCCTGTTTGGTAATCCCGACATTCTGTTTTTAGATGAGCCTACCAACGATTTGGATGTTACGACTATCAATTGGTTAGAAGACTTCTTAGCCGACTATCAAGGTATCATTTTGGTGGTAAGTCACGATAGGCACTTTTTAGATGCGGTTTGCACCAATGTGGTAGATATCGATTATAGCAAAATGACTATTTACAGTGGTAACTACTCATTCTGGTATCAGTCATCGCAATTAGTTGCCAAGCAGAAAGCGGATTCAAACAAAAAGGCTGAAGACCGGATTCGTGAATTGCAGGACTTTATCCGCAGGTTCTCGGCCAATGCAAGTAAATCCCGCCAGGCAACCAGTCGTAAAAAGGCTTTGGATAAAATCAACCTGGAAGATATTAAACCTTCAAGCCGTAAATACCCGGGCATCCAGTTCAACAATGTGCTTCGCGAAGCCGGTAATGAAATTTTGCATGTTGAGGGCCTTTCAAAAACGGTAAATGGCGAGGTGCTGTTCAAAAACGTGAGCTTCAACGTTAAGAAAGGAGATAAGATTGCCGTGTTGGGCCATAGCATTGCGGTATCGGCTTTCCTGGCAATACTAGCCGGCGAGGATAAGGATTACAAAGGCACCTTTAGCTGGGGCGTTACCACTAACTGCGCTAATATACCCAATGATAATACCCGCTTTTTCGAAGGCGTTGATGCCAACCTGATTGATTGGTTAAGGCAATATTCGCCCGACGAAAAAGACGAAACATTTATCCGCGGATTTTTAGGACGTATGTTGTTTTCGGGCGAAGAGGTGTTGAAGAAATGCAACGTATTATCGGGCGGCGAAAAGATGCGATGCATGTTTTCGCGCATGATGTTGATGCGTGCCAATGTTTTGATTTTTGACGAACCTACCAATCACCTCGATTTGGAATCTATTACAGCGCTTAACAATGGTTTAAGTGACTTTAAAGGAACCGCCCTGTTTACCTCGCGCGATCATGAATTAGTTGAAACCATTGCCAATAGGGTAATCGAAATTACACCTAAAGGAATTATTGACAAAGAGATGGAGTTCGACGAATACATCAAAAGCGAACGCGTTGCAGAACAGCGTGAGCAATTATTGAAAACGAAATAACAATTGACTTAGTTGTAGAGGGGGGGTATCACTTTAAAATATATTTAATTGATTGTCAGTATATTAATACAAGAGGGGGTCTCAATAATACCCCCTTTTACAGTTTTCTTTGCTTCTGACCTAATTTCTGGCCCCCTCTAAAACCTAATCTTTAACCCCGGCCTCCGCCTCCGCCGTCAAGGCGGTCATTTTCATCATGGTTTTTTCTTTCTATGGCATTGCCATTCGAGCCAAACTTATAGGTAAGTGTTAGCATAAGCACGCGATTAAGTTCTTGCCAGCTGCCTTGTGTAATTAACCCGGTATTATTTACTGTCCAGCTCCATTTTAGGGTATTCAAAATATTCTGGGCCGATAGTGCAACAGTAAGGTGATCGTTTAGGAAAGATTTTTTAAAGCTTGCATGCAGGCCACCAACCGGAAATATTAAACCCTGCGGATTTACACCCTTGCTATTGAACCAACCACCCACCTCAAAATCGGCATTTTTCCAAAACTTAAAATCGTTTTCAATCCACAGGTTATACGAGTGGCCTGCAATTGGGGCCAGATTAATACCTTGTTTAAAACCGTATGCTGTGTAGGCATACGATTGACTCACCTGCGCATCCCACCAACTGCTTAAGTGAAATTTAGCGTAAAACGTAAAGTTGAAAACTTTGGCCGTTCCACCGTTGGCCACGCCACCACGTGTAATGTGCATGCTATCAACATGCGATGGTTCAATAAAAATATTGTTTTGAAAATTCCCACTGGCCTCCAGCGAAAACATGTGCTTGCCTACGCTAACCGAGTAATTGGCGGTAATGATATCAGAGAAAGCAGGTTGCAAAAATGAGTTGCCCTGCCAGGTAGTATATTGGTCGATATACGAAATGGTATTATTTATTTGCCTGAACTGTGGCCTTTGTACCCGCCGGCTATAGCTAATACTCAGGTTTTGCGTATCGTTAAAGGCTGCTGCGATGGTTGCACTCGGAAAAATACTCGGGTAACTTTTGTTCACCGAATTATCGTTGCTTCTTATAAAAGTATACTCACCTCGCAAACCGCCCGAATACTGAAGCCATTTTTTATAACTACCGCTCATTATACCATAAACGGCGCTTATGTTCTCGGTATAATTAAAGCTGTTGCTGAGTAGAGAGTCTTTTGTTTCAACATTGCTTACTAGGTTGTAGGCGTTAAAAATGTTGTTGTTAATGGTTGTTTCGTTTTTAGCCCCGGCTTCTATTTTATAACCCGGCAGCCTTTTAAGTGGATGAACATAATCAACCTGAACTATAAGGTTATGAATGTTATTGCCAGAAGTTGTACGACGGTATAAACTATTTGTCGCATCAAAATTACCTGATGGGTCGTAAGCAAGCGAGTTGAGTGAGGCGTTCCTGTTTCCGCTTACGTAAGTGTGGTTAATATCAACGTCAAGTTCTCTATCAGTGCTGTCAAATTTTTTGCTGTAAGCAATATCGTTGGTTACAGCAAAATTATAGCTGTGCTCATCATCAGTGCTGCTGTACTGGGCCAATTCATTTTGAAATGCATCAATATTTTGCGAAACCGCATGGCTTAACCAATGTCCTTGCCGGTAATTACCACTAGCGGTATAGGTAATAGTGTTCTTATTATCTAAAAAATAATCGAGTCCGGCCTTTAGGCTATTACTGAAACTTTGTTCAATTCCCTTGCTGTCAAAATTATAGTGGCTGGTAGTATCGTTCAGGGTAATTATCCTGTTTTCAATCCAATGGTTACCCGTTTTTGAATAGTTACCGGCATAGCTGGCAAACACATTAATTTTGTTTTTGCGATAGTTAATATTAAAATTTCCGTTGTACCTATCCAATATTCCGTAGCCCGCCGAAATAGAACCGTTCAAACCATCGGCCTTCCCCTTTTTCAGTTTTATATTAATAATACCGGCATTGCCTTCGGCATCATACTTAGCCGATGGATTTGTAATCAACTCAATGGCTTCAATACTACTGGCAGGCACCGATTTTAAAAAGCTGGGCAAATCACTTTGTGCAAGCGCATTGGGCCTGCCATCAACTAGTACCTTTACACCTTGTTTGCCCACAATAGTTATGTTTCCTTTTTGGTCAACACTTACCCCGGGCATGTTGCGCAATACGTCTTCGGCAGTACCGGTTTGGTTCACAGGGCTTTCGGCCACATTAAAAACGGTTTTTTCCGATGTTTTGACAATCAATTGTTTTTCGCCAACTATAACTGCGGTGCCCAGGGTTTTGGAGGATGCACTAAGCGAAATAGTCTCTAACTGGCGGTTAGCCGTTACTTCTAATG